>JAKAPE010000195.1 GCA_021811945.1 Pseudomonadota bacterium | reverse complement strand
AGACGTCTTCCGAATGGCCGATCTTCTCCGCTTCCAGCACGAAGCCGCCCGACTGCCGGCGCAGGCCGCTTTGGATGGCGTTGACCTCGGGCAGATTGTTGACGAGGCCGAAGCACATGATCAGCTCGTTGAGATTGCCCGGCACGAAAGTCGATGCCACTTTCTCGCCCGTCTCGGGGGCGCTGGTGAGACGATCGTAATGGGCGGCCATCATCTCTTTCTGCTTGACCATGGACGCGTCTTTCTCGACCGCCTTGGCCGGCGCAGCTTTCGGCGTGGTGATGATCGTCATCGTCCGCTCCACAGCTTGATGGAATCCGAAAACGTTCCCGCCTGCTCGCGGATGGGCTGCATTTGCCCGGAGTTTTCCGCGTACTTGAAGGCGATGTAGGGGATGTCGGCATCCTTGAGAACATGCTGGAGCATCGGCCGTTCAAGCAGTGCCGGGTCGCAGAAGCTCGGGCAGGCGAAGATGACGCCCTCGGCTCCGGAGCGCCGCACCGCGCGGACCAGGTGCTGGCCTTTTTCCTTCAGGCTCGGCTCGTATTTCGCCGCAGTCGACATCGATTGATGCAGAAATGCCGATGCCAGGTTTTGCAGCGGATCGCCTTCGACGGGCACCTCCTCGGTCAACCAGCGTGTGACCAACAGCAAGTCGTCATCGACCACATAGCAGCCGGCAAGCTCCAGCGACTTGATCAGGTTGAGCGGCGGCTGCTCGCAGAACACGCCGGTCAGCACGATGCGGCAGTTATCGCGCTTCGGCCGCTCCTCCTGCGTAGCGGCGGCCAAATAGTCGCGCAGCATCTGCGAATGCTCCTCGACCGGCAACACCATGCCGGCGCGGAGAACGAGATACGCCTCGGGCGCCGGCGCCTGCCAAGGGCGCTGCGCTCTCAAGTCGTAGAGCTCGCGCACAAGCCGGCGATTTTCATTGTAGACGGAGATCGATTCGCGCAGCTCGTCGTCGGTGATCGGTTGGCCGCGCAATCCCTCAAGATCGCTGCGCAGTTCCGCGAGCTCGTTGACGTAATAATTTCCGCCGATGTCGTCGCGGTAGTTTTGCGGCACGTCGAAGTACCGGGCATAGACCTGCGGGAACATCATTTTCCACATGCCCGACAGATTGCGAATGACATCGCAAATCGACGGGAACAGCATGCCGTCGACAAAATCGAGGCGGCCCGAGACGCCGAGTTCGATCGTCGAGCGAGGAATGCGGCAGATGTAGCTCTGGTAATAGGCGTCGCCGTGGATGACCTCGAGTTGATCGCCGCCGCCGAGGATACCCAGCGGCAAGAAGCCAGCGGCGTGCACGATCTCGCGCGGCACGTAGATCGGCATATAGCCGACGACCTTGCGCGTCGCCGCGCCGGCCTTCCATTGCCGCGCCGCCGAGTACGTCAGATCCTCGAACAGAGCCTGCGCGCGCGAAACGATGGCGGCGCACGCATGACCGTTCATTTGTGTTGCCATTGCACCGCCCTCTTCGCCACGAATGCATCGAGCCCTTCGACCGCATCGTGCGTCTTCATCAATTCGTCGAGAAAAAGCCGCTCGACGGCTTTGATCTTGCTGCGCACGCGGGAGGCATAGTCGGACCGCGCAGCCTTGATCGCGTAGCGTAGGGAACTCGCGCTCTTAGGCTTCAGGAACGCGTTGAAATAACCGATGGCCGCGCGCTCCGGATCGCCCGCAGCCTCGTGTACCATTCCGATCGCGGCGGCCTCCGCGCCGGTGACGGTGCGTGCCGACAACAACAGGTCGAGCGCGCGCACCGGCCCGATCAGTTCGGGCAGCAAACATGATGCCGCAGGTGCAAACACGCCGAGCTTCATTTCCGGCTGGCCGAGCACCGCATCCGGCGCCGCAAAAAGCACATGGCCGGCGAGCGCGACTTCAAGGCCCCCGCCGAGACATTGCCCATGCACGGCTACCAGGATGGTTACCGGCGCTTCGACCATTTGCAGAATCAGGCCGTGAAGGCCTGAGAGCATCGCTTCGCATTGGCCGGGCAAGTGCTCCTCGACGCTGGCGCCGTAGCTGAAATTAGGGCCGTCCGCGTCAATCAGGATGGCGGCAAGACTCGGATTGCCGAGATGATCGGCCAACGCGCCGTTGAGCGCGGCGATCATGGCCGCGTCGATCAGATTGGCTTTCGGCCGGCTAAGCCGCAGCCGCAGCAGCCTGCCCTCGGCATCGAGCCAGGTCTTGAGAGGAGCCGTCATCGTGCTGTTCCGCGCGTCATATCATGGCTTCGAAGACTCATGGCTTCGAAGACGCCGCCTGATCCGCCGACGGCAGACCGGCAACGAGAGCACGCTCTTGTGCGGCGCCGGGCATGATGCTGTCGGTGAGTTCGTCATCCCAGCGCTCGTTGGCCGCAAGCGCACGCCTCAAGGCGATAAAATCGACCTCGCGGCCGGTGTCTTTGGTGCCCTCGTTGAAAGCGCGGAATCCCGCGCGGGCCTCCGTCATCATGTTGAGCGCGAGCCAAGCCCGCGAATTCTCCTTGTTGCGGTTCCAGGCCTCAAGCTTGGGTTTGCGCAGCTCCTCGATGGTCTTGGTCGTGCAATCGGGGAAGGTGTAGAGGAGCTTGGTGCACAGTGCCTCCACTTTTTCGTCGAGCAGACTGAGATCGACGACGCCGCGTTTGAGTATTTCACGGCCGGCCTTCAAGGCGTCGCCGGACTTCGGTTTGCCGAATATGAGACGCCCATGGTCGTCGGCGAGGCGGCTCGTTTCGACCACCGGGTTGGCGATGAATTTGCCGTCGACCTTCAAAGCCGGCACGATGTCGGCGAGCATACCCATGAAATACGCTTCGTGGGCGGAGAACGGCTCGCACAGGACGCCTGCCACCATCGCACGCTCGACGCCGATCACGACCGGGAGGAAATCGGTCGCGCCGCCGATCGGCGCCGAGCCGTGCTTGGGCCCGGCCTGGCCAAAACGCGCCAGGTCCTGGGCCACGGAAAAATCGCAGGCCATGCCGATTTCTTGGCCGCCGCCCACGCGCATGCCATTGACGCGGCAGATGACCGGCTTGTCGCAGGCGAGGATCGCCGAGACCATGTCGTTGAAGAGCCGCATGTAGCCGCGGTATTCCTGCGGGTTGCCGGCGTAATATTCGGCATATTCCTTGGTGTTGCCGCCGGTACAGAACGCCTTGTCGCCCGCGCCGGTAAACACGACAGCGACGACGTCGCGGGCGGTGCTGGCAGCGCGGAACGCCAGGATCACGTCCTTGACCATGCCGGTGGTGTAGGAATTGAATTGCGCCTGATTGTCGAGCGTTATCCAGGCATCATAGAGGCCCGCCACCGGCGCCCCGTCGGCAGCCTTCACCGGACGCTTGTCGTACCGCACGCCCTTGCTGGCGAGAAGCCCGGTGTGTTCAGGGACGAGATTGTGATCTTTCATCTCCCGCTCTTTGGCGGCAATGCTGCGAGCGGCTTCAGCGGCCATGACCACCTCCTCATTGCGTCGGGACGAGCACGGCACGGCGCTTGAGTGCGCCAGCGTGGGCTGCCTCGAACACTTGATTGATTTCGCTGAGCGGGTGTTTCTCGACGAACGGCGAAACCTTGATCTTGCCGTTCAGCACGAGTTCCAGCGCCTTCGGATAGAACTCAGGCGCGCAACCCCAATTGCCGATTGCGCGGGCATGATAAGCCATCAGGTTGGAAAGCCTGATTTCAACTTTGTCCATGGTGAAGCCGACGACGCAAAGCGTCGCACCGTGAGTGATCAGGCTGAACGCGTTCTCCTGGCCAACACGCGTGCCCGAACATTCGAAGATGATCCACTCGGTCTGTCGCAATCCGCGTTCTTTGGCAAAGCCGGCAATCGCCGTCTTGAGCTCGCGCGGTGTCATTTGCCGAGCGTTCAAAGTCAGTGCGGGACCTCTTCCGTGGAGGGCACGGAGCTTGTCGTCATTGACATCGACCGCGACGACCGCGGCCCCGAACGCCGCAGCAATCTGCGCGGCATAGCCGCCGACACCGCCGACACCGTTGACGACCGCAAGGTCGCCGTTGGTGACGCCCGCCTGAACCACCGCCTGATAGGGCGTGGTGACGGCATCGGCGATGACCGAGAGATCAGCCAGGTCGATTCCGGCCGCCTGCAAACGATGCTCGTCGACCTCGCACAAGCCGCGCGATGGCACGACAATGTGCGTTGCGAACCCACCGTGGATATCGTTGCCGGGCATTTTCTGATTTGGGCATATCGTCGCCTTGCCGCGCCGGCAGACGTCGCACTGTCCGCAGGGAATGACCGCCGGCACAATGACCGCACGGTCGATCCACCAGATCGCGTCCGCCCCGGCATCGACAACGTGTCCGCTGATCTCGTGCCCCAGCGTCAGCGGGAGCTCGTGCTTGGTGCGCACGCCGTCGTAATAATAGCCGAGATCCGTGTGGCAGACGCCGCAGCCCGCGATCTCGACCACTACTTCGTCAGGCCCCGGCGAGAGTCCGTCGATTTTCATGGGTACCAGCGGCTCTCCCTTGCCCGTCATCATCCAGCGAACCGGTTCGACGCTCATCCATTCATCCCGTGCGTTTGCCGCGGGTTTCCGAGCAACGTGCTCCACTATTTACATCTTTCGGCAGCCGCCGGATCTTTCCTTGATCTAAAGCAAGGAAAGGCGAAATTTCGTACCATTAAAGTGATTTTGCAAATTGCCCGGATTTCAACGCCTTGGCTGGAGGCGCGTTGATGTTGGCTCCCACGAAGGAGGCAAGAATGAGACACCGCCAAAGCGTCTCGGTAGCCATCGTCGGCAGCGGCGGCGCCGGCGCGCTCACCGCGGGGAATTTTCTACTTGAAGCGGCCAGTGCAGCGGGGTGGCAAGGCCTGATTTCGCGCACTGTTGGCCCGCAGATCCGCGGCGGCGAGGCAGCCGCGCTGGTGAGGCTCTCCACGCGCGCGGTCGAATGCATGCCCGAGCGGTTCGACATTCTCATTGGCCTCGACTGGGCCAATGCGCACCGTTTCGGCGCAGAAATCGAGATCGGGCCGGAAAGCTTGGTGATCAGCGACCCTCGGGGCGGTGAACCGCCGCCTGTGGTGGCGACGGCGGGTGCGCGCGTTGTCGAGATTCCGATGAAGGACATGGCCAAGGCGATACCTGAGGGGCGTCCGAATATGATCGCGCTTGGCATCGCCGGGCATCTTGTCGGGCTCGGCGCCGACACGTGGCTGGCGCTCCTGGAAAAACGTCTTGCAGACAAAGGCGCCGACGCGGTCGAAGCAAGTTGGGCGGCCATCGAGGCGGGCTACCATGCCGCCATGAGCTGCGACGCGGGCGGGGAGTCACGCACAGGCCTGGGCCGAAATCTCGCCACACCGAAGCGCAGTGCTGCGCGCAGGTGGCTCATCTCCGGCAATGAGGCCGCGGCTCTTGGCGCCATCCGCGGCGGCGTGCGTTTTGCAGCAGCCTACCCCATCACGCCGGCAACGGAACTTCTCGAGTGGCTCGCGCCTAACCTTGCCAAGGTCGGCGGCGCTCTCTTGCAAGCCGAAGACGAACTTGCCGCCATCAATATGACCATCGGCGCGTCATTCGGCGGCGCCCCGGCGCTTACTGCAACCTCGGGACCCGGCCTTTCGCTGATGATCGAGGCGCTCGGCCTCGCCACCGCTGCCGAGATTCCTGTCGTCGTCATCGACGTGATGCGCGGCGGGCCGTCAACCGGCATTCCCACCAAATCGGAGCAGGCGGACCTCAACATCGCCATTTACGGATGCCATGGTGACGCGCCACATCTGGTCGTGGCGCCGCAGTCGATCGGCGATTGCCTGTTCACGACGCAATGGGCGACTTATCTCGCCGAGACGCTGCAGTCGCCGGCCATCGTGCTCTCGGATCAGTTTATGGGACAGGCGCGCGCATCGATCGAGCGGCCGGCCGACGTTACCTTCATCGGCCAGCGCCTGCAAGCTACTGATACCGGTGAGGCATACATGCGCTATGCCATCGCCGCAGGCGGCGTTTCACCGATGGCGTTGCCTGGGATGCCGGGCCGCCAATACACCGCCGACGGTCTCACGCACACCGTGCACGGCACTCCCACCAGCAACGAGCGCGATCACAACATGCAGCTCGACAAACGCCGCGACAAGCTCACGCAATTCAACTACGGCGACCATTGGGCGACGCACCAGGGTGACGGCGACATCGCCGTGGTCACGTGGGGCTCGCTCACCGGCACGGCGCGGGAAGCTATCGGACGAGCGGCCAACGATGGCGTTGAAGCTACCCTTCTGGCCCTTCGCCTGCTCTATCCGGCCCAGCCGGAGCGTCTTGTTGCCGCACTTGACGGGAAAAAGCGCATCCTCGTCGTCGAACAGAGTCATGGCGCTCAGTTCTACCGTTATCTGCGGGCCTATTACGACCTGCCGGGCGAGGTTCGCGTCCTCAACCGAGCTGGGCCGTTGCCGATCAGGGCCGCCGAAATTCACCGCGCCATCATGGAATGGAGATGATGATGTCAGTCGTTGACATGCGACTCGCCCGCAAGCCTGCGGATTATAAATCCGATATCAAGCCGGTTTGGTGCCCCGGCTGCGGCGATTACCATGTCCTGCTGTCGTTCACGCGGGCCTTCGCCGAACTCGGGGTGCCGCCCGAGAACATCGTCGTGGTCTCTGGCATCGGCTGTTCGTCGCGCATTCCGGCCTATACGAACTGTTACGGATTTCACGGCGTCCATGGACGCTCGCTGGCGCTCGCGGCGGGCCTCAAGGTCATGAGGCCCGAGCTCAAAGTCGTAGTTGCGAGCGGCGACGGGGACGGTTACTCGATCGGCGGCAACCATTTTCTCCACGCCTGCCGCCGCAACATCGATATGACCTATGTAGTGATGGACAATCACATCTACGGCATGACCAAGGGCCAGCCTTCACCCACGACGGAGCCCGAGTTCGATACCGCCTTGTCTCCGGGCGGAACTGGCCTGCGGCCGTTCCATCCCCTGGTCATCGCGCTCGCCTCAGGCGCTAATTTCGTCGCCCGCTGCTTCTCTGGCGAGCCGAACGAAACGGCGAGCATCCTGGTCGAGGCTATCAATCACCCCGGCTTCTCGTTCATCGAGATTTTAAGTCCCTGCGTGACTTTTCGCCCCGACGAAAGGGAATGGAAAAACCTCGTGCACCCCGCGTCGGTCGCCACCACCAACGACCCGGCCAAGGCCGCACGCCGACTGATGACCGACGACGGCTTCAATACCGGCATTCTCTATCGCGGCGAGCGCAAGCCCTATCAGCCTCCGGTTGGCAGACCACAGGTGGACGTGTCGGAACTGGAACGAGACTTCGAGCTATGAGCGCCGCGAGCAACGCACCGGAGGTCAAAAATCTTGCCGACCTCTTCGCCGTAGCCTACCAGATCGAGGCCGACGCGGTCGATCGCTACAACCTGCTCGCGGACCAGATGGAAACCCACAATAATCTCGAGCTTGTGGCGGTGTTTCGCGACCTTTCCCGGGCCGAAGCCATCCACCGCGACGAGATTCGCCGCCTTGCCGGCAACGTCGATGTCGTTGCACATGCAAGGCGAATGGCGAAATGGAGCCGCGGCGAGAGCCCGGAGGAAGCCAGCTTGGCGGACGCGCACTACCTCATGACGCCGTGGCACGCCTTGCAACTCGCGCTCGCCGGAGAGCAGCGTGCGCTCGCGTTCTTCAAATCCATCGTCGAAACGACGAATGACGCCGAGATAAAGAAGGCGGCGGATGAATTGGTCGAGGAGGAAGCCGAGCATGTCAATCTGGTGCATCGGCTGCTGCGGAAATATCCGCGACCGGCTGATACGTGGTCGAGCGACCCCGACCCTCCCATCTCGCAGGAGTAGGTCCTTTCGGTTGTCGTCAGAAAAGATGGATAATGCACGTCGATATCTCGGGGAGACGACGCGATGAAGATGCAGCCCGCGGTTCGCGATAATCCGTCATTCATGCTCGACCCCGCCGCCGAGCGCATGCCTCGCGCGGAACTTGCTGCGCTGCAGCTTGATCGCTTGAAGCAGACGCTGGGACGCGCCTATGCCAAGGTTCCGGCTTTTCACAGCAAATTCGACGCGGCGGGCGTCAAGCCGGAGCATTTGAAGTCGCTCGACGATCTTGCGCGTTTTCCGTTCGCACTGAAGACCGACCTGCGCGACAACTATCCGTTCGGCATGTTCGCGGTACCGCGCGCTGAGACCGTGCGCCTGCATGCATCCTCCGGAACGACCGGCCGCCCGACGGTCGTCGCCTATACGCGCGGCGATCTCGATATGTGGGCAGACCTCATGGCGCGCTCGATGGCCTGCGCCGGCGTCCGGCCGGGCGACATCGTCCACAATGCCTATGGCTACGGCCTGTTTACCGGCGGCCTCGGCGCGCATTACGGCGCCGAGCGGCTCGGCTGCACCGTGGTGCCGATCTCCGGCGGCGGCACCGAACGCCAAGTCATGCTGCTGAAGGATTTCGGCGCCGACGTTCTCTGCGCGACCCCCTCCTACGCGCTCAACATCGCCGAAGTGGCCGAGACCATGGGCGTCGACATCCGTAAACTGCCGCTGCGCTGCGGCGTGTTCGGGGCCGAACCGTGGAGCGACGCCATGCGCCGCGACATCGAGGCGCGCCTCGGCATCAAGGCGATCGACATCTACGGTCTGTCGGAAATCCTCGGGCCGGGCATCGCCAGCGAATGCGACGCGGCACAGAGCGGCCTGCACGGCTGGGAGGACCATTTTCTCTTCGAGGTCGTCGATCCGAAGACACTCGAGCCGTGTCCGATCGGCGAGCCCGGCGAACTCGTGATCACGACGTTGACCAAAGAGGCGTTGCCGATGATTCGCTATCGCACGCGCGACATCACGACGCTCAACAACGAGCCCTGCGTCTGCGGCCGCACGCACACGCGGATCATGCGGGTGACGGGACGCGATGATGACATGCTCATCATTCGCGGCGTCAATGTCTTTCCCTCGCAGATCGAGGCGTTCCTGGTCGGCTTTCCGGGGATCGCGCCGCATTACCAGATCGTG
>JAKAPE010000194.1 GCA_021811945.1 Pseudomonadota bacterium | reverse complement strand
GCCCGCATCGGGATTGGCGAACAACCCGAGACGGAGATTTTCCATCACCGTGAAACGCGGCAGGATGCCGCGACCTTGCGGCACATAGCCGATGCCGGCCCGTGCCCGCTCATCGGTACGGCAATTGCCGATTTCCTGCCCGTCGAGCCGGATGCTGCCGTTCGCGCGATCCATGAGACCGAGGATCGTGCGAAGCAGCGTCGTCTTGCCGACACCGTTCCTGCCGAGAACAGAGAGCAGTTCTCCGTCGGCGACGTTGAGGGACACGTGACGCAGCGCCCGGCCATGCCCGTAGGACGCGGAAACGTCGCTCAGTTCAAGCACCGCGGATTCCCCCCGATCCGAGATAGGCTTTACGTACTTCCGGATCGCTCTCGATCTCGGCGACGGTTCCCTGAGCCAGAAGGCGGCCCTGATGCATCACCGAGATCACGTCTCCGATCTCCTTGATGAAACCCATGTCGTGCTCGACGACGAGCATGGTGTGCCGTCCTTTGAGCTGCTTGCATAATTCGGCGGTCTTACGGGTCTCGGCCGCGGTCATGCCGGCGGTCGGCTCGTCGAGCAGGAGCAGTTGCGCGTCCTGCGCGACGAGCATGGCGATCTCCAGCCATTGTGTCTGACCATGCGACAAAATTCCCGCCTCGCGCCGGAAACTCTCCTTGAGGCCGACGAGTTCCGCCAGTTTTTCTAACTCGTCAGCGTTGGCCTTGGCCGCACTGATGCCAAGATTGGCAAACACGCCGGCGCGACGACAAAACGCGACGTGAAGATTCTCCTTGACCGTCAGCTCACGGAAAACGCTCGGCACCTGGAATTTCCGGCCGATCCCGAGACGGGCGATACGATGCTCCTCGAAGTGACTGATATTTTGTCCAGCGAAGATGATATCGCCACCGTTGACTTGCGCCTTCCCGCAAATGACATCAAGGGCAGTGGTCTTGCCGGCACCGTTCGGGCCGATCAGGCAGCGCAACTCTCCCGCCGCAACCGAGAGATCGAATCCACGCAGCGCTCGAAAGCCGCTGAATTGCACCTCGACGCCTTTCAATTCCAGCAAGGACATGGCTTACCCAATCCCGAGTTTATGGCCGCGCGGTAACGGCGCCTCATCTTCTGCCAAGGCAGAAATTTTCTTGCCCGCAAGACGGGCCATCCCAAGCTGGACAATGCTGATCAGCCCCTTCGGCAGGAAAAGCACCACCGCGACGAACAGCGCTCCCATGATCAGCATCCAGGTATTCAGGAAGGCCGGGGTCTCCGAGAGGCCACCTTGAATGCCGGTCACCAGGATGGCGCCGAGCGCAGATCCGATCAGCGACTCCCGCCCACCGACCGCGCACCAAATGACGATCGAGAGAGAAATCTGCACGCTCAAGAATGTGGGCGATGCAAAGGCCATAACCATCGCGTAGAGCATGCCGGCGAAACCGGAGAGACCAGCCGAGACGCAAAAGGCGAAAATCTGATAGCGCGCGACGTCATAGCCAAAATAGCGCACGCGCGTCTCATCATCGCGAATCGCCTGCATGATCAGGCCGGTCTTGCTGCGAACCACAAACTCACCAATCATCAAGGTCGCAAGCAGAGACAGGGCGATCAGATAATAAGTGGCGCCGCTATAGGGGTCGAAATCAATGCCGAACAGCTTCAGATCGGCGAGGTCGGTCAGGCCATTGAAGCCACCAGTGAAGCGCTGCTGGTCGACGATGACCAGATTGACGACAACCAGCATGGCTAAAGTGATGATGGAAACATAGACGCCGGTGACACGCGCCCTGAATACAAACCAGCCGAGAAGCAGGGCAACCACGACCGGGAACGCAACACCGGCCACGACAGCAAAGGCAGTGGAATGGAACGGCTCCCAAAACCAAGGAAGAGATTTGACGTTGTTCCATACCATGAAATCCGGCAATCCGGCGGCCCCGGTTTGGATCGGGATGGTATGAAGCTTCAGCGTCATCGCCATGCAGTAAGAACCGAGTCCAAAGCTGACCGCCTGGCCAAGGTTGAGAATACCGGTATAGCCCCAGGAAAGCGCCAATGCCGCGGCAAGGATGCCGAAAATCAGGTAGCGGGCGAGTTTGTTGAGAAGATAAGGGTCATCGATGAACAGAGGCACGACAAGAATGGCCAACGCAAACGCTGCGTAGCCGATGATGTGGCCGCGGGAGATGAAGATTCGGCGCATGGCTCAACCCCGCCGCAACGGCATGGCGAATATTCCCTGCGGCCGGAATCTGATCAAGACCACAACCAGGAAAAACAAAAGCGCGCGCGCCAGGGTGTCGTTCCAAAAATAGGCAAACCCCCCCGACAATTCACCGATTATGCCGGCGCTGGCGACAGTGCCGAACAGGCTCTGCACGCCACCCGACACGACGACCAGGAATGCATCCACGACATATTTCGTGCCCATATCCGGGGAGACACTTTTCAACGGCGACACGAGAGCCCCCGCAAGTCCGGCGAGGCCGGCGCCATAGGCGAAGGTCAGGGAATAGATGCGCGCATTATTGATGCCGAAGCATCGTGCGATCTCTGCGTTTTGCATCACCGCGCGCAGCCTTATGCCGAAACTGGTGTGGAAGATCAGAATATAGGTTACCGCGACGAGCACGATCGTCACGGAGAATATCAGCAAGCGGTACGCCGATATATCCAACCCGAGCAGATGGAGCGGGTTGACAAGGTAATCCGGCATCTTGACATAACGCAGTTGCGCACCCGCACTCAGCCGGATCGCTTGCTGCAGGATGATGCCGATTCCCCAGGTCGCCAAAATCGTGTCGAGCGGCCGCCCGTATAAATGCCGTATCAGCGTTCGCTCGACGAGCCAGCCGATGGCACCAACGATAAAGAATACCATTACAAGACACGGCAAAAACCCGAGTCCGAGCGCGGATTCCATCAACCACACGGCATAGGCGCCGAGCATGAGAAAATCGCCATGGGCGAGATTGATCACGCCCATGACGCCATAGATGATGGCAAGGCCGAGAGATACCAGGAGAAGAATCGAAGCTATGCTCAGCCCGGTGATGATTTGGTTGGCCAGGTCAGTCATATTTTTATTCCAACGCTCCTTCGAGATAGCGCCTGGCTGTAACGCGACTGGCCTAACTCTTCTTTTCCATCATGCCGGTGGGCGTGCAGACTTCACCTTCATAGGCCCAGTAAGGTAGCGGTTTCACCCACTCCTTGGACTGTTCGATGATCTTGAACTGTCCGTTGGCCTGCGCCTCGCCGATTTTGGGCCAGAGATAAGTGTGCGAATTGTCGGGGTCGATCTTCACCAGCCCTTCCGGGGCCTGGACGGTTTCTCCCCACGCAGCTTTGCGGATTTCCGCTGGATGCAAATCACTTGCGCCAAGCTTCGCCGCCGCCTTGGCGAACAGATGCACTTGGAAATATGCCGGCTCGGACACGAAATTGGTGACTTTGTCCGCGCCCCAGCGCTTTTGATAAGATTCGACGAATTTTTTGTTTTCCGGAGAGTCATACGACATGAAATAAGGCGCCGAAGTGAAATGTCCGGCGGCAAACTCACCGCCCATGGCGGCGATTTCCTCTTCCGATGTAGTCAGGCTTGCCATCGGCATTTTTGCCGGATCAAGGCCAGCCGCCTTATATTGCCGGTGCAGCGCGACGACCGAATCGCCAACCACGGTCGAGAAGATGACGTTCGGCTTGGTGTCCTGGAATTTCTGGATCACCGAACTGAACTCGGAATGCCCGAGCGGTACATATTCCTCGCCAACGACTTCGCCGCCCAACTGCTTGAGCAAAATCTTACAAACGTTATTTTCTTCCTTCGGATAGATGTAGTTGGATCCGATGAGATAGAAACGCTTGCCAAAATTTTTCACCAGCCAGGGAACAAACTCCTTTTGCTGCTGGTTCGGAACCGCGCCCGTATATATGACGTTCTGCGAGCATTCACGGCCTTCATACAGGGTCGGGTACCAGTAAAGATTATTGTATTTCTCGAATACCGGCAGCACCGCCTTGCGGCTGGCGGAGGTGTAGGAGCCGAACACGCTGACACAGCGGTCGCTCAACACCAGCTTGCGCGCTTTCTGGGCAAAGGTTGCCGGATCGGATTCCGGATCTTCCACCACCGGCACGAGCTTCTTGCCATGCACGCCGCCGGCGGCATTGATTTCGTCGATTGCCATCAGCGTCGCGTGATTGAGCGACGTTTCGATGATCGCCGTGGTGCCGGTCAGCGAATACAAGATGCCGATTTTGATCTCGCCGCCGGCCGCGTAGGCCATATCGGCCGACTTGATCCAGATATGCGGAAAACCCGCCGCGCCGGCTGCTCCCAGCCCCATCGCTCCTTTCAGAAGCGACCGCCTGTTCATGCTCATGCCTTTTCCCCGTTGTTGGAACAAAAAAAACCCCTCTGCCGCGACCATGAATGGTCGTCGCAGAGGGGCGCTGCTGCCCTGATTTCGGTTTTTGGCGGCGCTGTTGCCACCCGACGCCGGAGCGTCGCTAGATCATCTCATTAGCCCATGAGATCGTCGGCGTCAACGATGGCCGCCGCGATGGCACCCACCGATACCCGGCGTTGCATGGCCTGCCGGCGAAGGAAGCCATAGGCTTCATCCTCATCGATCTTGCGCGTATTCATCAGGATGGTTTTTGCCCGCTCGACGCTGCGCATGGTCCGCAATGTGACGTCCAGCTTCTCCAACCGGCTGCGCAGACGCCGCTCATAGGTAAAGCGTGAACGGGCGAGCACCAAGCTCGACAGCACCGCAGACGTTGTGAACGGGCGGTGCAGCACGGCCTCAGGCGCGGTTTTGCGCAAAAGATCGAGATCGACCGTCATGCCCGGCGCCAGCAAAACGACCAGCGCGGCTTTCGGTTCGCCCGGCAGCCAGGGAAGGCGCGACGGCAGATCCGGCAGAAAATCACAAAAAATCACATCCGTGTCGGCCGGTAGCATCTCCGGCACCGGCCAGATGTATTTTATATGGTTGCGGGTGCGTTGCAGGTCGCGCAGCAGCGCATCACTGGAGCTGTCTCGCGCGGTGGCCACCACGATGTCGATATTGACCATCTCGTTGGGCAAGGATTTGTCGCCGCTGCTCATGCCGATCAACTAGGAAGCGAGCAGAAACGGATCCGCCGTGACCGGCGAAATCGATTGCTCGACCAGATCGAATTGGCCGCCCCGGTTCGCCCGGCCGATGCGTGTCCAGAGGTCGGTGTGGTGGCTGGCGGCGTTGATCGTCACCCTGCCCTGCGGCGCCTCGAAATCGGCGCCCAGCACCATCGGGCGAAGAATTTCCGGATCCGTCGAGTTGGTTGCGGCGAGCGCTTTGGCAAAAATGTGCATCTGAAAATAGGCTGCTTCGGCACACATGTTCGTCGGCTGATCATCGCCATAACGCCGCTTATATTTCTGGACAAACATTTCGTTGCTGTCGCCTGGAAGATTTTGAAAATAGGGGGCGGCGGTCACATGATGTTCGCCGACATCGAAGCCCATCGCGGAAATTTCCGTCTCTGTCGTGGTGAGACTTGCGATCGGCATCACCTTGGGATTGAACCCGGCATCGGCATAGCTCTGATAAAGATACGTGGTGGCATCGCCGACGACGGTCGAAAATATCACGTCGGGCTGCAAATCCTTGACCTCGCGCATCACCGGGCGGAAATCGTGGCGCTGCGCCCGGAGGCTGAGATAGGTTTCGCCGACCACCTTGCCGCCATGCCGGCGCACGACCTCGCGCATGATCCGATTTGATTCGCGCGGATAGATATAATCGGAGCCGATGAAAAAGAATCGATTGCCAAAATTCTGCATCAGGTAGCGGCAAAGCTTGACGCTGTTCTGGTTGGGCGCGGCGCCGGTGTAGATGACGTTCGGAGAGAGTTCAAATCCCTCGTAGATGGTTGGGTACCAGAGCAGACCGTTCAACCGCTCCACCACCGGCAGCACCGCTTTGCGGCTGCTCGACGTGTAGCAGCCGAAGATCATCGTGACATTGTCCGAGACCATCAATTTTTTGGCGTAGCGCCCGCAAGACGCGGGATCCGACGCCGGATCATAGAGAATGGGCAGGATCTCTCGCCCATTCACGCCGCCTTGGCCATTGATCTCGTCAATCGCGAGCAATGTTCCACGAAGCTGCGTCTCTTCGATCAGCGCCATATAGCCAGTATACGAAAAAAGCACTCCCACGCGCCACGGCGCATCGGCGCTGGACCGTCTCCGTGCGCTAAGCATGACACCTCCTGCGTGCAGCCATTGCTCACGCCGAGTGCTTGGCTTCCCCTTTTGATGGAGCTTATAACGCTCCACCACAGTCTCAAACTAATTGAGTGAAAAACACCTGTCAAGGTGGCAATGCCCGCCACGACAACGGCGTTCTCGAGACCGTGCCCCTATCCGAGAGCAGCGGCCGGCACACACCGCAGACGGATACGCATCGTCGCGGCGGCAAATCATTTTTCGTCTTTCTCGAAGGCGTCAAGGCGGCCCTGACCGCCGATGCCGCGTTCGCCGGCGGCTGGTATAGGAGCAAGCCGGAAACCGGCCTTCGCGCCATGGCGCGGGTCTATGCCGGCTGGGGCTTTTCGCAGGCCTTCTACCGCCAGCAACTCGACATCAGGACGCTCGGCTATTCATCGCTCGAAGATTTTCTCGTCGCGTTCTGGGAAGGATTCTTCCTACCCGAGGATGCGAATAATCTGCTCACCATGCTATCGACCTGGCAGAATGGCGACATCAGCGCCAATGAGCTTTACGGCGGCGATTTCGTGAAGGCGCTCGGCGCGATCAAGGCGAAGGCGTTCGTCATGCCTGGCCGCACCGATCTCTATTTCCCGCCCGAGGACAGCGAGTTCGAGGTGGCGCACATGCCGAACGCGCAACTCGTGCCCATCGAGTCGGTCTGGGGTCATTTCGCTGGCGGGCCGGGCACCAATCCGGTCGATGTCAGCTTCATCGACGCCAGGCTGAAAGAATTGCTGGCGAGCTGAAGCGCGCTTCGATGGCGTGCGAAAACGCCGTCGTTCCAGAGCAACATCCGTTCGCATTGGCTCACGGAGATTGCTCTATCTCTTTGTTTTGGCGAGCAACCCAATCCATTCAGATGATTCCATCTGAATGGATGTTGCTCTAGGGCGGCGTCTCAGTCTTCCTCGCCCCAATCCTCGTGCCAGGTGCGGCCGTCGCGTTCGATCAGCGCGATCGCCGCGGTCGGCCCCCAGCTTCCCGCGGCATAGGGGCGTGGCGCCTCGGTGGCGTCGGCCCAGGCGTGGATGATCGGCTCGACCCATTGCCACGCCGCCTCGACCTCGTCGCGGCGCATGAACAAGGTCGGGTTGCCGCGCACCGCATCCATCAGCAGACGTTCATAGGCTTCCGGATAGCGGGTGTTGAACGCCTTCTGGAAGCTGATATCGAGCCGCGCCGGGCGCAGTCGCAATCCACCGGGGCCGGGATCCTTGCTCATCAGCTTGAGCAACATGCCTTCATCGGGCTGGAGACGAATGACCAGCTTGTTGGGCTCCAGCTCGGAGGCGCCGGGCGGGAAAATGGACAGCGGCACGGCGCGGAATTGCACCACCACTTCAGATATTTTCTGCGGCAGGCGCTTGCCGGTGCGGAGGTAAAACGGCACCCCGGCCCAGCGCCAGGCCCGCACCTCGACTTTTAGCGCGACGAAGGTTTCGGTCTGGCTCGCCTTGCCCAATTCGTTGGTGTAGCCAGGCACCGGTTTGCCGTCGCTCACGCCGTGGACATATTGGCCGCGCACGGTGTGGGTTGCGATTTCATGCGCCGAAATCGGCCGCAAGCCGCGCAGAACCTTGAGCTTTTCATCGCGCACGGCGTCGGGGTCGAGAGACACCGGCGGCTCCATGGCAAGGAGACACAGCAATTGCAGCAGATGGTTCTGCACCATGTCGCGAAGCGCGCCGGCCCGGTCGTAATACCCCGCGCGTCCCTCGACGCCGACCGTCTCGGCAACCGTGATTTGCACATGGTCGATGACATCGGCGTTCCACAAGCGCTCGAAAATGGCGTTGGCGAAGCGCAGCGCCATCAAATTCTGCACCGTTTCCTTGCCGAGGAAATGATCGATCCGATAGATCTGGCTTTCCTCGAAAATATGCCCGACCTCGTCATTGATGGTCCGCGCGGAGGCGAGGTCGTGGCCGATCGGCTTTTCCAGAACGACGCGTGACGCCGGCGTGACGAGGTGGTTGGTATCGAGATTGCGGCAGATCGGGCCGTAGAGATCGGGCGCCGTCGCAAGATAGAATACCCGGATGCGTTCGGGCTCGGCCGCGAGAAGTTTGACCAGCCCTTCCCAGCCTTCGCCGCTGACGCCGTCGAGCATGGTGTAATGCACACGCTCGCAGAACCGTGTCGCCAGCGCCTCGTCGAAATCGCTCGTCGCGATGTGATCGCGGAGCCCCTGCATCACCCGCGCGCGATAGTCTTCGGTCGTCGTCTCGGTGCGGGCGGCGGCGATGATGCGGCTTTCGGGCGGCATTTGCCCATCACGAAAGCGCGAGTAAAGCGATGGCATCAGCTTGCGCAGCGTCAGATCGCCGGTCGCGCCAAAAACCACGACGTCGAAAACCTGCACTGGAATGATTTGCGCCATTCTATTTCTCCCGCGTGATGTCGTCTGTCCTGCCCGCCAGGGTGGCCGCAGACGCGCGCGGAGGCAACATCAAGCTCTTGTGTACGTCGGCGGATAGGCGGCATTGGCGGGCACTGGGTGCCAGGCATTATATTGCAGTGCAGCAATTTTATTGCGCCGCACAACGCGCTTTTGCATAAAAAATGCTTGATCCGGCGTTTGGACGCCGAAAAGACGTGACGAGAAGGTCACAAGCAAGTTAAAACCAAGAAAGGCCCGCGGCGCAAGCCACGGGCCAAGTTTGGGGAGGAAACACCAGTCACACGGCAGGATGAGGTCTAATCCTCTTCCTAGCCGTGATGATGGTCTTGGCGCCGTGATCTGTCCATGAAATTCCGCGCCTTGTGCGCGGTTTTTTCAGCACTCTGACAAAATT
>JAKAPE010000193.1 GCA_021811945.1 Pseudomonadota bacterium | reverse complement strand
GCCGGCACGGTGCATGTCTGGTGAGCCTTCCGGCGCTCCGCTCCCCTCGGTTGTCTTCTTCTTCGGGCCGAAGGGAGAAAGAAAACAAACAACAACTCGGGCGCGGACAAAAAACGCGCCGCGAGAACGAGATTGGTTGCCCCTCTCCCCGCACGCGGGGAGAAGGAGACGTCCGCGGGGCGACCGGCGCCCCCTCCACCGCCCTTCGGCATAGCCGACGCTTTGCGTCGGCGTTCTTTAGGACGGCCGCCGAAGGCGACCTATGTCCTTCTCCCCCACCTCGTGGGGGAGGATAATAATAAGAGGCGCGGATCGCGCCGCAAGCGTCGCTTCGCTCGCAATGACGTTCCAATCCGACCGGAATTCGCCTCAGGAAATTTCAAATTCAGACTTCCACAAGATATGTCGGCAGTGCCGTGGCCTCAAAACACCAGCAGGTCGGTCAGCGTCTCGCCGGCGTGCAGGCGGCGGATGGCCTCCGCCAGAAGCGGCGCCGCGACGAGCGTATCGACCTTGGCCCGCGCCGCCTTGTCGCCGAGCTGGAACGCGGGGACCGAATCGGTGACGGCGAGGCGGTCGATGGCCGGGTCGCCGAGGACGGCTGCGGCTCCGGGCATGAAAAGGCCGTGCGTCACCAGGGCCACCACGCGCTTTGCTCCGGCCTTGCGCGCCGCGCGCGCGGCGCGCAGAAGCGTGCCGCCGGTGCTGATAACGTCGTCGATGACGAGCGCGGTCGCGCCTTCCGCCTCGCCGACGAAGAGATCGCCGGAGACGACGCCGGCGCTGCGGCGCTTGTCGGCAAACGCCTCGCCGACGGGCCGTTTCAGCGCCGCCTCCAGCGCATCGTGAAACACATCGGCGCGCTTGGTGCCGCCCGGATCGGGAGAGACGACGCAGAGCGTGTCGCCGGCAAGATTCTTCTGCGCGTAATCGATAAAGAGCGGCACCGCCGTCAGCGCTACCGTCGGGCGGCGGAACGCGTTCTCGAAGGCGGCCGGATTGTGCACATCGAGCGTGACCACCACGTCGGTGCCCACCGCCTCGAACAGACTGGCGACATAGCGCGTGGTCACGGGATCGTTCGGCTTGGTCCGGCGATCCTTGCGGGCGTAGCACAGATAGGGCGTCACCGCCGTCACGCGCGCGGCGCCGGCATCCTTGAGAGCGCCGATGAAGAACAGCAGCCGGCATAGCTTGTCGTTGACGCTCTGCTCCGGTCCGCCATGCAAGCTTTGCAGCACGAAAACGTCGGCGCCGCGCACCGCTTCGAGCGGCCGCGTCTTGTGCTCGCCGTCCTCGAACTCGCGCTCCTCGTGCGCGGCCAAGGGCCGGTCGAGCGCAGCGGCGACCGCGGCGCCGATCCGTCCCGTCGCATGCAAAGCGAACAGGCACAGGCGCTCCTCAGCCATGGGTCGGTTCCCTGCGGTGCGGCCGTCAGCTCGCCCGCGCCGCGGCCTCGATCAAAGTCTTGCCGAGGTTCTGCGTCTGGGCGGAGAACGCTTCCAGCCGCTGCCGATAGAACTCGAAATGCAAAGCCAGCGCCTCGTTCGCGTCCTTGGCCCGCATCAGCTTGCGGGCATGATGCAGCACGGCAGCGCCGTTCTCGGCCGCAAGCGCCATCATTTGTCTGGCGACCAGATCGGTGGCGGCGCGCAGCGAAATGACAGAGTGATCGAAAAACGTCAGCTCCCGGCGGCCGACATCGATCCAATTGCTGTAGAAGTTATCGGCATCGTCGAGCACCACCTCGGCGGCCTCGTAAAGCTGTCCCGCGGCCGGCGACATTTTTGGCTCTTTGCGCATTCTTGCTCTCCTCGCTTTCGAAGCAGCTTCAGCGCGCGGCTCGACCTTCGCAGGAACCATGGGCACGGGCATTGATATACCGCAAACGGTACGGGTCATCCTGAAGCTGGGCTTTCTTCCGAGGTTTGTCAGTCTCGCGGCGCCACCTGAGAACTTGCGCGACAGGGCAGCATGAGGGTGCGGAGAGAGCAATCGATGAATGCACCCGATGCCGATCGTTCCCGCGCTCTGGCAAGCGGCCTTTCCTGTTCGCTATTATGATGGCGGCGACGGCGGTCCTGCTGGCTTTGAGTTCCGCAGGTCGCCGGGCAGCCCAAGGAGCCGCAGCCGCGCCTCCCGCGCGGGGCGGCGATGCAAGCCGGTGAATCTCCATGTCCTTGCGACGCCGCGTGCTCGAATACCTGCGCTCCCGCCTGGCAGATGATCGGTTGCCGTTGCGGCTGATTTTTGGGGACGGTGAATGCTTCGATTTTGCCGCTGCGCCCAGCGTGACGATCACGCTGCGCTCGTCCCGACTGTTGCGCATGCTGTTTCGGGGAGATTTCGCGCGGCTCGGCGACGCCTACGTTGCGGGTGACTTGGCGGTCGAAGGACCGGTCGAAGACATCCTGCATGCTGGCATCGTTTTGGCCGAGCGTGTCGGCAAGTCCTCTGCGGTCAAGCGGCTGAGCCGCCTCGGCCGCTTGGTCCCGCGCCGCCATTCGCGGCGCCAGGATGCCGCTGACGTGAGCTACCATTACGACGTCGGCAACGATTTTTATCGGCTCTGGCTCGACGAAAACCTGATCTATTCGTGCGCCTATTTCGTCAACGGGACGGAGGACATCGACACCGCCCAGCGGCAGAAGCTCGATCACATCTGCCGCAAGCTGATGCTCAAACCCGGCGAGCGGCTGCTTGACCTGGGCTGCGGCTGGGGCGGTCTGCTGCGCTTGGCGGCGCGGCATTACGGCGTCAGCGGCGTCGGCATCACGCTCAGCCAACCTCAATACGCCTTTGCGCGCCAGTCGCTGGCAGCGGATCAATTGACCGACAAGGTCGAAATCAGGCTCATGGATTATCGCGACTTGAACGAGTGGGAAGCCTACGACAAGATCGTGTCGGTCGGCATGTACGAGCACGTCGGGCTGCGCAATCTCCCCCTCTATTTCGCAACGGCGAGCCGACTGTTGCGTCCGGGCGGCGCGTTTCTCCAGCAGGGCATCGTGGCGACCGATGCGGAAGGCGCGGTGAAAGGCCCCGCCGGCGGCGAGTTCATCGACCGCTATGTCTTTCCCGGCGGCGCGGTGCCGCACTTATCGCGGACCGTTTTCGAACTGGCCCGTGCCGGCCTGGAGTTGGCCGACGCGGAGGACTTGCGACCGCATTATGCGCGCACGCTGCTGCACTGGACCCGCCGCCTCGAAGCCCGACGCGAGGAGGCGATCCGTGCGGCGGGCGACAAGCATTACCGTATCTGGCTGATTTATCTTGCCGGCATGGCCCACGCGTTCGATCGCGGATGGTTGTCGGTCGCCCAAGTGCTGGCGTTCAAGCCGGCGGCCAATGGCGTCGTCCGCCGGCCATGGACGCGGGGCTACCAGTACGCGAGGCCTTCGGATCCGCTTCGCGCCGGCAGCGTGCCGTTTGCCGGCCGCCTCAACTGGGACCGTCGCGATTTTTCCGCGGTGCCATCGGGCAGCCTTGCCGCCGCCGATCAGCCATCGCTTTCACTTCAAGATTAGCTCGGCGTGATGATCGCGATGATCGTCGAGCTGGCGCGGTGTACGGAATCTGCTGGTGGGCCCGGGAGGACTCGAACCTCCAACCAAGCGGTTATGAGCCGCTAGCTCTGACCATTGAGCTACGGGCCCGCGCTACCGATCATTACCGCAGGCCAGACGCGTGTCGGCGAGGTGCCGCTAAAGCTTCATACTATGATTGCACGCAACTTGCACCTACGACGGCTCGGCGTTGCCGTCTGAGTTTGAATTCAGGCGGTCAGAGAAAGCGTCGATCACGACTGCCGCAAAGAAGGTCCGAGCAAATCGGGCTCTGTCAAGGCTGAGCCGCATTGCGGCATTACCGGGTTGGCCGCTGCGCCGCCGTCTGGCCGAACATTACCATCAAATGCGACCCGCCCGCCGACGCCGCGGACTTCGACGGCGTCGAGGGCAAGCTCGAAAAATATTTCTCGCCGCAGCCCGGTCAGGGGGATTAGGCTACCCTCGCCGGCTGAGCAGAAACACTGCCTGCTCGCCGAATAGGTTCCAGAACCACCACGGCATTCTCAACCGCATGCGGCGGCCCCAGGCGTTGAGAGCCACCGCCTGCTCCATCTTGGCGCCGGCGAACTTGCACAGCTGGCGAAAGTCCTTGATGCTGCAAAAGTGGATGTTGGGCGTTTCATACCAGGCGTAGGGCAAGTTTTTCGTGTGCGGCATGTGGCCGCCAAAGGCGACCTGCAGGCGGATCTTCCAATGGCCGAAATTCGGGAATGAGACGATGGCGTGGCGGCCGATGCGCAGCATGTGCTCAAGCACGACGCGAGGCTGCCGCGTCGCCTGCAAAGTCTGCGACAGGATGACGAAATCGAACGCGTCGTCGGGGTAATCTTCGAGGTCGGTGTCGGCGTCGCCCTGGACCACGGCGAGGCCCTTGGCCACGCACTCGTTGACGCCCTCACGCGAGAGCTCGATGCCGCGGCCGTCGACCCCGCGGGTCTCCAACAGCCGCAGCAGCTCGCCGTCACCACACCCGACGTCGAGCACGCGTGCACCGCGCTGCACCATATTGGCGACGACGAGCAAGTCGACGCGCGAGCCGCCCGGGCCGCGTGCGGCTTCCGCCATGGTCAGGTCGTGCTTGAGGCGGGTGAGCATGCTCACTTCCGCGCAGGTGGCAGACCGCGCGCCTTCGCCGCACCGTCCAAAAAACCGCGCACGATGGCGAACAGTTCCGGCTCGTCAAGCAGAAAGGCGTCATGGCCCTTGTCGGTGGTAATTTCGGCGAAGGAAACGCGCGCACCGGCGGCGTTGAGCGCGTGCACGATGGCGCGCGATTCCGCGGTCGGAAACAGCCAATCGCTGGTGAAGGAGATGACGCAGAACCGCGTCGGCGCGCCGCGGAAGGCGTTGGCGACGACGCCGTCATGATCGGCAGCGAGATCGAAATAGTCCATGGCGCGGGTGAGATAGAGATACGAATTGGCGTCGAAGCGTTCGACGAAAGTGATGCCCTGGTGGCGCAGATAGGACTCCACCTGAAAATCGGCGTCGAAAGAGAAGGTCGGGTTGTCGCGGTCCTGGAAGCGGCGGCCGAATTTACGATGCAACGCGGCGTCGGAAAGGTAGGTGATATGCGCGCCCATGCGCGCGACCGCAAGCCCGCGCCGCGGATCGGTACCTTCGGCAAAATAGCGCCCGCCACGCCAGTCCGGATCGGCCATCACCGCTTGGCGGCCGACCTCGTGGAAGGCGATGTTCTGCGCCGAATGTCGGGTCGCCGCACCGATCGGCAACGCCGCGAACACGCGCCGCGGATAGCTCGCCGCCCACTGCAGCGCCTGCATGCCGCCCATCGAGCCCCCGGCGACCGCGAACAATGAAGCAATGCCGAGATAGTCGAGCAGCATCGCCTGCGCGCGCACCATGTCGCGCACCGTGATGACGGGGAAATCGAGACCCCATGGCAAGCCGGTATCAGGGTTGGTCGAGGCCGGCCCGGAAGAGCCCATGCAGCCGCCGAGCACGTTGGGGCAAATGACGAAATAGCGTTCGGTGTCGATCGGCCGTCCCGGCCCGACCATGGTCACCCACCATCCGGGCTTGCCGGTCACCGGATGAGTGTTGATAACATGCTGATCGCCGGTGAGCGCGTGGCCGACGAGGATGGCATTGCTGCGCTCCGCATTCAGCACGCCGTAAGTCTGATAAGCGATCTGCAACGGGCCAAAGTCGATGCCGGCGTCGAGCCGCAGCGGATTGTTCGCCGAAAAGCGCATCACGGGCGAATGCGGTTCGTCCGCCTCGCGTCTGCGGTCGGCGAGATCGAGCGTAGCGCTGGCTTCGGCCATGGCTGCTTCCGGGCTAACCCTGCGGCATTTTTTTGCGCCGCGTCTTTTTGCGCCGCGTCGGCGTCGGTCAAACGGTCGTAAATAGGCCGCTGTCCGCTGCTGTCAACGGCTACTATGATTTTCTCTAGCTTTCCTTCTACTTTGCTTTGCTTTCCGGCCTCGTGGCACCTATCAATCGTGGCCAGCCGTTGGGCCAATCATAGACCCGAGTCATGCCAAAACCGCCAGGCCTCAGGGACAATTCGCTCGCCGATCTGCGCCGCGAGATCGACCGGATCGACGAAGCCATGCACGCGCTCTTGATCGAGCGCAGCGAGATCATCGACCGCCTGATCGCAGTGAAGAAGACGCAGGAGTCCGGTTCCGCGTTTCGTCCCGCGCGCGAAGCGGAAATGATGCGGCGGCTGGTCGAGCGCCATCGTGGCAGCCTGCCACTTGACACCGCCGAAAGCATCTGGCGCGTCATCATCTCCACCTTCACCTACATTCAGGCGCCGTTCTCGGTGCACGCCGACCTTTCGGCAGGCGACGCATTCATCCGCGACTCGGCGCGTTTTCATTTCGGCTTCACCGTGCCGTTCGTGCCGCATCTCGGCGCGGCCAGCGTGGTCGAAGCGGTCACCGAATCGAAAGGCGATCTCGGTCTCGTTCCGGCCTTCGCCATTGCCGGCGCCGGGGCATGGTGGACGGCGCTGGAGTTCGCCGCCGCGCCAAAGATCATCGCCCGGCTGCCGTTCGTTGAACGCGCCGATCATCCGGCCGGCCTGCCGGTTTTTGTCATCTCCCGCGCTGCCGCCGACGCCATGGTGATCGAGACTGAAGTGTGGAGCGTGCGCGTTTCCGGCTGGAAGGCGGCCGGCATCGAGAGCCTCGCCGGAATTGCCGACGCCATCGCCGTCCCCGACCGCGCTTTCGATGGTGCCGCTCTGCTCGTCTCCGCCGGTCACGAAGAGATCGCCGCAGTGGAAAATGCGCTGCGCAGCACGGGCGCCTCAATCCGCTCGAGCGCCCTCGTCGGCAGCCACGCAAGGCGCTATACGGTTAAATGACCGCGATCAGCCCGGAGGCTGCAATCGTTTCCCGTGATCCTGGAGGCGGCCACCAACGGATCCGTTCAGAGCTGGCCCGGCCCGATGACAGGCTCCGCAGCTCTCGAAAGGTGCGGCCGAGGCGACGGTTAAAGGCAATGCAAGTGAGCTCGAAGGCATCTTTCCAACATCCCCAGCCGCGCTCCGGTGTGCTCGAGATCGAGGCCTATGTCCCCGGCAAGAGCAGCGCGTCCGGCGTGACCAAGGTATTCAAGCTGTCATCGAACGAGACGCCGCTAGGGCCGAGCCCGAGCGCGATCGCGGCTTACAGATCCGTCGTCACTTATTTGCAGGACTATCCCGATGGCTCGGCAAGCGCGCTGCGCGAGGCAATCGGCAGCGCTTTCGGGCTCGATCCCGACCGCATCGTCTGCGGCGCCGGCTCCGACGAACTTTTGAGCTTGCTGGCGCGCGCTTATCTCACGGACGGCGACGAGGCGATCCACACCACACACGGTTTCCTCGTCTATCCGATCGCGACGCTCGCCTCCGGCGCCACGCCGGTTGCGGCGCCGGAGACGAATTACACCGCCAGCGTCGACGCCATCCTGGCCGCGGTCACGACCAGGACGAAAATCGTCTTTCTCGCCAATCCCAACAACCCGACCGGCACCTACATCTCCTTCGCCGAAATCAAGCGGCTGCACCGTGGCCTGCCGGGAAACGTGCTGCTCGTCCTCGACGCCGCCTATGCCGAATATGTCCGGCGCAACGATTACGAGTCGGGTATCGAACTTGTCGCCACGAGCGACAACGTGGTGATGACGCGCACGTTCTCCAAGATCCACGGCCTGGCGGCGCTGCGACTCGGCTGGATGTTCGGACCCGTTCACGTCATCGACGCGATCAACCGCATCCGCGGGCCGTTCAACGTCAATGCCCCGGCAATTGCTGCCGGCGTTGCCGCGATCGAGGATTTGTCGCACCAGGAGCGCGCGCGCGAACACAACAGCCAGTGGCTCGCTTGGCTGACGCAGGAGATCGAAAAGCTCGGCCTCGCGGTGACTCCGAGCGTCGGCAATTTTTTGCTGATCCATTTTCCGCAGACAAAAGGGCGGACTGCCGCGGAGGCGGATGTCTTTCTCACCACGCGCGGCCTCGTCCTGCGCCAAGTCGGCGCCTACAAGCTGCCGAATGCGCTGCGCATGAGCGTCGGGACCGAGGAGGCCAATCGACTGGTCGTCACAGTGCTCGGCGAATTCTTGGGCCGGCAGTGACGGCGTGCGGCGAAATTCTTCACTTCTCCCCAGTGGGGAGAGGTCGACTTCCGAGCAAAGCGAGGAAGTCGGGTGAAGGGGGGCCGATTGCGAAGTTTGATCCTCCTCACCCGGCTCGCGATCTGCGATCGCTCGCCGACCTCTCCCCCTCGGGGAGAGGTGAAAGGAGCGCGCCATGAGTGTGTCGCGACCCTTGTTCAACCGCCTCGCCCTCATCGGCACGGGCCTCATCGGCTCGTCGATCGCGCGGGCAGCGCGCGCACAGGGCGCCGTGCGCGAGATCGTGGCGACCGCGCACTCGGCGGCGACGCGCCGCCGCGTCGCCGAGCTCGGGCTTGTCGATCAGGTGGTGGAGACCAACGCCGCCGCGGTCGCCGGCGCCGATCTCGTCATCGTTTGCGTTCCGGTCGGGGCCTGCGGCGCGGTTGCTGCCGAGATCGGCCGGCATCTCTTTCCTGGCGCGACTGTATCGGACGTTGGCTCCGTCAAGTCCGCCGTCGTTCGCGATATGGCCCCGCATCTGCCCGCAGGGGTGCATTTCGTACCCGCGCATCCGGTCGCCGGCACCGAGAATTCCGGTCCGGACGCCGGCTTCGCGACGCTGTTCGTCGGCCGCTGGTGCATCTTGACGCCACCCCAAGGAGCCGATGCCGCCGCCGTCGAACGGCTGGCCGCGTTCTGGCGCGCACTCGGCGCCAATGTCGAGACCATGCCGGCAGCGCACCACGACCTCGTGCTGGCGATCACCAGCCATCTGCCGCACCTTATCGCCTACACCATCGTCGGCACCGCCGACGAGCTGGCCGAGGTGACGCGTTCCGAGGTGCTCAAATTCTCCGCCGGCGGCTTCCGCGATTTCACCCGCATCGCCGCCTCCGATCCGACCAAGATCGGAA
>JAKAPE010000192.1 GCA_021811945.1 Pseudomonadota bacterium | reverse complement strand
CGCGCGGCAGCAACCCCGTCACGATACGCCCGCCGTCAAGCGGCGGCAGTGGAAACAGGTTGAAGACCGCCAGCACCACGTTGATGATCAGGGCGTTGCGCAAATTGGCCGCCAGCCATCGCGCGCCGGTTGACGGCAAATAGCCGACGAGGTGGAAAGCGAGCGCAGCGACGACCGCGAGCGCGATGTTCATGGCGGGTCCCGCCGCGGCGACCAGCACCATGTCACGCCGAGGGCTGCGCAGCGCGCGGAAGTTGACCGGCACCGGCTTGGCATAACCGAACAGGAACGGCGAACGGAGCAACAAGAGGACGGCAGGCAACACGATCGTTCCAACGAGATCAATGTGCTTGATCGGATTGAAGCTGACGCGCCCAAGGCGCCATGCCGTGTTGTCGCCGAGCAAATGTGCGACAAAACCGTGCGCCGCTTCATGAAAAGTGACGGCGACGAGCACTGGAATGACCCAGATCGTCGCCAGGTAAATAAAGTCGGCAGTCACCATCGCGATCCTCCAGCCCCCGCGCACGCAATATCATCACACCGGCGCAATGCGGCAAATTGCGTCGTCGATCTGGCCTCGTCTGCGGCCGATTCGTTGCGGAAATTTAATGCTCTCTCCAGGATCACGTAAGGCGACGTCGCCATTTTCATTGTGGGTGCCGTCGGGCACGTTGATCATGGAGACTTGGTGATGACCGACCTCAGCAATTCATCGAACCGGCGTAGAATCCTGACGCCGCGACGTACGGTGCTGCTTGCTTCGGCAGCCGCGCTCGGCGCCGCCGTGGCGGTGGCTGGGCCCGGCGGCTATCTGCCGACGAGCCTGCCGCCATGGACCGCGCCCGCGCAGGCAGCCGACACGGCCACGCCGCATCCCGCGGGCTTCGCCGACTTGGTTGCCAAAGTGAAGCCCGCCGTGATTTCGGTTCGGGTCAAGCTGGATGCGGCTGCCAACCCCGATCTCAGCAGTGACGAGAATAGGGTCATTCCGTTCGCGCCGGGTTCTCCCATGGAGAAGTTCTTCCAGCAGTTCGGCTCCCAGAACCTGCCGCCGGGTATGAGGCCGCACCACGAGATCATCACCGGGGAAGGCTCCGGCTTCTTCATTTCGCCCGACGGCTATGCCGTAACCAACAACCACGTCGTCGATCACGCCAAATCGGTCAAGGTAACTACCGATGACGGCACGGTCTACACCGCCAAAGTGGTCGGCACCGACACCAAGGCCGACCTCGCTCTGATCAAGGTGGACGGCAAGAAGGACTTTCCCTATGTGAAATTTGCCGACCACCCGCCGCGCGTCGGCGACTGGGTCGTTGCCGTCGGCAATCCGTTCGGTCTCGGCGGCACGGTGACGGCCGGCATCGTCTCGGCGCGAGGCCGCGACATCGGCGCCAGCCCCTACGACGACTATCTGCAGATCGATGCGCCGATCAACAGGGGCAATTCGGGTGGCCCGGCCTTCAACATGAACGGCAACGTGGTCGGCGTGAACACCGCGATCTATACGCCGTCGGGCGGTTCCGTCGGCATAGGCTTCGATATTCCCGCCAAGACCGCCAAGCTGGTCGTAGCCCAGCTCAAAGCGAAGGGCTATGTCGCCCATGGTTGGATCGGCGTCGAAGTTCAGGCGGTCACGCCGAGCATCGCCGACAGTCTCGGCATGAAAAAGCCCGAAGGCGCGCTGGTCGATCAGCCGCAGGCCGGCAGCCCGGCGGCCAACGCCGGGATCAAAGCCGGCGACGTTATCACTGCCGTCAACGGCACTCCGGTCAAGGACGCGCGCGATCTCGCCCGCACCGCCGGCATGATGACGCCGAACACGGCGATCAAGCTCGACATTCTCCGCAAGGGCGAAGCCAAAACCGTGGCGCTGAAGCTCGGCAGAATGCCGAACGAACGGCAGGCCGTTGCGCGAAGCAGGCTCGCGGCGCCGACCCGGCATGTGCCGCATCTCGGCCTGACGGTAGCCCCCGCACGTGACGTCGCCGGCGCCGGCGACAAGGGTGTCGCCGTCATCGGCATCGATCCCGACGGGCCGGCGGCACAGCAAGGCATCATCACCGGCGATGTCATCCTCGATGTCGGCGGCAAGCCCGTCGCCAACGCCGGCGACATGCGCAAAGCGATGGCTGATGCCAAAGCCCACGACAGGCACGACGTGCTGCTGCGGGTGAAAACCGCCGACGCCACCTTGTTCGTCGCCGTTCCGCTCGGTAAGGCGTGAGCCGATGACTCTTCACCGTCATCCTTCGGCGCCCGCGCGCAGCGCGGGCCTCGAAGCAAATGGTGAGCGGCAAACGGCGAGACAAAGCCCTCGCACCTCGCGCCTTCGTCCGATAGACCTCGTTGTTCGAGCGGCGCAGGCGGCGCACCAAAGCGCGCATGACGTCGCGTGATTCGAAGTTGACACTTTTGACCCCGAGCGATAACGCGGCACCATGCTGACCGCCGCTGCGACGGGGGTCAAAATTTGGGGGTGAACCGATGACGGAGCAACCGGTCGACGTCGAGCGTATCGGACGCGCGGTGGCCAGCGCCGTTCGCGAACATTGGCTATTGTTTTTGATCGAAGGCATCATCCTGATCCTTCTTGGCCTCGCCGCGATTGTGCTGCCGCCGTTGGCCACGCTCGCCATCACCATCCTCATCGGCTGGATATTTCTCATCAGCGGCGTCGTCGGGCTGGTGACGACATTCTGGGCACGCCACGCCCCGGGATTCTGGTGGTCGCTCGTCTCCGCGGTCATTGGCATTGCCGCCGGCTTGGCGCTGCTCGCCTGGCCGATCACTGGGACACTGTCCTTGACGCTGGTGTTGATCGCATTTTTCATCATAGAGGGCATCGCCTCGATCATGTATGCCGTCGAACATCGGCGCCAGCTCAGCGGACGCTGGAGCTGGATGCTGGTGAGCGGCGTGATTGACCTCATCCTTGCCGCCGTCATTTTGGCCGGGCTTCCGGGCACGGCGATGTGGGCGCTCGGCCTCTTGGTTGGCATCAACATGCTGTTCGGCGGCGCCGCGCTGATCGCCATGGCGCTCGCTGCACGCCATGCGGCGGGCTGAACGTCGCTCATCGCGCGACGACGCAGCCGTTGTTGTCAACAACCGCCTTCCCAGCCGTCGCACAGGGCGCTAAAGCCGCCCAGTGAGAGATGTCGCCGCGCGCCCGCCCAGCGATCCGCCATCAGCGAGCGGTGACCGACAAAGACAGGCAGGAGATACGCAGATGGCCATGACGATGAATGGTGAGCACCAGCTTGCCGTCCCTCGCGAAACCGTTTGGGAAAAGCTCAACGACACCGAAATCCTCAAGGCTTGCATCCCCGGCTGCGAGCAGCTCGATAAATTGTCGGATACCGAGTTCCACGCGGTGGCTACGACCAAGATCGGCCCGGTAAAGGCGAAATTCAAAGGCAAGGTGACGTTGTCCGATCTCGATCCGCCCAACAGCTACAAGATTTCCGGTCAGGGCGATGGCGGCGTCGCCGGCTTCGCCAAGGGTGGGGCAGCGGTAACACTGGCGTCAAAAGACGGCGGCACGCTCCTCAGCTACACGGTCGAAGCGCAAATCGGCGGCAAGCTTGCCCAACTCGGCCAGCGCTTGATCAATGGTGCGGCGAAGAAGATGGCCGACGATTTTTTCCGGAAATTTGTGACGATGGTCAATCCGCCGACCTCGTGATCCAAGCGCGGCCCTTGTACCTTGGTACGGCAAGACCGGCCCGTTGTTGTGCAAGCGCTGGTAGTGCCGCGACGGCCGCACCGGGAGCGAGCGCGGCAAGACCGAGGGCGAGCTTGGAACTCATGTCATTCCTCGGGGATTTGCTTTGAGGTCGGTCGCGGGGTGACGTGTCCACGGTCGCCCGCGCGAGATGTAAATTGTGCACTGCAGCATCGGTTCTGAGCCGCGCCCAATTGGAAAGGCACGGTTGATGAGCGCGGCTCGACGATCGGCGTGAGGCTTTTCGGCGCAAAAAACTCCCTTGACCGGCGGATAGACCGCGGTTCAGACTAGTTCTCGTTCCAAGGTGTGAATTCCGGGCCGATTAGGGGCGATTTCTTCCCAGAGCCGGCAAGCGGCCGCAAGCCGCCCACGAACATGAGAATTTTGGAGGAGGAGGCGCTTATGGCAGCCGTATCCCTGACAGTGAACGGCAAACCCGTCACCACCGATGTCGATCCGCGCACCCTGCTGGTGCAACTGCTGCGTGAGGAGCTGCGGCTTACCGGCACCCATGTCGGCTGCGATACTTCGCAATGCGGCGCTTGCGTCGTGCACGTCAACGGCAAGGCTGTGAAATCCTGTACCGTGCTCGCCCTGCAACTTGAAGGCGCACAGGTGCTGACGATCGAGGGATTGGCGCCGACGGACGGACCGCTGCATCCGATGCAGGAGGCTTTCCGCGAGAACCACGGGCTGCAATGCGGCTATTGCACCCCCGGCATGATCATGACCGCGGTCGATATCGTGCGCCGCAAGGGCCACGAGCTCGACGACCGCACTATCCGCGAGGAGCTGGAAGGCAATATCTGCCGCTGCACCGGCTATCACAATATCGTCAAGGCCATCGCGGCGGGCGCCCGCGCCATGCAGGCCGGCGCGGCCTCGCAAGCGGCGGAATAACCCAGGAAATCACGCTGAGGAACGACAATAGGGAACATCACAGAGAAGTTCGGGAGGAACATACGATGTGTGCGACCGGGATCGGCGCGGCCGTGCGCCGCAAGGAGGATCACCGCTTCATCACCGGCAAGGGCCACTACACCGACGACATCAACCAGCCCGGCCAGGCTTACGCCTATTTCGTACGCTCGCCGCACGCCCACGCCACGATCAAATCGATCGAGGCCAAGGAAGCTGCCCGCATGCCCGGCGTGTTGGGAGTGCTCACCGGCGCCGAGCTTGCCGCCGACAAGATCGGCAACCTCATCTGCGGCTGGATGATCCATTCCAAGGACGGCTCACCGATGAAAATGGCGCCGCATCCGGCGCTCGCCAGCGGCAAGGCTTGCTTTGTGGGCGATCCGGTTGCGGTGGTAATCGCGGCGACACTGGCGCAAGCGCGCGACGCCGCCGAGAAGGTCAAAGTCGACTACGCGGTGCTGCCGGCCGTGACCGATCCGGCGCAGGCGCAAAAGTCCGGCGTGCCGCAAATTCACGAGGTCGCGCCCAACAACACCATCTACCAATGGCATCTCGGCGACGCCAAGGCGGTCGAAAGCGCCTTCACATCCGCCAAGCATGTCACCAAACTCGATCTCGTCAACAATCGCCTGGTGCCGAACGCGATGGAGCCACGCGTCGCCATCGGCGATTACGACACCGGATCGGGCACATTCACGCTGTGGAACACGTCGCAAAATCCGCACGTGGCGCGCCTGGTCATCGCCGCTTTCGTCGGCATGGCCCCGGAACACAAGCTGCGCGTCATCGCACCCGACGTCGGCGGCGGCTTCGGTTCAAAGATCTTCATCTACCCCGAGGAAGTCGTGGCGTTGTGGGCGGCGAAGCGGGTCGGACGACCGGTGAAATGGACCGCCGAACGCTCGGAGTCGTTCCTGTGCGACGCGCACGGCCGCGATCACGTTACCCACGCCGAAATGGCCTTTGACGCCGAGGGCAGGATCGTCGCGCTGCGCGCCAAAACCGTCGCCAATCTTGGCGCCTACATGTCGACGTTCTCCTCGGCCGTCCCGACCTACCTTTACGCGACCCTGCTGTCGGGTCAGTATGAGATCCCGCAGATCTATTGCGAGGTGGATGCGGTCTACACCAATACCGGCCCCGTCGACGCTTATCGCGGCGCCGGACGGCCGGAAGCCACCTTCGTCGTCGAGCGCCTGGTCGAGGTCGGAGCGCGCGAAATGGGCCAGGATCCGGCGGAGCTGCGGCGGAAGAATTTCGTCAAAGAATTCCCGCACCAGACGCCGGTGATCATGAATTATGATACCGGCGACTATAACGCCTCGCTGAAGCGGGCATTGGAAATTGCCGACTACAAAGGTTTCGGCAGGCGCAAGCGCGAGTCGGCTCGTAACGGCAAGCTACGCGGTGTCGGATTTTCGACCTATATCGAGGCCTGCGGCATTGCGCCGTCGGCTGCCGTCGGCTCGCTGGGCGCCGGCGTTGGCCTGTGGGAATCCGCTGAGGTTCGCGTCAATCCGACCGGCTCCGTCGAAGTCCTCACCGGCTGTCATGCGCACGGCCAGGGACACGAAACGACCTTCGCGCAACTCGTCAGCGACCGGCTTGGCATTCCGATCGACAACGTTTCGATCATACACGGCGACACCGACAAGGTGCAGTTCGGCATGGGCACCTACGGCTCGCGTTCGGGCGCGGTCGGCATGTCGGCGCTCGTCAAGGCGCTCGACAAGGTCGAAGCCAAGGCGAAGAAGGTCGCCGCGCACATGCTCGAAGCGGCCGAAGGCGACATCGAATTCAAGGACGGGAAATTCAGTGTCGCCGGCACCGACAAATCCGCCGCCTGGGGCGAAGTCGCGCTCAACGCCTATATCGCGCACAAGTTCTCCGGCCAAGAGCTGGAACCGGGGCTGAAGGAGGGCGCGTTCTACGATCCGACGAATTTCACCTTCCCGGCCGGTTGTCATATCTGCGAAGTCGAAATCGATCCGGAGACGGGCAACACCGAGATTGCTGCCTGGACCGCGGTCGATGATTTCGGCGTCGTCGTCAATCCGATGATCGTGGAGGGTCAGGTGCACGGAGGCGTCGCGCAGGGCGTCGGCCAGGCCCTCTACGAGGGTGCCGTCTACGACAAGGATGGCCAATTGGTGACCGGCTCGCTCCTCGACTATTGCATGCCGCGCGCCGACCACTTGCCGGCGCTCAACGTCGCCACGACGGTCACCAAATGTCCGTCCAATCCGCTCGGCATCAAGGGCTGCGGCGAAGCCGGCGCCATCGCCGCGCCGGCCGCGGTCATCAATGCCATCACCGACGCCATCGGCACCGAAGCCATCGCTATGCCGGCGACGCCGCAGGCGGTGTGGGCCGCGCTCAAGAAGGCGGGTCGCTCGCTGCCGCACGCGGCGTGACGATTTGAAGAGATCAGGGAGGATTTGAGATGTACGCCTTTACCTTCCGCCGTCCCGAGACGCTGCGACAGGCCGCCAATCTCCTCAGCAAGAACGGGGATGCCAAGCCGCTGGCCGGCGGTCACACGTTGCTGCCGACCATGAAGCTGCGCCTCGCCAGCCCGCCGGAATTGATCGACCTGTCACGCATCGAGGGTCTGGAAGGCATCGAGCTGACCGGCCGGGCGCTCACCATCGGCGCGATGGCGAGGCACGCCGATGTGCATGGTTCGCCTGTCGTGCAGCAGGCCATTCCGGTCCTGGCCAAGCTTGCCGGCATGATCGGCGACCCGGCGGTGCGCCACATGGGCACCATCGGCGGCTCCATCGCCAACAACGATCCGAGCGCCGACTACCCGGCCGCCTGCCTTGGGCTCGGCGCCACCATCGTCACCAACAAACGCCGCATAAAGGCCGACGATTTCTTTACCGGCATGTTCTCCACCGCGCTTGAGCCGGCGGAAATCATCACCAAAGTGAGCTTCCCGATCCCGAAGAAGGCGGCCTACCAGAAATTCCGCAACCAAGCCTCGCGTTACGCGCTAGTGGGCGTATTCGTCGCCAAGCGCGGCGGCGACATCCGCGTCGCCGTCACCGGCGCCGGCGCCAACGGCGTGTTCCGGATCCAGAGTTTCGAAGAAGCCCTGAAAAAGCGGTTTTCGCCGAAATCCCTTGAGGGCATGACGATTCCGGCCGACGGCATGAACAGCGATATTCACGGCAGCGCCGAATACCGCGCCCACCTCGTCGGCGTGCTCGCGCGCCGGGCCGTGGCGGAGGCGGTGGGAAAATAAGCAAATCTTCCTCTTCCAGCCACTGAGAGGGTTGGGGTGAGAGGATTCCCGCACTACATCATCGCTGAAGGATTCCCCGCCCGGTCCGCGCCTGGCTCGGACCAACCTCTCCCTACCGGGGAGAGGTTTTTGTGTTTTTTGCGTTTGCAGGACCGCGAATTCACGTGACGCAACTCATACAATCCCGCCCGTCGCCGGTTTCGATCGACGCCACCGTCGCTCTGCTGGCAGAGGCCGAGTATCTTGCCGACCGTTCGCTCGGCACTGTGCTCTACCTTGCGCTGAAAATGGGCCGCCCGCTCTTTCTCGAAGGCGAGGCCGGCGTCGGCAAGACCGAGATCGCCAAGGTGCTTTCGACTACCCTCAGGCGGCATCTCATTCGCTTGCAATGTTACGAAGGACTGGACATCTCAGCAGCGGTCTACGAGTGGAACTATGCGGCGCAGATGATCGCGATCCGCGTCGCCGAGGCCGAGGGTGAGCATGACCGCGCGCGGCTCGAGCACGATGTCTTCTCCGAGCGCTTTTTGATCAAGCGTCCGCTGCTGCAGGCACTCGAACCCGATACCGCCGGCGCGCCGGTGCTCCTGATCGATGAGATCGACCGCACGGACGAGGCGTTCGAAGCGTTCCTGCTCGAAGTGCTCGGCGATTTTCAGGTCACCGTTCCGGAGTTGGGCACGGTGAAGGCCGCGCACCCGCCGATCGTGATCATCACCTCGAACCGCACGCGCGAGGTGCACGACGCGCTCAAACGCCGTTGCCTCTATCACTGGGTCGGCTACCCGAGCGCCGAGCGCGAACTCGCCATCGTGCGCACCAAGGTACCGGGAGTCGGCAAGAATCTGTCCGAGCAGCTAGTGGCGTTCGTACAGGCCTTGCGCAAGCAGGATCTATTCAAATCGCCGGGCGTTGCCGAGACGCTCGACTGGGCCGCCGCCTTGTCCGAGCTCGACGTGGTCGCGCTCGACCCGGCGACGGTTTCCGATACGCTCGGCGTCCTCCTCAAGTATCAGGACGACATCGCGCGGCTGGAAGGCTCGAAGGTGAAAGAGCTGCTCGACGAGGTCAAGGCGGAGCTAAGAGCGGCGGCGGAGTGAGTTGTTCGGGCCACGCAGGCTTCCGCTAGGCGATATGGCGGATATGGTCGATAATAAGTTTGACAATTAGATTTATAGCACGATATTGTTTGTGCCGTCGGAGCGGGCGGCTAAAGCGCATCGAAAGGATTGAAAGATGGCAAATGATATTGAAATTCAAGGGAAAAAGGCAAAAGTTAGTGTATAGTTT
>JAKAPE010000191.1 GCA_021811945.1 Pseudomonadota bacterium | reverse complement strand
CCGACACTTCCTTGAATTGCTCGAGGCCGTTGCCTTTGATGTTGTGGAACTGGACCTCCAACACGCGCGACTTGGCCCATTCGCCGTCAGCACCGAATTTAATGTTGCCGGCCAGGGTCTTGAACGTGGCGCGGTGGATGTATTTTATTAGCTTGCCGTCATCGAGACTCTTGGTGGCCTTGACGGCCTGAGCGAGCACCTGCAAGTCCGCGTAACCCCATGGAGCAATATAGTAGCCCAGGGGATCCACGCCCTCCGCCGGCGCCTGCGCCTGATATTTCTTGATAAACTCCATCACACCCGGAAACTGCATGGTCTTTACCGGCAGCCAGAAATCGTAGTTGACGAATCCGTTGAGCAGAGGGCCCAACTGCTTCTTGAACACGGTTGCCTGCAGTCCCACCATCCCGCCGCCGATCATCTTCGGCTTGAAGCCGGCTTCATTGACCGCGCGCACCATCCCGACCGAATCAAGCGGGTAGGAGCCAATAAAGACGAGGTCCGGATTGGTTGCCTGTATCGCTCGCACGATCGGCCCAAAATCGGTGTTCGCGGGCGGGTACGTCTTGTCATAGACGATTTTCAGCCCGGCGGCCCTTGCGTTTGCCCGCGCGCCGTCCATGGCATTTTGCGAGAACTCCGCGTCTGCCCCCACAATCGCGATCGTCCGCGGCTTGGGCTTCTGCGCCATTGCTACATCGAAAAACGGCTTGGCGAACGCAGCCTTTGGATCCGGACCATCCGGAATCATGGCAAAATAACCCGGATATTTGAAGGCGGTGTTGACGGCGACGCCAAAAATCCCGATGAACACCTTGTTCTTCCGCATCATGATCGGCATGGCCGGCGCCAGCATGTTGGTGCCATAGCCGCCCATGATCAGGTCGACCTTGTCGACATCCAGAAGCTTGGTGTAGATGCCGGGCACCGTCGAGGGATTGGACTGGTCGTCGTAGTAAACGAGCTTGACCGGCCGGCCGAGCAGTCCGCCAGCGGCGTTGACGTCTTTCTCCCAGATCTTCATCGCGAGCAGCGCGGACTTGCCGTTCGGCGCGAGCGGTCCTGTCAACGCCATACCGAAGCCGATGCGGATCGGCTCTGCCGCCGCCGCCGGTGCATTGGCCATGATCGTTGCCACAATTGCCAGGGCGGTAAAGACAATTGTTTGGCGCAACAGAAGCATCTGCTATCCCTCCCGATATTTATGGCGACATCCGCCGAAGCGGCGAGCAAACGACAGAGGCGGACGCCAAATGAGCCTATGGATTTTTGGTGCAACAAGAAACTCAGTTATTCTTATAATTCGTATAACGCAAAACTATTGATCGACCGGTCCGGTCTGGGCCGCGCTTCGGCTAATCCCGGCTTCTGTGGGTATGCCGGCAAACGACGGGACCTGCAGTAGGGCACCCTGCGCCCATCGGGCGATGAGACTGTGATAGAATGGCTGATCTATCCCGCGGATGAGGCTTCGGCTAGGAAGCGGGCTCCTGGTCTGACACCGGCGGCTATAACGATGCGCTGTGTCGGTACTTTGGCCCGGCACCGCTCTATTGCCGGCTTTGGAAGGTGGGCAGCAAGATCTGGCGCTCGACCTCGGAACAGTCAGTTGGAGCGAAACGCGACGTTGAGCTACCTCGACAAAATCTTGTACTATGCGCGGGCCGACCAGCGAATACCCCCGGGACAGCGTGCGTTGCGTTGGCGGGATCGTGCAAAGCAACGTGGGGTAAGATGATTCCGTGCATTAGCTTTCGTCACCTGCAGTATTTTGTCGCGGTCTACGAGGAGGGCAGCTTTACCAAAGCGGCCGAGCGCGAGCGGTGTACCCAACCGGCTCTCAGCGCGCAGGTGCGAAATGTCGAGGAACTCGTCGGCGCCAACCTTTTCGAGCGTTCGGTCGCCGGAGCGATTCCGACGGTCGCCGGACGGCGCTTCTATCATCACGCGATTTCCATTCTTCGCTCGCTCCGCTCCGCCGAACTCGATATGGCCGCCCTGACCAAACAAGTCTCCGGCACGGTTCGCGCCGGCGTGATTCCGTCCCTGGTGCGTGGCATCCTGCCGTCGTTTCTGCCGCGATTCATCGAAACGCATCCCGCGATCGAGTTGAGCATCACGGAGTCCTTCAGCGGGACATTAACCGACTGGGTGTTGGCCCGCGAAATTGATCTTGCCTTCGTGGTCGAGCCGCCGCGACATGAGGGTCTGGAAATCGAGAAGCTGGCCGACGGTCCGGCCGTATTGATTTCGGGCGCGGCCTTTGGCCTTTCGCCGGGGCCTCTGCGCCTTGCGGACATCCCGCCGGTGAAAATGATCATGCCCGGACGCCGCCACAGCCTGCGGGCGACCATCGAGCGGGCCATCTGGACCCGTTCGCTGAGTGTGAAACGGGTTTTGGAAATGGACTCGGTTCCTGGAATGATCGCCCTCGCCCGCGGCTCGGACTGGGTAACAATTCTTCCCTTGGCCGCCATCGTGCGCGACAGGGACGATCGGGATCTCACGCTCAACCCGATTACCGACGCGCAGTTCGGAGTGAATCTTTACCTGATTTATTTGACTCAATTTCCGCTTTCCCCGACGGCAACGGCTTTTGTCGACGCCTTGCGTACCGAGACAAACCGCGCCGCCGACCTGATGTCACACTATCTTGCCGTAAGCAGGCAGAGGAAGCGGCCTGCAAAGGCCGCACAATAGTGCGGCGCAAAGACACGTGTCGCGTATCAGCTTCCACGCGTCGAACGTTTTCCGCCATCGTATTCGCCAATGGGCGTCCGACGCCTGAAAAAATCGGGCAGCTCGTCCTCACGGCTCCCTTGATACATGCAATAGCGCCTTTCCTCTCCGCTGAACTGCTCCGTTTTTGTCTTCGTCATGCTGGGCGTTGTTGGCAGGCAGTTGAGACAATACGCCTTCTGCGGCTGCAACGGCGGCTCGCCCTTGATGCGTTCGTAAAGTCTGATCGCATCGTCCAATTGCGATTTTTCTCCCTCAATCGCAATCACTACTGTGCCTTCGGAGCCGTTGACGCCGCCGCCGCCGACGTGAACGGCCCTCACGCCAAACAAGATCTGCAACGCTTGAATCTCGGTGATCACCATGCCGTTGGTGATCGTCAACATGCCGACCTTCAATCCCGAATGATAATATAGCCTTTCCTGGCCCAGGTAGCGCGCGGCCTCCGGCACCGAGGCTACCAATTTTTCAAGGCCTACTGGAACGATAAGTTGCAGGCCCCGAGCGCTGATTATGCCGTAAGCGAAGCCGATGGTGCCGCCTGCCGGATGAGCGCACAACACGCCGGCATTGCCCTGCGGGTCCACCGCGTTCGCGCCCTTGATGAATACATCGGTCGCCGTGAAGTCGCGCAGCGTCTCTTCCATCGTCGGCTTGGGACTCATGAGCTGGCCGCCTGCAACGCGGATAATCGCCGGCTTTTCTTCGGGCGACGTTTGACACAGTACGCCGTTTATTATCTGTCCCGACAAAAATTGCTCGCGCTGCGGACAACAGCCTAAAAGCTCCTCTGCCACATATACGTCCGTTGAGCCATGGGCGATCACTACTTGGCCTTGGGAGAGTGCAAGCTGCACCGCAGGCATCGCGGCCACCCCTTTTGCAATCAATCGCTTTGACTCCGACGGCGTGAATGAAAGCGCTGCCAGCATGGTCTCCCCTTTCGCCATTTGCCGCTCCGATCATCGACCTTTATGGGACTCCATCTCATACGACGCCTGCGCGAGAAAATTTCAGTCGTTGCCGCGGACGATATTGGCGACTCTGCTCAAGGCAGCCGCCGCAACAGACGCGTTCTGATGATGAGATGGGAACGGCGCTTGTGGACAAGCCAGATCATCAGGTTCCAACTTACGGGAACGAGCAATGCGAGCCCCAGTGACGGCAAGAGGCCGAGCGGCATCACGGAAAGCCGCAGGGCCGCCAATCCGGCTCCCACCCCGGCCAAGCCAAAGAGTCCGTTGGCGATCACCGCCGCGCTCGCCGGTCCGCCGATACGGGGATGGAGGATCAGCATGGTGCTCGTTGTCGAAATCGGAAACACCGCAACAAATCCGGTGGCCATCGGTCCGACGACATTGCTGATCACGAGCACCGTCCCCACCAGCGCGCAGACCAGCAGCGTGCGCAAAGGCAGGTCGTACCACTCGCGCCGCTTCGGCGGCATAATCACGTCGCAGAATCTGCGCGTTGCCACAATGCATGCCGGGTAAACGACAAGGTTGGCCAAAATCGACCGGGTTATTGTCCACGGCACGAAACGTGCCGCCATGGCGAGAGCCAACCATGCGGCCAAAGCCGCGAACAAGCTCGCGGCAATGCCGCGCCGTTGCGCCAACACAATATAGACCAGCATGAAGACCGCGCTCACCGCGTTCATCCCAAGCCCGCCGACCGCGCTGTCGGCGATAAAAATTTTGTCGTGATCCAATGCAAGGAAGACATAAGCCGGCCACACCGTGACAGGGAGCGTGACCACGAGGGCGCCGATCAGGGGTCCCGCGCGCTCGGTCACGAACGAGGCAGAAACGACGATTCCAGCCGTCAACACCAGCTTTGCCGCGAGTGCCAGCCAGAACACGACGTCGGACGACATGACCCGATGTCCCTCAGGCGGGTTTGCAACTTTTTGGCGGGCGGCAATACCTGCACTTTAGAGGTCGTCGTCAGTACGCGGCACCTTCGGCGACCATCGGCGTCATACCGCCGCTGCTTTGAACCGGGATTTCTTGTTGCCGCAGCCGCAGGGGCAACTGCCCGAACTCATGTCGAATACCCTGCGCCGTCGCTTGCCGGACGACCGAATCGACGGCCGGCAGACCGGATCAAGACGGGTGTTGTCGGATCGGCACATCGGACAACCAGGTTGCTCGCGCTCGGAAGCGACCAGCGCATCGAACGTGTGGGCACAGTCTTTACAGGCGTAGGTGTAGACGATCATGCACACCTCCGAGAACGAGCGATAGAAAAAACGCCCCTCGCCCAGCAAAGGCGAGGGGCGCCAACAGCGATCAGCACGAAATGACCGTCATTTCCTTGACCGGCCACCGCGAAAGGATCTCGACGCCGGTCTTGGTGACGTGAATCACCTCTTCGATGCGGACGCCCTGACCCTCGCCGTCGCCCTCCTGGGTCTCGATCGCGAAGCACATGTCCTCTTCGATCACCATCGGGTAATCGAGCGAGCAGGCGCGCCACACCAGCGGCGGCTCGTAAAGGGTGAGACCGATACCGTGCGCCCAGTTGCTACCCGCGGTCTGATCCTCGGTCTTGACGCCGATATCGGCCCACACCTTCGGTCCGGGCGGCCATTTTGCGGCAATCTCCTTGGTCGTGACCCCGGGCTTGATGATGTTGATGGCGCCGTAAAGCCAGTCATAGGCCCGCTGGTAAGCGTCTTTGGTGGCTTTCGAAGGCTCGCCGAGACTGAACGTGCGATAGTAGCACGTTTTGTAGCCGTTCCAGGCCGTGTTGTAGACGTCCATGTAGATCACGTCACTGGGCTCGAGCGTGCGCCCGGTTGTGCCTCGGAGGTTGGGCCAGCTATAGGGACCGGAGGTGCAAAACACCCCGGAATAGACTTCGCCTCCGAGGGAGTAGCAGGCTTTGAAAGCCTCGGCCAGAACGTCATTCTCGCTGACGCCGGGCCTGGCGGTGTCCGTCAACGCCTGGAACATGGCATCGCCGATGATGCAGGTGTTGCGCAGGCACGCGACCTCCTCGGGAAGTTTGATCTTGCGCGCTTCGAGCATCGCCAAGTAGCCTTCACTGCTGGTCTTGACGCCGCGCGCCTGGAAGGCGGCGTCGATCGAGGGATCGTTAAAGTCGAGGGCCAGCACCTCGTTCTGAACGCCGGCGCGTTTCAGCTCCGCGCAGATCTGATCGACAAACCGCTTGGTTGCATCCTTGTGCGCCGCTTCTCCCATGCAGCGCGATATCCAGCCCATGCCCGTGATGGCATAGCGCACATAGCCCGGCGGAAGCCACGGCGAGCTGCGCTCGGTATGATAGCCGATTTCCCCCTGCTCAAAGACGATCGGCCACGGGTCGCCTTTGACCCAAAGCGCATAGCGCAGACCCGAATTTCCCGTTGTCCACGCCGGGGTATAAGTGCTGGTAACGTAGCGGGTGTTCCACTCGTTCAGCGACAGGAAGGCGCCGAAATTGTGCTTCTTGAAGAGGATATCCTGCGCCCGGTCGCGGCGGCCCGTCCGCAGCCGGTCCATGCTCAGGCTTCCCACCCAGTCCTTGTCAACCGCCATCGGCGGAGATTTTCCATATTTGTCTGTCATCAGCTCGGCTCCCAATCTTTGTAAAATGACAAGCTCCGACAGGCCGCAGGCGACCTGCAGCGACCGTACAAAAACCGAGATCGCCGATCTAATCCGATCACGTTATAGGCAGTATAAGAGGATCTTCTGACAGGGACGGGATGGGACGCCGGCGATGGTGTCGATAGACCCATTCACTCGATTCGAGCGTGCAGTCCGCCATACGCCTGCCACGGAACGCCGGCGAGATAACCGGCATCGACCGGAAGGTTGACGCCGGTGATACCGCTGGCTTCTTCGCTCAACAGCCATAGGATTGCGGCCGCAACCTCCTGCGGTCTAACCAACCTCTTTAGCGCTGCGGTGCTTATCATGCGATCACGATCCAGCGCGCCGGCGGCAATGCCTTTTGCCAGTGCCGGCGTCTCCGTGAAGCCAGGCGACACGCAGTTGACCCGGATGTCAAAGGGGCCCCATTCCGCGGCCAGCGTCGTCGTCAGATGTATGACGGCGGCTTTCGCCGGGGCGTAACCATGCACCGGCGCCGAGACCATACCGACGACGGAGGCAACATTGACAATGGCGCCCGCTTGCCGGCGGACCATGCGCGATCCGACTTCGCGACAAACAACGAACGTGCCGCGCAGGTCCACCGCGATCTCCCGGTCCCAATCTGCCATTGCAAGGCGCGACGGCGCGTGCATCTTGCCGAGAATTCCCGCTGCATTTACCAGCGCAATGACCGGACCATGCTGACTTTCGATTTTGTCGCACGCCGCTGCGACCGTCGTCTCATCCGAGACATCGACCGATTCGGGAAAGACGGTAATGCCGGCCGATGCAATGGTCTCGGATCGCGCAGCACGATCGAGCACGACGACGCGCTGTCCTTTTGACGCCGCCGCCGAGGCGGTAGCCGCGCCAATGCCGCTTAGGCCGCCGGTGATGACCGTGATGCCATCCATGATACAACCGTTGCAGCGTCCTCGGTATCAGGCCGCCTGCCGGTTTGGCGCTATCAGCGCGAAGGCATCAATCACGTCATCGATGGAGGCGCGCGGCAACCGGTCGACGAAAGCCTCGATTCGATCGAAGGCAGCCGCCGGCACGTCCTCTTCGAGGCCAATGCGCCGCACCAGTCGCGATACGCCTGCACGGTCATAGGCAAAGTCAGCCGTCGTCATCGTTTGATGCTGCGTCACGGTGCGGCCATCCGCGGTGTCGGCTTCGATGATGCAGGACAATGTCGGCACCGCCGCATCGCTGATCAGCGTGATGCGGCCAACGAGGTCGTTCACTTTTGCATCATCATACGTGGTCATTCTTTTCATGTCGGGGACGCCGTAGACGAGCGTGGTGGCGATGCAAAACGGGATGCTCATCAAAGTGCCGGAGACCGAGTTGAACGGCCCGACCGCGTCCATGCCGGCGTAGCCGGTTTCGTACGGGTTCATGCGCACGCGCACTGTTTTCAACTCGGTGCCGCCGAGCTTTTCCCGCAGCCCGAGCCCGGCCGTCACCGGTGTCTGGTTGAAGGCGCACACCGGGTAGGGCTTGAATGTCACGCGCAAAACCGCCCAGTCATTGCCGAGACGCTTGACCAGCGCCGAAACGTCGCAATCGCAGCGGGCGAATGTGCGCACGAAGCCTGCCTTGCCTTCGAAGGCATAAGGCGCGGAGACCGATCCGGCCCTGGCGAGTTCAGCGGCAGTCCAGCCGGTTTTGGCGACCATGCCGACCTGATAACGCCACTCATCGGTTCCATCGGTGAATGACTGCAACAATCCGCCGGAAAAGGAGACGGCGTTGGCGAGAGCGGCGGTGGTATGCTCCGCGTCGAGTGCCAGCAGCTTGGCGGCCGCAGCCGAGGCGGCGACGGCGCCGTAAACCGTGGAAGCGCGCAGTCCGCTCGGCGTGGTGTGCCCCGCATAGACTTTTTCCAAGAGTCCCCCGGCCTCATAGCCGGAGATCAGCGCGACAAGCAGACGTTCGATGGGATATTTTCGAACTTCGAGCAGCGCCGTCAGCATCGGGATCAGGATTGTGCCAAAATGCGCCGCACCGCAGGTATCCTCCTGAGCCCGGCCGTGAAAGAGCGCGGAATTGGCGAGACAAGCGCCGCCGATCGAGGTCTTGCGGCCGTCGCCAAGCATGCTCGCGCCGCGCGGTTGCTCCCCGTCCATTGCAAGCGCGGCTGCACGGGCGACCGGCGCGTAAGGCGTCCGGTGACAGTCAAGCCCCATGCCGTAGCCGTTGAGCAGGCACACGCGCGCCTTCTCCACGACCTCTGCCGGCATGCGGCGGGCATCAAGAGCATGGATGAAATTCCCGAGGTGCTGTGACAAGGTAGTCATGGTGCTCTCCTTGTGTGACAAGGCGCCTCCCGGCATGCTTGGAGATCAGATCACCAAGCGCTGGCCCCATCAGCAGTCCGCGACTTATTGATGGTATCGCGGCACGCGATCCCACCGCTCACCGCCACCCGGCCGCCGCCGGTGCGGAGATGTTCTATTCAGCAAGCACGATCGTGACACCGGGTCAGCGCCAGCGTCAAGACGATTCTGACTGATGAATCACCGATCAGATTTGCCTGGCGGCACGGCGAGATATGGTGAAGGTCGCCTGTCCGACCACAACCGCGGTGCCGCCGCTGCCGTTCTCATGAATTGAGACGCCGACATGCATGACATCGACCCCGCGCTGTTGGCAACGCGCCACCGCCAATAGCCGGCGGGCGCGGGTCGGAGCGAGTACGCTCACCGCGAGATTGAGCAGCGTCGGCGGTGGCGAATACTCGTCGCCAACGACGCGCTCTGCGGCAGAGGAGGCAAGATCGACCAGGACGCCATAGCGCAGCATTCCTGCCGGATTGCAATCGTCGTCTCGAACCGTGAGTTCCAGCT
>JAKAPE010000190.1 GCA_021811945.1 Pseudomonadota bacterium | reverse complement strand
GGTGCGGGCGAGATGGGTAACGTCATCTGCACGAAGCGGCATGCGATGACGGTATGCTCAGCCGCGCAGGCGTGCATGACGCCAATGCGTGCCGAAGAGTCAGATCAGTTCAGAGAATTGTGCCAATTCGGCAAACAATCGCGTCTTTTTCTGCCCGCGACGCGGAGCACAATGGCGCTCAGAAAAAAACGCGGCTCGGCCTCTTCCCTCGGCGCCTTTGATGGGGTGCCGATAACGAGGCGGAGCAACAAGCGACGGCGGCATTATCATTAGCGACGGCCTGATCTTCTCCGCCTCGCCACCCGGCAACCGAATGGTTCGGTCGCCGGCCAGCGAGGAGGAGAACCATGGAACTTGCTCTTACCACCAAATCCAAGAAGCTCATGAGGCTGTGCGAGATCGAAGGGTACGACAATCCCTACGATCTGTTACAGGCGGTCATGACCGACAGCGTGTCGCCCGCCATCTGCATGACCGAGGGCTGCGACTACACCGCGGAGATGGAGCCCGACCAGCGTGAAGGCTACTGCGAAGCCTGCGGCGGCAACACCATGATGTCCGCCCTCGTCCTCGCAGACCTCATCTGAGGGGGCCGGCGATGACCACGGTCGCAGACGACAAGACGCGCAAGATTCGCGTGCTCAACGACAACTTTCGCGCCACGTTCCTTGGAGGCCGCATAGTGGTCACCCCGGGTGTCCGGTGCTTGCCGCTCCTCGTCAACGCTCGCGTGCTTCTTGCGGTGCAGTCCTTTCGCGACTTCACCGAAGACAACGACCCGCACGGCGAGCACGACTTCGGCAGCTTCGAAGTCGCCGGCGAAACGTTCTTTTGGAAAATCGACTGCTACGACCTGGACTGCCGGTACGGATCGGAAGATCCGAGCGACCCCGAAAAGACGACCCGCGTGCTGACCATCATGCTCGCGGAGGAGTACTGACCCGAACCAAACCGAAGGGAGATAACCATGTCGAACCAACAGCCCTCATACCGCGCCTACACCGTCATCAAGCGCGAAGGCCAAAACGATTTCTGGGTGCCGATCGGTGCCGCCTTTCAGCACCAGGATGGAGACGGCTTCACCGTGATGCTGCAAGCGCTGCCGCTCGACGGCCGGGTGGTGCTGCGGCTCCCGAAAGGGGACGAGCAGATAACCGAGACCGGCCCGGCGCGTGATGCCGCCTAGCGATAACGGCCGGTCCGATCGCTTTCGACTTAAGCGTCTATCAGATCGTAACGTTGAGCGCGGCAACAAGCTCTTTCAATCAACCTCCCCCTCGGGGAGGTTTTCTTTAGCGAAGAGTTGTAAAAGCCTGAACCGTAAATCAAGCACCACCACGGCACTCACAGCTTCGCTTCCATCGCGCGGCGGACATCGTCGGCGAGGCGGACCCGAACCTGTCAAGGACGGCCCGAAGGGCCGCCATATCGGTGCTGCGCATCCTTGACAGGTTCGGGCCGCTCGCCAAACTTGCCGCCGCGAGATGGAAGTCGGAACTCGACGCTGTCCATCAGTTGGTGTCTTGGCTTTCTACGTCGGTCTCTTGCCAGTCCGGCACAAAATCACGTCTTTAGCGGCAATCTCCTTTCGTCGAAGCTGAACATGGCTGAGTTCTTTCACAGCCTGAGCGGCCCACAAGGGCCGCATATCCCAGCAACCAGAGCCAGAGACGCCGCGCTCCGCCTCAAGGGCGGAATGCAAGTCTTTGCGCTCGACCAAAGGAGTCAGCAATGACACTGAAGACCGTACCACTGTCGGCGCTCTGTCCGGGCAAGGACAACCCGCGCCGGCATATCGACAAGGACGCGATCGCGGGCCTTGCCGAGAGCATCAAGACCGACGGGGTGCTGCAAAATCTCGTGGTCGAAAGGAACGGCGACGGGACATTCCGGGTGATCAGCGGCTCGCGCCGCCTGCTCGCCCTGAAGCTGCTCAAGCGCCAAGGCGTCATCGACGGCGACTACAAGGTCCCGGTCGAAATCCGCAAGCTCGGGGACGGCGACGCCCTGCGCATCGCCACGATCGAAAACGTGCAACGTTCCGATCTCGAACCAATCGACGAGGCCGAGGCTTTCGCCAAAATGCTCCAGACCGGAGCGTCCATCGACGATGTCTCGGCCAAGACCGGCCTCTCCGGCCAGACCATCCGCCGGCGCCTGGCGCTCGCGGACCTCTGTGACGAAGTGAAGGAAGCCGTCGAGAACGGCGAGGTGCCGCTCGGCATCGCCGAGGCGATGACCTTGGGCACCCACGACCAGCAACGATCCCTGCTCAAGGACCTGCAAAATGGTGCTGAATTCGACCGCGACGCGATCCGGGACATGCTGTGCGAGCAGAAACCCTCGGCCGCGATCGCGATCTTCCCGCTGGAGCAGTACACCGGCACCTATACCCGCGACCTGTTCGCCGACGAGGAGACCACCTATTTCGACGACGTGGAGCAGTTCTTCGCCCTGCAGAAACAGGCGGTCGAGGCGCTCGCGGAAAAAGCGCGCAAGAAGGCCGCCTTCATCGAGGTCCTCAACTGCTACAGCGTTCCGTGGTGGCAGTACCGGGACGCCGAAAAGGGCGAGAAGGGAGGCGTGGTCATCAACCTGCACCCCACCGGCCCGGTCGAAATGAGACGAGGCCTCGTCCGCCATGAGGTGAAGGAGGAGGTGGTCGAGGCGACCAGGGAAATTCCGGAAGCTCCCAAGGAGCGGCCGGAAGTCTCTGCCGGCCTCGTCCGCTACGCAGCCCTGCACAAGAGCATCGCCCTCCAGGCGGCGCTGCTGCAGAACCCGCGCAAGGCGAAGGAGGTCGCCGCCGTCTCGCTGCTTCTCGGCCTTCTGCCGAGCAAACGGCTGAGCATCGACGTGCATCCCTGCGTGACCGCGTGGGATGAATCGGCAAACAAGCCGAAAGCGCTCGCGTCGATCTCTGCCGAACTATCGCGTCTCTCGCGCCTGTTGGGCATCGAGTTCGATGCCCGCGCGCGAGTGTCAAACCCGAACGGCCTGGCAGACACGGCAGTGGCCGTGTACCAGGCGGTCCGGGGACTCTCCGACGACGATCTCGATCGGCTCAGTACCGTGGTGGTGCTGCTGTCCTTCGGGCAGTCCTCCGTCGATGCGCTGGACACTGGTGAAAGTCTGTTCAACCGGGTGGCGGCCGATCTTGGACTCGGGATGCGGGACTGGTGGCTGCCCGATGCCGAGTTCTTGGCGCTTCTGCGCAGGGATCAACTCGAATCGGTTGCGATCGAGAGCGGGGCATCCTTGCGCATGGGCAAGCTCAAGAGCTACGGCAAAAAGGAGCTGGTGGACATGCTTGCGAAATATTTCGCGCGCACGGCCGATCCAGCGGCAACGCTCGACGAGCATGACCAGAAGGGACGCTGTTGGCAACCGGGAGCCATGTGCTTTCCGGCAGGGCCGCCGGCGCACCGATAGAAACGGCCTGATTGCTCTCAACTGACCGCCTTTGCATAAGGCGGTCTTTTTTCACAGTCTTACGGATGTTCATCGTCATCTAATAGAGTTTCGCGTTGGCAAGTTTCCGCTTCTAGCGCACGATCCGCCGAACGTCGACGATGGCGACATGAACACCTGGCAGACAGCTCCGCGGACAGCGCACTACCGCTTTTATTTTCCATTATCTGAGTCATTATGAGAGGTGGTCCTGTGCGGTTCCTTGACAACACATCGGCTGACTCCGGTTCGAGTACGCAGTTGCTGGCTATCGCTGACGTAGCCAAGATATTGAAGATCTCCGTATCGGGCGTTCGACGCCTGCTGGCAAAAAGGCAGATCGCCTTTCTTAAGGTGGGCGGCAGCATTCGCATTCACAGAGAGGATGTCACAGCTTACTTGGCCAGGCGTCGCGTGGAGGCAGTCGACCAATAAAGTTATGGCAGTACGAAAACTTAAAGAATCGTGGTGGGTCGACTTCCGCTTCAATTACGCGCGATACCGGAAGCGGAGCCCCGACAATTCCCGTGCCGGCGCGTTGGCTTTCGAGGCAACGCTGCGGCAGAAGCTCGCGCGAGGCGAGCGCATAGACAGATCGAGTGATCCAGCGCAGCAAGAGCAGGCATTCGAGCAGTTCGCGTGGGAATGGTTCGAGCAGTACGTTGTCGCCAACAACAAGTTCTCTGAGCAATACGCCAAGCAAAAGATATTGGCTGTGAGCCTGATTCCATTCTTCGGAAAGATGGCATTGAGCGCGATCGGTACTTATCGCATTGAGCAATATAAGGCTCAGCAGGTGGCGAAAGGCATGCTAAACAAGACGATAAACAACAGGCTGACGGTGTTGAGCAAATGCCTTCGATGCGCTCACGAGTGGCGGGGGACAGAGATGCCGACGATCAAACTGTTGCGGTGCCTGCCGCCCAAAACCGATTACTTGACCCCTGCGGAATGCGAATTGCTCTTGTCCCATGCATCGGGCCAGTTGCGCGAGATGGTGCTGCTGGCGCTGCGCACCGGGATGCGGCAGGGTGAAATTCGAGGATTGCAGTGGTCGTCAATCGATTGGCAGAATCGGAGTGTGTCCGTGCGGCACTCTCAATACGACCGCAAAAGGATGCTGGTGTCGCCGAAGAACAATCGGGAACGGCATATTCCACTCGATGCCGACGTGTACGAGGTGTTATTCCGACGGAAACGGGCTTCGGGCTACGTGTTCACGAATCCAAACAGAAATAACGAGCCGTTCACGTCTCATCGCGCGGAAGAGGATTTGGGCATAATCTGCAAAGAAGGTCAAATCCGCAGGATCACGTGGCATGTGCTCCGGCACACGTTCGCGACCCAACTGACGCTTCGCGGAGTCCCGGTAACGGTGGTGAAAGAACTGCTCGGGCACTCCAGCATTACGACGACCATGCGGTACTCGCACGTGGCACCGTGTGCGCTGCGTTCCGCGATAGAGATGCTGAACCCGAAAAACGCTCAAATTGAAGATTTTGGGCAACCGGTGGGCAACCCGTGGCGACAGTTGGTGGCAACCGAGATTCGGTGAATTGAGACGTTCGACAAGATAGCCAGGAAATTCAACGTAAAATGGACACCACCGAGAACGGCATCGTCAAACGTTTCTGTGCGCCGGGAGGGATTCGAACCATTGAAGAAGAAAATCACGACAGCAGAGATCGAGCGCGCAAAACAACGGAATCTTGGCTCAAATGAAAGGAATTATTAGCTAGATGATAATCGCAAATCGTACTCAACCTAACTCGGAAGTGATCAGCTTTTATCAGTTTTTGGGCAACCTGTGGTCAACCGGTTTTGTATTGGTTGCACACGGGATTACCAGTAGGAACGGTACAGGATCAACTGATGGAGGCCGATGTTGCAAAAGCCGCCCTTTGGGCGGCTTTTGTGCACCCTACGATGACACTCAGACAGGCAAATCAGCGCAGGTCGCATCGTCATCGGGACGTGTCGATTACCGGGACACCTCGCTAAATTCGCTGAAATATACGGCGCCCACCCGGCGCAACAGATCGGTGCTCACGCCATCGGTAAACGCGAACTCCTTGAGGTCGCGCGCAAGGAGATCGTCGAACGTCAAACCGGCGAAGAGACGGAAAACGCAGTCTCGGAATTCATAGGAATCGCGGCATGAATCGCACTGCGCGAGCAATTCGGCCTGGTGAGAGTCGATGTAGGCTTTGAGGCCGCTGCGGGCCAAAAGACGCTGGCCGGCGGGGGTTAATCGAGCGGGGCCGGTCGCCGCCAGGAGCTTCTTGCCGGCGTTTTCCGCCCTGATGTTGAGTTCGCGCAAGACGCCCGTCTGGCAATCGATCGACGCCTGGAGGCGCCGAAGGCGACTGTCGGCGTAATAGGCGACGGCGAGCAGCAATGCGATAGCAGTCGCGAAAAGTTCCCAGTTCATCGCGCTTCATGGTACGCGCGCATGGGTTTCCAATTCCAGACGTGAATAGGTGACGGTGCGGCAAGCTTCGGCGCCTTTCGCGACTTTCCTTGATCGGGCAGCATGCGGCAATGAAGGGAGCGAGCGATCAACAAGCCGAGTCGCGAAAGGATCCAAGCCCGGTCGTATCGCGGCGCTTGGCGGACGGCACGATCGTGGAGCTGGTCTACGAGCCGGAGGAGCTCCGAACCGCGCTTGCGGTGTGGCGCGCCGGCGAATGGAACATTGAGCAAGCGGTTGATGCCGGCGCCGGCGAGCGGCTGGTTCCGTTCTCGCCCAATAACAACCTCATCAAGAACGAGATCGTGCTGCTTCCGGCTCGCCCGGAGGAGTACGGCGACGAGCGCGCGCTGTTGTCGGAGATTGAGGAGTTCATCCATCGCTACGTCGATGTGCGGCCGGTGTTCGAGAGGATCGCCAGCCACTACGTTTTGCTCACGTGGCTGTACGACGCCTTTAACGAAATGCCGTATCTGCGCCTGCGCGGCGATTGGGGCAGCGGCAAGACCCGCGCGCTGATGACCATCGGGTCGCTCTGCTATAAGGCGTTCTTCGCCAGCGGCGCCTCGACGATATCCCCGATATTCCACATTCTGAACGCGTTCGGCGGCACGCTCGTCTTCGACGAGGCCGATTTCCGGTTCAGCGACGAGAAAGCCGAGATCGTCAAAATCCTCAACAACGGCAACGTTCGCGGCGTGCCCGTGCTGCGCACGATGATCAATCGCCAGCGCGAGTTCAACCCCCAAGCGTTCCAGGTGTTCGGGCCGAAGATCGTCGCGTCGCGCCGCTCCTACGACGATCAGGGGTTGGAAAGCCGCTTCATCACCGAGGAGATGGGCGGCCGGGGGTTGCGCCCCGATGTGCCCATCAACCTGCCGCCCGGCTTCAGGGAGGAGGCGAGGAGGCTGCGCAACAAGCTCCTCCTGTATCGATTTCGCCGCCTCGCGGAGGCGATCCTCGATCAGCACCTTGTCGATCCGGCGCTTGAACCCCGGCTGAATCAAATCCTGCTGCCGCTCTTGAGCGTGGTCCGCGATCCGGAACTTCGCGATACGCTGCGGGCGGCGGCGCGCGACGGCCAATCGGCGCTTGTCGCCGAGCGGGGCTTTTCGACCGAAGCCCAGGTGCTGGAGGTGCTGGCCGAGCTGATGGGGAAGGCGAACGGGCCGGGCGTTTCGGTCGGTGCCGTGGCGAGAGCGATGATCGAGCGCCACGGCGCCGAATATGAGCGGCCGATTTCGAACCGATGGATTGGCAGTATCCTGCGGAAACGCCTGAATCTTCGCGCCTACAAAACGCACGGCGTCTACGTGGTTCCTCTCACCGAGCGGCCGGGCATCGAACATCTGTGTGCGCGCTACGGTGTCGAACTCGCCGGCTCGCCGGTGCCCACTGGGGAGGTGGGGACGTTGAAGACGTTGCAGGCATAGTTGCAGGAGCAGGCGAAACGCCGTCCGCATCTGAGCATGCTCGTGTTGTGGCGAACCGGCCTTGTCCCCACGTCCCCATGTCTGCGGCAAGTCGTGCTCATGAGAATCTCATGGAGACAATGTGAAACTGTCCTTTGCCGGCCTGGCACGTTCTCAGGCATAGCATCTCCATCGCGGCGGGAGGACCATTGTGCGCATGATCGTCACCGATTACGGCTGGCGGCATGACGTATGGGCAAACTCGACAGCTACTTGCGCGTGCGCCGAAGGCGCTGGCAGCTCACGCAGGGGGAGCTGGCGTTTCTGCTTGGATACGACAGCGGGTCGGTGGTGTCGCGGTTCGAGCGGCGGGAGCGCACGATCCCGCTTGCAATCGGATTTGCATGCGAGCTGATCTTCGATGCCGACGCGGAGGAGATCTTTCCCGGGCTGTACGGTGAGGTTGAGGGCCATGTCACGCGCCGGATGCACGAGCTTCAGGATCGCCTGCAGCGGGGCGCGTCGTCGGCAAAGACAGCCGCGAAGCTGCAACTGCTGGACCACGCACTGACGGGGGCGGCCAATGGCGCGGACCGACAATAGGTATGAAGGTCCGCCGATACGACCTCGTCATGGCCGTCTTTCCGAACGCGCGTGGGTTTGCCTATGTCACCTTCGAAAGCCCGCTCTCTCCCGTCGACTGGGGAATGACTGACCTCTCCGGAAAACGAAAGAATCAGAAGCGTCTCCGCCGATTAACGGCCATTCTCGATCGATGCGGTCCGGACGTCCTGGTCCTTCGGGACGTCTCTTACGAGCCGCGGGCAAGATATCTTCCGCAGCTTGTCCGGCAAATTGAACAAATGGCTGCCCGCAGAGGGATTGTCACGGTCAGAGTGTCGCGCGAGCAGATTCAAGAAGCCTTCGCCCACCTGGAAGCGCCGACGAGATACGCGGTCGTCTGCGCGATCGCGAAGAACATCCCGATGTTCGAACCCTTCGTGCCTCCCGCCCGCAAGATTTGGAAAGGGGAGGACCGACGCATGGGCCTGTTCGACGCGGCAGCGCTTGCCCTGACTTTCTATCGCCTAGCGAACGGCCACGCGGCGGGATGATCGATCGGCAAAAAGCGTGCGCGGAAAGAATTCGCAGTACTCCCGATCGTTGAACCAGGCGCATTTGATGTCAAAGAGCGTCAGTCCCGGAATGCGGCGCGTGAGCGCCAGGGCATAGATGGCGAGCTGGGCAATCGGAGTGTTGGTGTGTGCATCGGGCTTGTAGTCGAGGATGTGGACGGCGCCGTTCCGGACTTGGAGGAAATCAATGTGGCCCGTGATTACCCTTCCGCCGTCGGTTTTCGGGGCGAGCTCGATTCCGTGCTGGCGCTCCAGTGCCGCAATGTCGTTCTCGTCGAGCCAGATTGGTATCTCAATGGCGAGCGTGACGGAGTCGTTCGCGAGCATGAAGCGCTGCAGGGTCTCGTGCCGCAGCTTGTTGTTGCCGACGGATGGAATGATGAGAGCGGCCGCTCCGGTCGCGGCATTCTCCTTGCGGTTGACGATGAGCCGCGAAGTGTCGGCGAAGTCGAATGACGATTTCGACGCGCGTGCTTGGGGATTCCCTTCCTTGGTGAACAGCTCGTGCGGGCACTCGGTCGGGACGCGTTCGAGGAAATCGGCGAGCGGCGCGAAGCGCTTGTCGCCTCTTCGCTTGTCGTCGAGCGTTCCGGCGCGAAGGAAGTCGAGCTTCGGGCGGTGGTAGGCGTAGCTGTAGATTTGCCGGTGGTAGAGCTTGATGGTTCGTATCGTCTGGTTCGCGGGAAATCGAGAGAGGCCGGCGGAGCGCAGGCGACGGTAGCTGC
>JAKAPE010000189.1 GCA_021811945.1 Pseudomonadota bacterium | reverse complement strand
ATACCGGAAACGCCGCGATCCCAGCCGCCTAAAGGCGTGGGGTTTCCTGATCCCCTATCGGGGACTCTAAAGAAATTCCGCAGCTCCTCGACGTAGATCGGCCCTTGCTCTAGCGCGAGGAAATGACCACCACGCTCAGCATCATTGCGATGAACAATGTTGGTGAAGATTCGCGCGAGCCACTGGTTGGGCGGAGGGACGGTATTATCCGCTGGACCGAGCATAAATCCCGTTGGAACCTGCACTGTCTCACCGGGCGCGGTTTTTCGGGCGGTCCCATTCGCGATGCTGACGTAGAGCCAGTTAGAGGCGTTGATGCCGCTGATCCAGTAAAGCATCACATTCGTCAGCAGGTGATCGAGATCGAATGGTGGCGGTTTGTCCGAGCCGCGTACGGTCCAAGCATGGAAGCGATTAAGAATCCACGCCGCAAGACCGATCGGTGAATCGGTCAGTCCATAGGCCAACGTTTGCGGTTCTTGGCCCTGAATCGCCTGATAAGCCATCACGCCGCCGCGACGTTTCGCGTCTTCAGCCTGCCAAGCGCTCTCGGCGTCATCGAGCGGATTGGCAGGATCGAAGGCTCGGTCGTAGCCGCCGGCGAGGCCAGCGCTGTTGAGATGGATCGCCTTCAGCCGTTCAGGGTGGTCGAGCGCCAACCAGGATGCAATCAACGCACCCCAATCGCCGCCCTGGGCAACATATTGATCAAAGCCGAGGACCTGGCCCATTAGGTCCGCCCATAGGTGCGCGATATGTCGCGCCGTGATCGGGCTGTCCGGAGGCTGTGAAAACCCAAACCCGGGCAGACTCGGCACGACGACAGTGAAGGCATCGCGAACGTCGTCGCCGAAGCGCTCTGGATGAGCCAGCGGCTCTATAACCTCGAGGAACTCTGCAACAGATCCAGGCCAGCCATGACCCAGGATGATTGGCAGGGGGTCAGAACCGGAACCCCGCTCCATCATGAAATGCAGGTCGTTGCCGCCAAGTGCGACATGATAGTTAGGAATGGCATTCAGCTTCGCCTCCCAGCGCCGCCAGTCGTAGGCATCAAGCCAGTGTGCAGCGACGGACTTCATCCATGTGAGGTTCGCGCCGTAGGTCCATCCGCCTACCGCTGGCTCGTTTGGCCAGCGTGTCCGAGCGATGCGCGTGCGCAGATCGGCAAGCTCGGAATCGGACACAGCAATCCGGAAATTTCTGATTTCAGGCATTGACCTACGTCCCAACGATCAATCCAGGTGGGCGGGGAATTTCGGTAGAGCCTCGACGTCCTCCATCGCATGCGAGAGCACCAATCGAGCGCCGGTATTTGCGACGATCCGCTGCATCCGATCGATCGAGGCCAGGGTCTCTGCGCGGCTGGTGTTGAAAACAGGAATGCAGCGATGCTCCAGGTTGTGTCGAGAGTGAAAGAGGTCGCCGGCGAGAATGATCGGACCGGCCTTCTCGAGCTTCAACGAGAGAGCTTGGTGGCCGGGAGTATGGCCAGGTATTTGGAGAATTCGAACCGTTCCATCTCCAAAGACATCGAAGTTGTCCTCGATCAATTTGACTGTTGCAGTCTCCCTTACCTTTATCTGGGCAGGATTCACACCGGCCGGCGTGGGATTCTGGTCCAACCACTCCATCTCGCGACGATTAAGAACCCAGGTCGAATGCACAAATGCATTGGCGTTGCCGACATGGTCCGGATGCACGTGAGAGGGCGCGAAGAGATCAATGTCCTTGAACGTGAGCCCAAGTGTGCCGATCTGAGCTTCGAGGGGGGTCGGGACGCGGCCGATGAAGCCGGGCGCAAGTTCGGCTCCGTTAGGAGATGAAGCGATCTCATCGCCCAAACCTGCATCCCACACCAGGAGGCCCCTTGGGTGACGGATCAGGAAGCAGGAAACGGCGAGCCGTCCCGGATGCCCGCGATATTCGCCGGTATCGGAAAACGGGTCCATATCGGCAATGTCGATGACGCCCCCGTCGAGCACATAGAGGTTGATCGAAGACTCACGTTTTTCCTGGGCCATTCCTACCGAGCTCCTGAGCCAATTCCCGTCGACCGTTCGACCGGCCAGACTCATTGTATTTCGCATGGATAGGCGATAAACTGTTTATGTGGGTAGATACTTAGAACTGGCAGTGCGGAATGGACCGTCTCACCAGCATGAACGTCTTCGTACGGGCAGTTGAGCTCGGCAGTTTTTCGGCGGCCGCCGAAGCGCTCCAGCTATCGCCGACGATGGTCGGCAAGCATGTCCGCTACCTGGAATCGCGCCTGCGCACGCGCCTGCTTCATAGAACGACGCGGCGCCAGGGATTAACCGAAGCGGGCCGGATCTTCTTCGAGCAGTGCCGTGCGATCCTCGTCGATGTCGAGTTGGCGGAAGCGAGTGTCAATGAACTCCATTCCGTCCCCCGCGGCAAACTTCGTATCAGTGCGCCACTTTATTTCGGGATTCACAGCCTTGCGCCTGCGCTCGGCGATTTTCTTCGAGCCTATCCCGAGGTTGACGTCGATCTTGTGCTGACCGATCAGGTCACTGACCTGCTCAGCGGAGCCTTTGAGGCGGCGTTTCGACTTGGTGCGATCGAGGAAAAGGACGTGATCGCCGTTCCTTTGACTCCATTCAGCCTCACTCTTTGCGCCGCGCCGAGCTACCTGGAAGAACATGGGATACCGAGGTGCCCGGCCGATCTGGCCAATCACGAATGCTTTGGTTGCACGCCAAGTGGCCCCGCGACGGAATTCATTTTTCATGGACTCAATGGGGAAGAACGTACGCCAATCCAGGGCCGTTGCCAGATCAACGATTGCCAAGCGCTGCATAGGATCGCGTTGGATGGCCTCGGCATTGTGCAGGTGGCGGAAGTGCTACTGGCTGATGATGTCGCTGCTGGCCGCCTCGTGAGGCTTCTGCCGGATTACCGATCACTGTCGCGACCGATGCACCTCGTTTATCTGCCGGATCGGCGTCCCGCGATCAAGTTGAGAGCGTTCATAGAGTTTGCACGCAGCCGCTTCGGTTCAGCGCAAACCTCCCCTCTCTCTATAGTGCCCGTGCCTACTTAGCGGCAAGGTCGGGATCGCGTGAAGGAGAATCGAATATCATGACAAGACAACGCTTCGGAGTCGGCATCGTTGGGTTGCAGCCGGGCAGGAGCTGGGCGGCGCGCGCCCATATTCCTGCGCTGCGCGCGCTGTCCGAAAGCTTCGAGATCGTAGGCGTTGCGAACACCAGCTTGGCGAGTGCCGAGAAGGCCGCTGCCGAAACTGGGTTGCCGCGGGCCTTTGCCGATGTCGCCGAACTGGTCGCAGCGCCGGAGATCGACATCGTCGCCGTCACGGTGAAGGTGCCTCATCATCTGAAGATCGTGAAGACAGCGATCGATGCAGGTAAGCACGTCTATTGTGAATGGCCGCTCGGCAACGGGCTGGCCGAGGCCGAGGAACTCGCCACGCTTGCTCGGGCCAAGGGCGTGCTGGGTGTGGTCGGCACCCAGGCGCGCGTCGCCCCGGAGATCGAGCATCTGAAGCAGTTGGTTGCGGACGGCTTTGTCGGTGAAGTGCTATCGACCACATTGGTCGCACGGGGCGGCGGCTGGGGCGGCTCCATCGCCGAGAAGAAGGTCAGCGCCTATCTGCTGGATCGCGCCAATGGCGCCACCATGCTGACGATCCCGGTAGGACATACGCTGGCGGCGCTCAGGGACGTACTGGGCGAAATCGCGGAGGTCTCGGCGGTCCTCGCTACCCGCCGGACGTCGGCCCTTGCGGTCGATACCGGGGAGACACTGCCCATGACCGCGCCGGACCAGGTTTTGGTCAGCGGGGTCATGGCGAACGGGGTGCCCCTCTCCATCCATTACCGCGGCGGCGCGGCGCGGGATGGCGACGGCCTCTTCTGGGAGATTAACGGGACGGAGGGAGACATCCGCGTATCAGGCCCCTCGGGACACACGCAGATGGTACCGCTCTCTCTGAAGGGCGCGCGGGGCAAGGAGCAAGCGTTCCGGCCGCTGGAGGTCCCCGCCTCCTACCGTTCCGGCTGGCCGGAGGACGCAGTGCCGGCGAACGTTGCCCGCATCTACGCGAGGATGGCTCGCGACCTGCGCGAGGGCACCCGGACAGCACCAACGTTCGAGGACGCGGTCGCGGTGCATCGCGTCATCGTGGCAATCGACACGGCAGCCGAAAGCGGGATGAAATTGCGTGGAATCGCGTCTCCTTCAGCGTCAGCGGGGGCGAAGCTCGCGCCAATGGAGGACGGGCCGAGGGGCTGACGTCAGCCAGCCGGCAATCTGTCGCCGGAAATTGGCACTTCACGTGCTTACCTTACTAGGATCAGCGTTTCCATGGTTCGAATCATATCAGGCAGCCTGGGCGAGCTTATAAGACCAGGTATGAATGACTGGATGGCGATTGGCGTCGTCGATGCCGGCCATGATGCGTTGCTTGAGTTCGTGCTTTGAAGTCACTCGGATGTGACGCAGGACCGAGCGAGCAAGCTATGTTGTGCGGCGCAGTCATGAGCCTTTGACTGCGCAGCGTCTTGTGTACATCGCGGCGGCGAAATGGGCGCCGCCCAGGGAGCCGGCGCCGATGACTGAGCTTGTTCGCATCGCTCTACGGCGGCCTTATACCTTTGTCGTCCTCGCTTTGTTCCTCTTCATTATCGGTCCGCTTGCGGCCGTGCGCACGCCAATCGATATTTTTCCGGAAATCCGAATTCCAGTGATCGCGGTGATCTGGAGCTTTACCGGCCTGGCTCCGGATCAGATGGCCGGCCGCATGGTAACCCCGTTCGAGCGAGCGCTGACAACGACGGTCAACGACATCGAGCATATCGAGGCCAACTCCTATACCGGGCTCGGCATCGTCAAGGTGTTCTTCCAGCAGGGCGCCGACATCCGCACCGCCAACGCACAGGTCACGGCGATCGCGCAAACCCTGCTGCGGCAAATGCCGCCGGGAGCGGTGCCGCCGCTCATCCTCAATTACAACGCTTCGACCGTTCCGATCATCCAGCTTGCCCTGTCGGGCAAAGGTCTCCCGGAGCAGACGCTGTTCGACCTCGGCCTCAACTTTGTGCGCATTCCCATCGTCACGGTGCCGGGCGCGGCGATGCCCTACCCCTTTGGCGGCAAATTCCGCGAAGTGCAGATCGACATCGACCCGACGGCGCTACAGGCGCGCGGGCTCTCCGGCCAGGATGTCGCCAACGCATTGGCTGCGCAGAACTTGGTCATACCGGTCGGGACCGAGAAGATCGGCAGCTTCGAATACGCCATAGAACTCAACAACGCTCCCGCCGTGATCAGCGCGCTCGGCGACCTGCCCATCAAAGCCGTCAACGGCGCCATGGTTTATATCCACGACGTCGCCCATGTGCGCGACGGCAGCCCGCCGCAGACCAACATCGTGCATGTCGATGGCAACCGCTCAGTGCTGATGCAGGTGCTTAAGAACGGCGCGGTGTCCACGCTCGCGATCATCGACGGCGTCAAGAAAACGGTGCGCGAGATGAAGGCGAGCCTGCCCGCCACCCTTAAGTTGACACCGATCGGAGATCAGTCGCTGTTCATCAAGGCTGCCGTCGGCGGCGTCGTCCGCGAGGGCGTCATTGCCGCTGCGCTGACCAGCCTGATGATTTTGCTCTTTCTCGGCAGTTTCCGCTCGACGCTGATCATCGCCACGTCCATTCCGCTCTCGGTGCTTGGCTCGATTGCGACGCTTTGGGCGCTGGGCGAGACTCTCAACATCATGACGCTGGGCGGGCTGGCGCTTGCCGTCGGCATTCTCGTCGACGAAGCCACGGTCACGATCGAGAACATTAATTGGCATCTTGAGCAAGGCAAGGAGGTCGAGACCGCCATCCTGGATGGCGCGCAGCAGATCGTCATGCCAGCGTTTGTGTCGCTGCTTTGCATTTGCATCGTGTTCGTGCCGATGTTCTTCTTGACCGGCGTGCCGCGCTTTTTGTTCGTGCCGATGGCGGAAGCGGTGATGTCGGCCATGGTGTGGTCGTTCATTCTATCGCGCACGCTGGTGCCGACGATGGCGAAATACATGCTGCGCCGGGACCCCGCCGGCGTCGTGCACGACCTGGACGATCGGCGGCCACGCCTGCGCAATCCTCTGGCGGGTTTCCAGCACCGCTTCGCTGCGCGTTTCGAGCGCGGCCGCCTCGTCTATCGCGAGCTGTTGAGGATGGCGATGCGCCACCGCGCGATGTTCGTGACCTCGTTCCTCGCCTTTGTCATCGGCAGTTTCGCGCTCTCGCCCTATCTTGGGCGCGACTTCTTTCCCGCGGTTGACGGCGGCCGCATTCTCGTGCACGTGCGCACGCGCATCGGCACCCGCGTCGAGGAAGCGGCGCGGCAATTCGCCGAGATCGAGAAGGTCATCCGGGAGGTTATTCCGCCGCAGGAGCTGAAGACGCTGGTCGACAATATCGGTTTCCCGGTCAGCGGCATCAACATGACCTACAACAACACCGGCACCATCGGCTCCCAGGACGGCGAGATTCAGATCGGGCTGAACGAGGATCACCATCCCACCGCGCAATATGTACGCACGCTGCGCGACGAATTGCCGGCGCGCTTTCCCGGCACGACGTTCTCCTTCCTGCCGGCCGACATCATCAGCCAGATCCTCAACTTCGGCGCGCCGGCGCCGATCGAAGTGCAGATTCGCGGGCCCCGTCTGGAGCAGAATTTCGTCTACGCGCAAGGGCTGCTGCGGCGGCTGCGCCACGTTCCCGGCCTGGTCGATGCGCGCATCCAGCAGTCGCTGGGGGCGCCAAGTTTCGACGTCGACGTCGACCGCACGCGGGCGCAATACGTCGGTATTACCGAACGCGACGTCACCAACAGCATGGTAGTCAACCTCGCGGGATCAAGCCAGGTGGCGCCCACGTTCTGGCTCAACCCGGAAAACGGCGTCAACTACTCGATCGTGATGCAGACTCCCCAATATCAGGTCGACTCGCTCAACGCGCTGCGCAATCTGCCGATTACCGCGCTGGGGGCGCCGCCGCAGACGCTGGGCGCCATCGCCGACATTAGACGAGTGGCGACGCCTGCGGTCTATTCGCAATACGACGTCCAGCCTATGATCCAGATCTATGGCACCACGCAGGGTCGCGACCTCGGCGCGGTCGTCGCCGACGTGCAGAGGATTTTGGACGAAGCGGCCAAGGACGCGCCGACGGGCGCGCACGTGGCCATGCTCGGACAGGTCAGCACCATGAACAAATCCTTCTCCGGGCTCGTCTTCGGCCTTCTTGCCGCGGTCGTCCTCATCTATCTGCTGATCGTGGTCAACTTCCAGTCCTGGGTCGATCCGTTGGTGATCATTACGGCGCTGCCGGCGGCTCTCGCTGGCATTGTGTGGATGCTGTTTGCGACCGAGACGACGCTGTCGGTCCCCGCGCTCACCGGCGCGATCATGTGCATGGGGGTCGCCACCGCCAACAGCGTTCTCGTCGTCAGCTTCGCCAAGGAACGGCTCGCATATCACGGCGATGCGGTCGCCGCCGCGATCGAAGCGGGATTTGTCCGCCTGCGCCCGGTGGTGATGACGGCGCTCGCCATGATCATCGGCATGTTGCCAATGGCGCTTGGCCTCGGTGAAGGCGGCGAACAGAACGCGCCGCTTGGCCGCGCCGTGGTCGGCGGCCTTATCTTCGCTACGGTCGCGACGCTGATGTTCGTACCGGTCGTCTTCAGCATCATTCACGGCCGCCACGGAAGAGCAGGCACTCCGCCGAGGGAAGAATCGCATGCCGCCTGATCCCACCCCGCGGGCTCCGCCTCCCGCCCAGCATGCTGCTTCGTCCGAGCCACCTGTGATAACGCGCCAAAGCGTCTATATCGCCGCCGTGACGGCACTTGGCATTGGCGCCATCATCGTCGTCATGGGCCTCACCACGCGCAAGGTGGCCGATGCCAAGCTGCGGGAATGGACGGAGAACGAAGCCATTCCCATCGTCGCCGTCGCAGCGCCCGATACTCGCAGCAAGGCCACGACCTTGGAACTCCCCGGCCGGCTGGAGGCCTATACCCAGGCGCAGATCTACGCCCGCGTCAGCGGCTACCTGAACGAATGGAAAACCGATATCGGCACGCCGGTGAAGACCGGACAGCTTTTGGCCATCATCGACGCGCCCGACCTCGACCAACAAATCATGCAGGCGAGGGCCAATCTGGCTAGCGCCCAGGCCAATTCCATGCTCGCGGATACAACGCTAAAGCGCGGCCAGAACCTGATCAAGTCGAACGGTATCTCGCAGCAGGAGCTCGATCAGCGCGCAGCCGACGCCGCCAACAGACAGGCGCTCGTTCGCGCCGCCCAGGCCAATCTCGACCGCCTGCGCGTGCTCGAACAATACACGCGCATCGTGGCGCCGTTCGACGGTTTAGTCACAGCGCGCAACACCGATATCGGCGCGCTGATCAACGCCGGCGCCGGCGGACCGCCGATGTTCGTGGTCTCGCAAATCAGCAAATTGCGCGTCTATGTCAGCGTTCCGCAAAACTACGTCCCCAACATCCCGATAGGCACTAAGGCGCGGATCTCGGTGCCCGAGTATCCAGGCCGCAGTTTTGCTGCAACGGTGGAGGCTTCCGCGCGGGCCGTCGACATAGCCTCCGGCACAACGCGCATGCAGCTCGTCGTCGACAATGCCGACGGCGACCTGATGACCGGCGCCTTCGCCACCATCATCTTTCAATTGCCCCACCCGGAGACGGCAATCGGCGTGCCGGCGAGCGCGCTGATTTTCAATCAGAATGGGCTGTCGATCGCCACGGTCGGCAGCGATAACCGCATCGTTCTCAGGACCGTCACGATTTCCCGCGATCTGGGCAAGGAGATCGAAATCGCCTCCGGCCTCCAGGCCGGTGATCGCGTGGTCGTCAACCCGCCGGATGGAATTGCCACCGGCGATGTGGTGCGCCTGGCCGGCGCCAACGGTCGACCCGGCGAGATGCGGACGACAGAGGACGGACGAGGGAACAGATAGTGATTACCTGTTTCAACGTAGGTCCTGTCGCGGAGTTGAGGGATCGCTGGCAGCGAGAAAGTGCGGCATTTAGGCGATGCCTAGGCCGAAGTTGCCGCGAGTTTTTCGGCTAAGCATTTGATCTGGAATCGAAAAGCGCGGCAGGGGCCGTTATGTGTACCCATGTAATTGCGGCGATTTCTCCTTGACACGGCGAATCGTT
>JAKAPE010000188.1:2365-9230 GCA_021811945.1 Pseudomonadota bacterium | reverse complement strand
CTCACCTACGCCGCCGGACAGGTGCTGGCGACGGCAGTGGAGGCAACGAAGAGCCTCGATCACGCCAAGCTCGCCCACTTCATCCACACTCACTCCTTCTCGACCGTCGCCGGCAAGATCGCATTCGGTCCGGATGGCGAGTGGGTAAAACCACGTTCGATACTCACCCAGTTCCAGCATATTACGGATCATGATATCCGCCAAATCAACGATCTGAAGAAGTGGGTGGTGGTCTGGCCGCCCGAGTACAGGACGGGAAACATGATTTATCCATACGCCGCAGCAAGAAAATAGGTGGAGGAGCACGTCCATGGCTAGCCCAAAAGTTATCGTCACGATCGCGCCGACATCGAACTTCCACGGCAAAGCTGCCAATCCAGCGCTGCCGGAGCAGCCGGAAGAGATCGCGAGTTGCGTTTACGATTGCTACAACGCCGGCGCCGCTCTCGCGCACATGCACGCGCGAGACCGCAATGGGGTGCAGACGAACTCCGCGAGCGTATTCCGGCAGATCAACAGCCTTGTCCGCGCCAAGTCCCCGATCATCATCCAAAATTCGATCGCGCCTGCCCTGGCGCTCGGCAAGCATCTAAACACTGCGGAGCAGGGCCTGGAGACTCTCGATGCGAATCCGGAGATGTGCTCGCTGGATATGGGCATCGGCGTCGTCTGCTTTCCCAACGGGATTGAACACTACATTGCCTGGACGCGCTCGTTCCTGTTCCGCGCTGCGAAGATGATGGAGGAACGCGGCATCAAGCCAGAGCTGGAAGTTTTTAACAACTCGCAGATCGACGATGCAAGATTGCTGATCGAAAAGGAACTCTTAAAGCCCCCCTATTCCTTTTCATTCGTGATGGGCATGAACCGCGTAAATCAAGGCGCGGTGTCCTGGCGACCTCAAACGCTCATGGACTATGTCTCTCAGCTTCCGCCTAGTTCCTTGTTCTCTACGCTCGGCATCGGTCCGGCGCAGCATCATGCGACACTGCAGTCGCTCCTGCTGGGTGGAGGAGTGCGCGTCGGGTTCGAAGACAACATCTACTATCGTCGCGGCGAGCTTGCCAAATCGAATGCTCAGCTCGTCGAGCGTATCGTCACAGTTATACGCGACCTTGGTTTCGAGCCTGCGACGCCCGCCGAGGCGCGCGAGAGGTTGGGCATGCCGCCGCTGGGATCGTCTCAGCATATCGAGAATCGGCTCAGGGTCGCCTGAGCCCCAGGTCCCCTACCCCGGAACTCAATCCCAAGGATGGGATGAAATCCGCGAGAAAATCTTCGAGAAGGTTTCGTCGCCGGCATCCGGGCCGAATGTCGAGGTCCTGCCGGCGGCGGTGAGATGCATGTTGCACCCGACATCTTATGCTCTAATATTCACCGGCGCGGTTCGGGGGCACATTACCGCTTCGAGGGGGCAGGTCCGATGTCGATCCTAAAACTGGCGAACCGAGCGGTCGTCCTGGCGGCGTGCATGATGATGCTCGGCGTCTTCGGCGCCCGTGCCGCGGATCCCTACAAGATCGATGTCATTCTTCCGTTGACCGGCGGGGCAGCGTTTCTGGGCCAGGGAGAACGCCAGGCGCTGCAGTTATTCCAGGCTCGGATCAACAAGGAAGGCGGCGTTGGCGGGCGGCTGCTCGAATTTGTGTTTCATGACGACCAGACAAATCCTCAGCTTACCGTCCAGACCACTGACGGCATTTTGCCGGAACATCCGGCAGTCATGCTCGGCTCGAGCATCGTCGCCATGTGCAACGCGATGGCGCCGCTCCTGAAGCAAGGACCGTTCGACTATTGCCTGTCGCCTGGCGTTCACCCGGCGCCCGGCAGCTACCAATATTCGACAAGCACGGACACCCATGCGCTGATCGAGGCCCTGTTACGGTATTTTCGGCTGCGCGGCATGACCAGGATCGCATTCATGTCGAGCACCGATGCCTCCGGTCAGGACGCCGAACGCGGCTTCGACGACGTGCTCAAGCTTCCGGAGAACGCGAGCGTAAAAGTAGTTGAGCGCCAGCGTTTCAATCCAAGAGACGTGAGCGTGTCCGCTCAAATCGAACGCATCAAGCTCGCCAATCCGCAGGCGTTCATCGCGTGGTCGACCGGCGCTCCGATCGCGACGGTCCTGAAAGCTGTGGTGCAGGCTGGCCTGAACGTGCCGTTCGGCACCACCAACGGCAACCAGACCTACGCGCAAATGCGGCAGTACAAGGCCTTTCTGCCCAAGGAGCTGTATGTACCCACCTCCGTATTCCTGCCGCACGAAGGCATGTTCAAGCTCGATCCCGGGGTTGAAGCGCAACAGGGAAAGTTCTATGCGGCGTACAAGGCGGCAAATTTGAAGCCCGACAACATGGCGGCCCTGGCATGGGACCCCGCCAATATCGTGGTCGGGGCGCTGCGCGCCGTCGGCACAAATGCGACCGCCGCGCAGATCAAGAAATATGTGGCAAGCCAAACAAGCTATCCCGGCATAAACGGACTCTACGACTTCAAATCCGCGCCGCAGCGCGGGCTGACGGTCAAGAACGCGCTCGTCTCCCGTTGGGATCCGGCGGCGGACACCTGGACCGTGGTCAGCCAGCCGACCGGAACGCCTCTGCAACGGTGATGCCGCGGATTTAACAATTGGCGGAAATCTTTGATATTCTTGTCGGCGGTCTGCTGGAGGGAGGCGTATTCGCGATCGTCGCCCTGGGTTTTTCGCTAGTCTTTCGCGTGGCCAACGTCGTGAACCTGTCGCAGGGCGCATTTTGCGTGCTCGGCGCCATGGGCATGTACTATTTTCAGACCGTCTTCGGTTGGGCGATCCTGCCTGCCGCGTTTGCCGCCGTCGTCTGTGCAACGGCGTTCAGTCTGCTTATTGGAGCGGCCACGTTCGTACCGGCGGTGTCGCGGCTTCCGCCCAGCAGCACGCTTGTTCTCACAGCCGGGCTGTTGACCTTCTTCATCGGCGTTACGCTCGTCGTGTGGGGAAACCAACCCTATGCGCTGCCGCCGTTCTCCGGCGAAGCACCGTTTGTATTTCACGGAATGCGTATCCCGACGCAGGGAGTCTGGCTTGCCGGGGTGTCGTCGGCGCTCATGATCGGGTTGTGGCTCCTGCTTCACCGCACGACCGCCGGAGCGGCGTTACGTGCCTGCGCCGAAAATCCCCTCGCCGCCCGGCTGATGGGAATCAATCTGCCGCGAATGATGCTGTTGAGCTTCGGGCTCGCGGCAATGATCGGCGCCGTCGGCGGAATCCTGGTCGCGCCGATCATGTCGTTGCAATTCGATTCGGGGCAGTTCTTCACGATTTCCGGCTTCATTGCCGTCGCCATCGGCGGAATGGGAGGTTTTGCCGGTTCGATCGTCGGTGGGCTCCTGCTCGGCGTCACCGAACAGTTGGCCGCCTTCTATGTGTCCTCGTTGTTCGCCAACACGCTGGCGTTGTTGCTCCTGCTGGTCGTTCTGATCTTGCGGCCAACCGGCTTGTTCCAGGCCGGCGCGCAGCGGCGCAGCGATGTTCGCGACGACGTGCGCGTGCATCGCGCGCTGGTGCGCTTGCAAGGCCCCAAATCCTTGGGTTTCGCCGTCGCGCTTGTCGGCGTCCTGGTGCTGCTCCCCGCTTTGCCGCTGCCGAACGGACTGCTGCCCTCGCTGGTGATCTCGCTGATCCTGTTCATTGCCGTGCTCGGCCTTGACGTGCTGATGGGTTATGCGGGCCAGGTCAGCCTCGGCCATGCCGGCTTTATGGCGGTGGGCGGATATGCCGCCGCCGTGCTTTCCACCTCTCATGGCTGGCCGCCGCTGCTTGCGACTATTGCCGCCATCGCTCTCAGCGTGGTCTGCGGGCTGCTGCTGTCGCTCGCGACCGGTCAGCTCCGCGGCCACTATCTTGCATTGGCCACGTTGGCGTTCGGGCTTCTGATCGATTCGCTTGCCGTCGGCCTGGTGGATGTTACTGGAGGACCTTCGGGTCTCGTCGGCATTCCCGCCTTCGCGGTCGCGGGATTTGCCTTCGATACGCCGGTGCGCATGTTTTATCTGACGCTGGGATTGTCGGTGGCGCTCGTCGTCATGCTCGCGGGCGGCATGCGGCTTGGTTTCGGGCGCACTCTCAAGGCTGTACGCTCGGATCAGCTCGCAGCGGCCGCGCTCGGCGTGAACGTCGGACGCGTCAAGGTCGTCGCCGTGTGCATTTCCGCGGCGCTGGCGGCATTGTCCGGCGCCTTATATGCTTTCAACTTTCATTTCCTGTCGCCCGAGATCGTCTCGACGAACCGTTCCTTCGAGTTCATTGCCATGCTTGTTCTGGGCGGCGAAGGAACCTTGATCGGCGGATTTTTCGGCGCCCTTGCGCTCACCCTGCTGCCGACGCTGGTGCAGGACTTCGCCGTGTTCAAGACGGCGGTGGAAGGCCTCATTCTCGTAGTCATTTTTCTGGTGATGCCGGAAGGCCTGTTTGGCCGCGTGGCGATGTGGCTGCAGGCCGTTCCCTTGCCTGGCGGCAGGCTCAAACGCATGGGAGCCGGACGTTGACGGTTCCCGCCCTTGAATGTCGCGCGGTTTCGAAGGCCTTCGCGGGCCTGCGGGCGGTCGATAACGTCAGCCTCACCGTGCCGGCAGGCAGCCTGTGTGCGCTCATCGGCCCGAACGGAGCGGGAAAGACGACGTTGTTCAACATCGCAACGAATCTCTATCCGCTGACCTCCGGCGTCGTCCGCTTGTTCGGCGCGGATGCCGCCGGCCTCGCCGCGCACGAACTGGCCGCACGCGGCGTCATCCGCACCTTTCAAACCGCGCGGGTCTTTCCGGGAATGACGACGCTGGAAAATATCCTGGCGGGAGCGCACCTGCACGTCCGCGCACCGGCGATCGCGCAAATGTTGTGGACCCGCGCCGCGAGGCGCGAGGAAGCCGGGCTGATTGCCAGGGCCGCGGCGTTGCTCGACATGATCGGATTGAGCAATTCGCGCGACGTCGCCACCACGGATTTGCCGATTGGAGCGCAAAAGCTGGTCGAAGTGGTACGCGCGCTGATGGCCGGCCCGAAGCTGCTGTTGCTCGACGAACCCGCCGCTGGTCTGAACGACCGCGAAACGTCGGAGTTGGCGGCCCTGTTGCGGGCGATCTGCGACGCCGGCACCACGATCATGGTGGTTGAGCACAACATGTCGCTCGTCATGGGTATCGCAGACCGGATTTTCGTTCTGGACGCCGGCCGCCTCATCGCCAGCGGCGCTCCGCAGGACATCCAGAGGGATCCGAAGGTGATCGAGGCCTATCTCGGCCGCACTGAAGGGCGGCGACAATGACACTCGAACTGCGCGGCGTGGCGGCCGGTTACGGCATCGTCAACGTGATCGACCAGATCGATTTGACGGTACGCCCGGCCGAGATCGTGACGCTGATCGGAGCCAACGGCGCCGGCAAATCGACTCTCCTCAAAGCGATCTCCGGTCTGGCGCCAGTGCGATCGGGAACGATAAGCTTTAACGGCGAGCGCATCGACGGTTATTCGACGGCGGCGCGCATGCGTCTCGGCATAGCGCACGTACCAGAGGGGCGTCAGATTTTTTCCGGTCTCACGGTGGGCGTCAATCTGCAATTGGGCGCCTATCTGCATCGCGGCCGGACGGATGAAAGGGCGGCAACGCTGGCGGAGATCGGCGCGCGCTTTCCGGTATTGCAGGAACGGCTTTCAACGCTCGCCGGAAACCTGTCCGGAGGTCAGCAGCAGATGCTCGCGATCGCTCGCGGGCTGATGGCAGAACCGAAGCTGTTGATGCTCGACGAGCCCTCGCTCGGTCTTGCGCCGCGGCTGGTCACCGAAATATTCGAATGGATCGCGCATCTGCGCGAACAGGGTTTGGCTATTCTTCTGTCCGAGCAAAACGCGTGGCTCAGCCTGGCCATCGCCGATCGCGGATATGTCATCGAGAATGGCCGCGTGGCACTGACCGGAAGCGGCCAAGACCTGCTTTCCTCGAAGGAGGTCGCGGATCGCTATCTGGGCGTCGGCATCGAGCCGCAAAACGGACCCGGCAGCCCAGATAATGAGCTCGCAAAGCGCTTGCGCGAGATCTTGGGATCGCGGTCCAATTGACCTGCGCAGCGGTCGTCGCCAGCGGCAGAGACGCATGAGTTCCTTGGCGGGGGCGTTCGCGTTCGCGATCGATCCCGAAGGCGCTTGGGCAGCCACCATTCCATTATCGATCGCTCGCCTCGTTTTGCCCCTTTTCAGCCTGCACAAAGCGATGTATCATCAAAATGCTTAGAGAGGTAATGATTTCTGCCGGCGGCGGGAAACCTCGCCTAAGCTGAAGGCGCATCAACGCGCGGCACCACGGAAGTCAAACTCCCATCGATAACTGGAGCTTAAACCATGCAACACGCCAAGCGCAAAGAGCGACCGGAACCGGCTACCGAGGAAGTGATCGATTTGCGAAAGACCCTGGAGTGGCTGAAAGCGGAAGGCGACTTGATCGAAACCGACAAGCCGGTCGATCCCGATCTCGAGATTACCGGGCTGCAGAAGCACTTGGACGGCGGCTGCCCCGTGCTTTTCAACAACGTCAGAAACAAGCCGAATCACCGGGTCGTGACCAATCTGTTCGGCGACATGAACGTCATCAACAAGATGTTCGGCTGGAAGGATGATATCGAGCGGACCCGCAAGATTGCCGAAGCGTTTCGCAAGCCGCTGAAGCCTGTAATCATTCCCCAGGAAGAGGCCCCGGTTCAGGAGCACGTGGTGCTCAAGCCGGACGACGTCAACAAATATATGGTGCCCATACGGCACACGACCTATGAGACCGAACTCACCGTCGGTTCCGGCATTCGCTGCGTCAGCTTTGATCAGTTCGACGGCGGCACC
>JAKAPE010000188.1:0-2355 GCA_021811945.1 Pseudomonadota bacterium | reverse complement strand
CCTCGGTTACAATCGCATGAATTTCCGCTGGGGCAATGTCGGCACCTTCCAAATTTCGCCCGGCTCGCACATGTGGCAGGTGGCGAACAAATACTACAAAGACGACAAGCCGATTCCCATCACCATTTGTTTCGGGGTGCCGCCGGCCTGTACGCTGCTCGCCGGCGCCGGCTTCGATTATGCGATTCTGCCGATGGGCTGCGATGAGATCGGCATCGCCGGCGCGGTTCAGGGGCGCCCGATCCGCATGGTGAAGTGCCGCACGATCGAAGCCTATACGCTTGCCGACGCTGAAACGGTCCTCGAAGGCTATATTCATCCGCGCGACCGCCGCTTTGAGACCAAGCAATCAGAGGACGCCAACGTTCAGGGCCGCTATCACTTCCATCCGGAATGGGCCGGCTACATGGGCAAGGCCTACAAGGCGCCTACCTTCCATGTCACCGCCGTCACCATGCGCAAGCCGGTGACGAAGCCGATTATTTTCGCGCTCGGCGTCCACACGCTCGACGACCACAACATCGATACGACCGTTCGAGAAGCTGCTATATTCGAGCTGTGCGAACGACTGCAGCCTGGCATCGTGCAGGACGTCGTCATCCCCTACTGCATGACCGACTGGGGCGGCTGCATCATCCAGGTCAAGAAGCGCCACCAGATCGACGAAGGCTGGCAGCGCAATTTCCTCGGCGCGGCACTGTCATGTTCGCAGGGCATGCGGCTCGCGATCGCGGTAAGCGAGGACACTGATCCATACTCCATGGATGACATCATGTGGTGCCTGACCACCCGCGTGAATCCGCGCACCGACATTCTCAATCCGATTCCGGGCGGGCGCGGCCAGACCTTCATGCCGGCAGAACGCATGACCGCCGGCGCCAAGCAATGGACCGCGTCCAACACCCAGTTTGAAGGCGGCATGGGCATCGATGCCACGGTGCCCTTCGGTTACGAGAGCGACTTCCTGCGGCCGGTTTATCCGGTCGACCGGGTCAACCCGGAGGACTTCTTCACGAAGAAGGATATCGAAAACGCCAAGTCGCGCATGGTGGGCTGGGTCCACTCGCTGGCGCGCACCGGGCGCTGAGGCCGACAACGCCGGGAGTCGTTATGCTGCTGGCGGGAGTCACGGTGGTTGATGCAACCGATCAACTCGGCTGGCTGGTCGGGCGGATTCTTGCCGACCTCGGCGCCGACGTCGTCAAGCTCGACGCCGCCGGAACCGATCGCGCCAAGCGGCGGTGGATATCTGCCTGCTGACGCCAACGTCTTCGCAGCCCGGCGATTGTCTCAACGCCGACGCGCTGCGCCAGCGCTACCCGCGTCCGGTCATTGTCGCCATCTCGCCGTTCGGCCGCAGCGGTCCCCGCGCGCACTGGCGCGCCAGCGATCTCGAGCTGATGGCGGCGGGCGGCGCGATGTCGCTCGCCGGCGAACCCGACGGCACGCCGCTGCGCGTAAGCAAACCGCAGGCGTGCGGCTGGGCCGGCGCCCACGCTGCGCTTGGTGCCCTCATCGCGCTCAACAAGCGCGACGCCACAGGCTACGGCGACTTGGTTGACGTCTCGGCCCAGGCGTCGGTCGTCATCGCCGCCGCCCATGCGCCGGCCTTCTTCGATCTCGACGGCGTCGTGCCGAAACGGGCGGGCGCGTTCCTGACCGGCCGCTCGATCAAAGGAGCGCGCTATCGCGTGTTCTGGCGGTGCCGGGACGGCTGGCTTAATTTCATCTTTTATGGTGGCGTCGCCGGCCGGCGCACCAACGAACGACTAGTGTCCCGCTTCCGACGTTCGTATCACTTTGCCGCATGCCCTGTTACGAACGTCGGAAGCAAAGGGACACTAGCAACTTTATGAATCGAGTGTGGTTTTGGATTTGACGCTCCGATGAGGAGTTGCCGCAATGATGATCGGAGCGTCAAATCCACCACACTGTAGTGGCGTGGATGCGCGAACGCGGTGCTCCACTCGGCCCGCTCGCCGCCATCGACTGGACGCGCTGGGAGCCGACGCAGGCGACCCAAGCCGAGGTCGTCGCCATCGAGGCGCCGGTGCTGCTTTTTTTGCCGGCATCAGCAAGCGCGAGTTCCTGATCGAGGCGCACAAGCGCGAGATGCTCGGCTATCCGGTGTCCAACGTGGTCGACATTGCCACCGATCTGCAGCTCGGGGCGCGCTGTTTTTTCGAGACCATCGACGGCGAACGCTACTGCGGCAGCTTCGCGATGATCGACGGCGAACGACCATCGTTGAAGCGCCCGGCCGATCCGGCCGGACGGGCGATGCGTCGCGCAGGGCAGCGGCCGTGAAGACCATCCCGCAGGCGCTGGACGATGGGAAGGACGTTGAAGATCGGA
>JAKAPE010000187.1 GCA_021811945.1 Pseudomonadota bacterium | reverse complement strand
ATCCTTGTGAACACGCTTTCAGAAACGCGAGCGTATCTTCAAAGCTCAAATCGATTTGCTGACCTCGCGTCCTGATCCGTTCGCGTAGATCCATATCCGTAAATACGTAAAGCCTGTTATTGCGAATCGCGTCGAGCGCCATGCGGGCGACGACGGCGGGATCCACCCCCGCCTCGATCATCGCTGCCATCGCCGCGCTCGAGCTTCCCGTTCCAGGCCCCCCAAAACGCTCCGGCCGATTACGATCCGATTTCGCTATTCCGGTCGCCACCCCCGAAGGAGCGAGAATGGATACGCCGATCCCATACGAACTAAGGGCGTGTTAGGAAATAACTGAGTCAATTTTATCACGCTCTGTAAGAATTGTCGCTTGGGGATTCCCTGGAGAGAATCAGCAGCGATAGAATCGCCGCGTGATAAGCGCTTCTGACATCAGAACTCTTCGGAAACGTTGGAAGGCGATGGCTCCTTCGCTGGATGAGCGGAGCCGACGGCGCTGGGCGGCGTCGGAAGCACGTATGATTGGACATGGCGGCGTGAGCGCCGTGGCTGAGGCGACGGGGCTTGCTCGGCGGACAATATATCGAGGGCTTGAAGATTTCCGAGATCGTAGCTCAGTTGGAAAAGACCGGGTACGCCGGCAGGGTGGCGGACGTAAATCGAGGATATCCGAGGATCCAACTCTCCTTTCCGACCTTAAGTCGCTGCTCGAACCAGCAACGCGCGGCGACCCGATGCGGCGGCAGTTGTGGACGCCGCTCAGCCTACGGAAGCTATGTGCGGAGCTGAAAGACAAAGGGCACGAGATAAGCTATCCGGTCGTTGGGGATTGCCTGCACAAGCTGCACTATAGCTTACAGGCCAACCGAAAATCCCACGAAGGAAGCGAGCATATGGACCGGAATGGTCAGTTCGAATACATCAACAAAAAAGCTGGCAGTTTTTTGACGGACGGCCAGCTGGTCATCTCGGTCGATACGAAAAAGAAGGAATTGGTCGGCAATTTCAAGAATGCAGGCCGCGAATGGAGACCCAAAGGTGCACCCGAAGAGGTCAATGTGCATGACTTCATTGATCCCAAGCTGAAACGCGTCGTACCGTACGGCGTTTATGACATCAACAACAATACTGGCTGGGTCAGTGTAGGAACGGATCACGACACTGCCGCTTTTGCGGTAAACGCCATCCGCCGCTGGTGGAAGGCCATGGGAAAGAAGCGCTATCCGAGACCCAAGGGCCTATTGGTGACCGCTGACGGCGGTGGATCGAATGGCTACCGCGTCCGTCTGTGGAAAATCGAACTACAGAAACTGGCTGACGAACTCACGTTCCCGATCACGGGGTGCCACTTGCCCCCTGGAACAAGCAAGTGGAATAAAATCGAACACCGGCTTTTTTCCTTCATCAGCATCAACTGGCGCGGCAAACCCTTGCGCAGTTTTCGTACAATCGTCGAGCTCATCGCCGCTACGACTACCGAGACGGGCCTGACCGTACGTGCTGAACTCAACGAAAAGAAATACCCCAAAGGCATCAAGGTCTCAGATGCGCAACTCGCCACCGTCAATATGTTTCCTCATGACTTTCATGGCGAATGGAACTGCACAATAGCCCCGAACAGGAACCGCGCCCCGAAAAAGTGACTAAGTTATTTCCTAACATGCCCTAAGCTCCATGGCAAGAGATTCGCTCAACGCCACCACGGCATATTTGGTGCTCGCATAAAGCCCCTGATGCCAAAGATCAAACCGGTCGCTGACCTGAAAGCCCCCGATGCTCGCGGTATTCACGATGTGTCCGCGGCCCTGGGCAATCATACCGGGCACGAACTCACGCACTCCGTTGATGACGCCGAACACGTTCACACCAAAACTCCAGTCGACCATCTCCGCGGGAGTCTCCCACAATGGCTTGGAATTGAATGCCACTCCGGCATTATTGAAGAGTATGTCCACTCCGTTCATGACGGAGTCGCTGAACGAACTCGCCGCGTGCATAGCCGACGCGTCGAAGACGTCAGCAAGAAAGACATGAAGACGATCGGCCGAGGATTCGTGGGCCGCGCCAAGCTCATCCAGAGCGCGCTGATCGATGTCGAGCGCCACGACATGCGCCCCAGCCTCCAGCAACGCGTCCACAAGCGCTCGACCGATACCACACGCGGCACCCGTTACCACAGCCCGAGCACCAGAAATCGTTCGCATGAACCCGCACCCTCCCGCAGAGTTGATGTGCTAAACGGAGTTTACAGAATCCCTCAAAAGCGGGGCGGATCGCACCACCGCCAATGACATGACTTGGCCGTAGCGAAGCCGCAAACAAGAGCGTCGGTGACCGCGGCGAAAACCTGGCATCGCCTGCCGACGGCTTGATCAATAGAGATGGTAGCCCGAAGACTTCTGGCACCAGTCAAGAAGCATTCGGACAAAACATCCATCCGATTTCACACGGCTAGAAAGCTGCGTTGAAGTTCCGAGTTGCGGGAAAGATCGGCCACGCTGCCCTCCCAACGTATTTGTCCCTTTTCCAACGCATAAACGCGATCTGCTACAATTTCGGCAAAATGGATGTTTTGTTCCGATACCAGGGTCGATAGTCCCTCCTTCTTTAACTCGTGTAACGCATTCGCCATCTGTTCCACAATCAGTGGGGCAACTCCTTCGGAAGGCTCGTCGAGCAACACGAGAAGCGGGTTGCCCATCAGCGTGCGCGCGACCGTCAGCATTTGCTGCTCGCCTCCACTGAGGTTTCTGGCGCGCCGATACCGCGTCTCGGCGAGGTTGGGGAAAAGTGCAAACAGTTTCTCCGTCGTCCAAGTCGGCCCGCGCGTACCATTCGCGAAAAATCGCGGACGCATTTGTCCAATTTCCAGATTTTCCAAAACCGTAAGGTCGGCGAAAATTCGCCGATCCTCGGGGGTGAAGCCCAAGCCTAGACGAGCGATTTCAAACGGCCTCAAACCGGATATGTCGCTTTGGTTGAAGTTCAGACATTGCGCGCGCCGGTGAATCAAGCCCATGATGGCTTTCATTGTCGTCGACTTGCCGACCCCGTTGCGACCCATTACAGCGACAACCTCCCCCCGACCGACGCGCAAATTGATACCATGTAGGATGTGCGCCGCAGCATACCACGCATTGAGCCCCTCAACCTGGAGCAGAGTCTCGCGGCTGGTCTCAGTTCCTTGCCCGGCGCTCGAAAGCGCTCCCGTCGCTGAGACGGATGGATCTCTCCCCCGATGCTCGAAAGTGCTTCCGGTCCCGAGATAGGTAGCCTGCACTTGTGGATCGTTTCGGATCGATAAAGGATCGCTATCAGCAATGATGCGGCCCCGCGCCATAACGATTATTCGATCGGCGTAGGCGAAGACGACATCCATCGAATGTTCAGTGAAGAGAACGGAGATGCCGCGCTCGATGACCATCTGCTTTAACAACTTGATAAGATCGTTGCGCTCTCGCGGCGCCATGCCTGCGGTCGGTTCATCTACCAGCAAGAGATTGGGATCGTTAGCGAATGCAATCGCCAGTTCAACGCGTTTGACGTCCCCGTATGATAGCTGCCGACAAGGCACATCCGCGGCTTTTAGCATTCCCACCTGATCGAGGAGGTCGAGCGCTTGCGTTCGATGTCGGGTTATTGCGGGTCGCCCGAAACGGAACACCTCCCCTTTATGCGAGATCAGCGCAATTTGCACATTTTCCGCGACTGTCATCGAGTTGAAGGTCGCCGCTACTTGAAATGTGCGACCAGCGCCTAATCGCCAGATCGCCCGCGGCGGAAGGCCTGCGATATTACGACCGCGAAACAAGATCTCACCCGAATCCGGAACAATCTGCCCATTTATCATATTGAAACAAGTTGATTTGCCGGCACCGTTCGGGCCGATTAGGGCGAGAAATTCTCCATCTTTGATCTGAAAGCTCACGTCGTCAACCGCGCGTACGCCGCCAAACGACTTAGACAGGGAGACTACGGAGAGCTCATTCATTCCCAGCTGCCCTTCCGTCCGGCCGGGAACCAAGAAGTCCAACGCTTCGCGACGCGGGAGACCGTGCCGACGATGCCGTCGGGAAAAACCAGCACGAGGAATAGAATAATGCCACCGAGTAAGGCGTGCCAATACGGCGTCTGACGCATAACGGTATCTTGCAGAAGTACGAATACTCCGGCGCCGATGACCGGCCCGATCAGGGTCTGAAGGCCGCCGAGCAGGACCATTACCAAACCGTTGATCGAACTGCTGATATCTAGTGTTTCAGGCGAGATCGAACCCTTCGCAAAGGCGAAGATACCGCCCGCGATCGCGCACACCGTCCCAGCGATCGCGAAACCGACCAGGTGGACACGCCTAACATTGATGCCGATAGCTTCCGCCCGCAGCGGAAAATCCCGACCCGCGCGCATGGCATAACCGAATGGCGCAAACAGAAACCGTCGCAGCATTAGAAAGCAGACGACGGTGATGAAGGTCGTCATTAGGAAGTAGGGGGCTGGCTTGTCGAACGGCGGCGCCGGCCAAATCCCGAACACGCCGTTTGAGCCGCCGGTCAAATCCTCCCACTGATACACGATAGACCATACGATCTGCGCCAAGGCGAGCGTCAGCATGGCAAGGTAAACGCCGGATACCCGGACTGCGAACCATCCGAATAGAAGAGCGCCCATGCCGCCGATGACTGGAGCAGCGGCGAGCGCGACCAGCATGGGTGCGGCAAGCCATTTCACCAGAAGCGCGACACCGTACGCCCCCAGCCCGAAATACGCGGCATGACCGAGCGAATGCATGCCACCAGGTCCGGCGATGAAATGTAGGCTTATTGCGAACAGTATTGCAACCAGCACATCAACTGCCAGGACCAGTGCAAAGGGGGAATTAACGAGAGGCAGGCAGACGAGCAGAACGAGAACTACTACCCCAATCGCTTTTTGTGTCCACGATGCGGGCCGGATAGGATCTTCTGGTTCGGCAAATGCGTGGATGATCGCCTGAGCACCCCCTAGCAACCCGTAGGGTCGCGTAATCAACACGACCGCCATGACAAAGAATTCGGCCACGAGCGTAAGTTGGGAAAAATTGAGCGCCACGCCGCCCAATTGAACCAAGCCGAGGGCGATGCAGAATGCTTTAATTTCCGCAATAATCACGGCCGCCAAATAGGCGCCCAGGATCGAGCCCATACCGCCGACGACGACAACGACGAAAGCGTCCGTGATGATCGTGATATCGATCCGCAGATTCGCGGAATCCCGCGCGATCTGTAACGCCCCTCCAAGACCGGCAAAAAATGAGCCCAGGGCAAATACAGCGGTGTACAAAAGTACCTGATTGATCCCCAGCGCTCCGACCATTTCACGGTCTTGGGTCGCCGCCCGCACCAAATGGCCAAAGCGAGTACGCTTGAGTAGCAGATGCAGCGCGAGCAGAACGAGCGGCGTCACGACGATCAGAAAAAAATTATAGCTTGGGAATCGCCGGCCCATGATCTCTACGGCGCCGCTCAAACCTGGCGCACGGGGTCCAAGGAGATCGTCCGGCCCCCACACCCAAAGGGCAGCATCATTGATAACCAGCAGCACCGCGAAGGTTGCAAGTAATTGAAAGAGTTCAGGTGAGCGGTAGATACGGCGCAGCAGCAGAGCTTCGATGATTGCTCCGATCAGGGCGACAAGTAATCCGCTCGCGATGATGCCGCTCCAAAATCCGACAGCCCCGCCGACTCGCATCGCGAAAGTATAGGCGAAATAGCTCCCGAGCATGTAAAGAGAGCCATGCGCGACATTGATGATGCGCGTTACGCCAAATATCAGTGATAGGCCGGCAGCAACTAGAAACAGACCTGAAGCGTCAGCGAGTCCATTGAGCGCCTGCAGAAAAAAAGTTTCGATGCCCATCAGTCTTAATACCGGCGTTAGGACATCACGGGTTCGTTATCCTGATATCCTGCTGGGTGGTTAAAACGGGGAATTCAAGGTCACGACGAGAGATTAATTCGCTGCCGGACGCAGCTTCTTGACCTCCTCGTCGGAAGGAAGGACGGTTGCCCCGTCTACGTATTTGAAATCAATCATCACACCCTTTCCATCCCTAAGGGCTGTCTTGCCGACGTACGCCCCCATGGTCGATTGATGATCGCTAGCACGATACACGAAAGGACCGAACGGACTGTCGACCTTGAGATTTTCAAATGCGGCCACAAGTTTATCCGTGTTTGTTGATCCAGCGCGGGCTATGCCGGCGGCAAGCGACTTCATGGTAACGTAGCCGACAACCGAGCCTTGCCGCGGATAGTCGTTCCAGCGCTTTTGATAGGCGGCGAGGAAAGTTTTGTGTTCCGGCGTATCGATCGCATACCACGGATAGCCGGTGACGGCCCAGCCAACTGGAGCTTCAGCCTTGAATGGGTCGAGATATTCGGGCTCGCCAAGTAACACGCTCGTCACGTAGCGGCCCTTGAAGGTGCCGCGTATATTGCCTTCACGCACTAATTTGTACAGGTCAGTTGGGAAAAAGACGAAGAAGATCGCGTCCGGCTTGGCGTCGTCTACCGCCTGCATAATTGTACCCGCATCGGCTCTGCCGCCCATCGGGACCGCCTGTTCGGTGACAAATTCGATGTCCGGCTGTTTGGCCTTTATCAAATCCTTGAATGCCGCCACCGCCGATTGGCCAAACTCGTAATTCGGATAAATGATCGCCCAACGCTTCTTGTGCGCTTTCAAGGCGTCTGGCAGCAACATGGCCGCCTGCTCGTAGGTCGCGGTGCGAAGACGGAAGGTGTAGCGGTTGCCATTCTGCCAAATAATCTTGTCCGTCAATGGCTCAGCCGCAAGAAAGAATACGCGATTTTTGCCCGCGAACTCGGTGACCGCGAGTCCAACATTGGAAAGAAAGGTACCCGTGAGCAAGTCGACGTTTTCGCGCTTCACAAGCTCCTCGGCTACCCGCACGGCATCGCCGGGATTGCCGCCATCATCGCGGGAGATCACCTCAAATTTTTTCCCTAAGACGCCGCCAGCGGCATTGATCTCTTCGACTGCGAGCTGCCACCCCTTCCGATAGGGTTCGAGAAAGGAAGGCGCCGCCTTGTAGCTGTTTAGTTCACCGATCTTAATCGTCTGCTGAGCGAGCGCCGTTTCGTAAAAACCAAAAGTAAATGCACCGATGATCGCCAGACGCAGAAGGGGCCGCCTCGATAACATGGGAGTCTCCCTACTAAGGTTTTTGTTCCGCCGAGTGCAAACAGGCAAATTAAGAATATGCCTATCCTAGCAGTTTGGTCAACACGAAAAGCTTGCGCACAAGTAAAATATTCGCTAGAGTGCAAGTGACTTTGGGGCAGGAGCAGTGCATGAAAATCGCGGCTGCGGATGGAGTGTCACTTTACGTCGAGGAAGTTGGATCCGGGGTCCCCATTGTTTTCGTACATGAATTCGCAGGCGATTACCGCACTTGGGAGCCTCAAATGCGGTTCTTCGCGAGAGCGCATCGGTGCATAACCTTCTCCGCACGCGGTTACCCGCCATCAGACGTTCCCGATAATGCGGGGGCCTACGGCCAAGATATCGCCCGACGGGATGTCATCGCGATCATGGACAAATTAGGCCTCGAGAGCGCTCATATTGTTGGTCATTCAATGGGGGCCTACACGGCCCTGCACGTTGGCATTCATCATCCCGAACGGTGCTACTCAGTGGCAGCATTAGGATGCGGGTGGGGATCTAGCTCGGCCGAGCGCGAACAAGCAACGAAACTGGGTCACGAGATGGCCGCAAGCTTTGAGAACGAACCCATGGAGGTCGTCGCGGCTCGATACGCTCGATCCCCGTTTCGGTTGACCTTTGCAGCGAAGGATCCCAGGGGTTTCGCAGAGTTTGAAAGGATGCTGGCGCAGCATTCGGGTCGAGGCTCTGCCCTCACGCTACTAAACTTGCAACTAAGACGGCCGACCCTTCAAGAACTTGAGGATCAGCTATCCCGCTTTGCCCCGCCGCTCTTGGTGGTCGTCGGGGACGAAGATTTTCCGTGTCTAGATGGCAGCATGTTTCTCAAACGCGTCGTACCGACGGCGGGACTTGCAGTGCTGCCACGCGCAGGACACACGATTACCTCGGAAGAGCCGGACGCAGTGAACAGAGCACTCGCTGAATTGTTCGCCGCCGCTCAGTCTAATACATGGACGTCACACCGATTTCAGGCGAAGTCTAAATAATGGCCGTATATGCCTTTCAATTGCGGGAGGAGCCCCGGACAGCAGTAAATCGCTCTTCCGAAATACATCCTTTCGAATTGATCCGAAAGTAACTGCGTTCTTACTAAGTGTCGCGATCTGTTTTGCAAACAGATCATAACAGGAGAGGGATAACCAATGGACCTGCGACTGAAAGGAAAGACTGCACTCGTAACTGGAGGCAGTGAGGGAATCGGCAAGGCTGTTGCGCTCGGGTTGGCTCGAGAAGGCGTAGACGTTGCAATTTGTGCTCGTAGCGCGGAGACCTTGAATAAGGCCGCGCAAGAAATTGCGAAAGAAACCGGACGAAAGATTTATGCCATTCCGGCCGACCTCACTAAAGATGCGGATGCAAAGAATTTCGTGTTGAAGGGCGCGGAGCTCCTCGGCGGTCGTGTTGACATCATGGTCAACAATGCAGGTTCCGCCCCAGGCGGTATCATCGAAAATTTGACGGAAGCGGATTGGGCGCAGGCCCTCCAGTTGAAGTTCATGGGATACGTGCGCTGCACTCGCTATGTACTGCCCATCATGCGAAAGCAGGGCGGCGGGCGTTTCGTGAACGTGATTGGGAACGATGGGGTCAAAGCATCGTATTGGGAAATCGCGCCGGGCGCCGCGAATGCGGCAGGTCAGAACCTTTTCCTGTCGCTCGCCGGACAATACGGTAAAGATAACATCAGCTTTGTTTCCGTGAACCCAGGCCCGGTTATGACGGAGCGTCTGACCCGGCTCATGAAAACGGCGGCCCATGACATGGGCCTTAGTTTAGAGGCAATGCTTAAGGACATGGACAATTCCATTCCAATGGGTCGCGCTGCAACAACGGAGGAGGTCGCCGACGCAGTTGTTATGTTAGCTTCACCTCGCCTCCATTATCTCACGGGCACCATGTTTGAGATCGATGGCGGTCAAGAAAAAGCGCTTATGGACAGGGCCAGAAACAAATAGAACTAGGGGCCGCCTTCGGGCGGCCCTACTACTATCAAATTAGATTTCTTCGCTGCCCCTCGACATCGTTGGTACAAAAGATTGAAAGGGTCAACGCATGAAAAAGATTGATAGCTTTCGGGCATTCAAAATGAGAT
>JAKAPE010000186.1 GCA_021811945.1 Pseudomonadota bacterium | reverse complement strand
TCGCGCTCCGCTGCAGGGCGGGGTAACAAATCTTCCTACGCGGCAACGGCAGGCTGCTCGCCAGCGACTCCGCATCAATGCGGCGCTCTTGGATCGAGTTCTTCCTGTTTCAGTGCCTTTGCCTGATCGCTCGAAAGCCAGCGCGCCAGTTCGCCGATGCCCTGCAAGACGATCAAGACCTTTGCGGGACTGCAACGGCGTCGGGCGCGGGCTCGCGCAATGCTTCGACCCAGTTGACAAAACAGGTCTTGAACAGCTCCGGGTCGAGCCCGTTGATCACGTCGTTGAGCGTGTCATGGGCCGGCAGGCCGCGGTCGTAGGGCAGCAAGCGCCGCAGGAAATCGAGCCGCTGCTCGCCCCACAACCTGATTTCCACGAAATCCTCCATTCCCGACAACGTCGCGCAAAGCACCAGCAACAGAATCTCCGGCAGCGGATAAAGCACCCGCCAACGCTGCCGGGGGTCCGACAACGCCGAAAAGTGATCGAGAATTGAGGGCGATGGCCGCGGGTTGGACATGGAAGGGGCTCCGAATCATCGAAGCCATCCATGAATCATATTCTTTCGCTCCCCGCGCCCCCGTTAACCTGAAGCGATTGCCCTGACCTAACCCTGAGGAGCCCTTGTTTGCGCTACCTTAGAGAGCTAATATCATTGCGCAAGCGCTGAGCTCTTTGTCCGGTTGGCCAACATAACCCAATTGGATGCCCGGTCGGGGCCAAAAAAGCGCACCATTTGGGAGTTGGAACGCATCGCCTGATGGGATGAGACGCCGGCGTGCTGAGTAAAGCAAAGAACGCCGGACGGCTTGCATCGACAATAAGCCGGGGGCGGATATGGGTATGTCGCGATTTGGAGGTGTCACTATTGCAGCGACACTCGCGGTGGCGATCGCCGCGCGCGTGCCAGTCGATGCAGCAAAAAAAGTCCGCAACACCAAGGGAACATATACTCAGATTCCGTGAAAACCAGAAAAAGCGAGACTCGACTGAAAGGGCGAAAAGATTGAGATGTGGCCAATTCGGTTTTCGGGTTCTCATGTGAACAGAGTATACATTAGCAACTACATGAGGAGGACGCCATGAGAAAAAAATTCTACTTACGTGCGATTTCATTGTCGCTGCCTGGTGTTTTGGCATTGGCGCTACAATGTACAGCAGCCAAGGCTTACGACATCAACGTCATTCTACCCCTGACCGGCGGCGCATCGTTCTTGGGCAAGAACGAGCAGAAAGCGATGCAACTCGCCGAGCCGCTGATCAATAAATCCGGCGGCATTAAAGGCGAACCTGTGCATTTTATCTATTACGACGACACGACAAAGCCGCAGACGGGGGTTCAACTTGCGAACCGCGTGATCGGCGCCAAACCGGCGGTATTGCTGGGATCGTCGCTGGTGTCGGTCTGCAACGCCATGGCGCCGCTAATGAAAAGCGGTCCCATGATGTACTGCTACTCGCCCGGCATTCACCCGCCGAAGGGGAGTTATGTCTTCACGTCGAGTATTTCGACGCTCGACCTCGCGAACGCGCTCATCCGCTATTTTCGGATCAAGGGGTGGACCAGGATCGCGATCATGACGAGCGCCGATGCGACTGGACAGGACGCCGAGCGCGGCTTGGACAAGATCATTGCGCTTCCCGAGAACAAGTCGATCACTGTCGTCGAGCGCGCTCATTTCAACATCACTGACGTGAGTGTCGCGGCTCAGATCGAACACATCAAGGCAGCCAAGCCGCAGGCGCTGAACGCGTGGAGCACGGGGACGCCGATCGCGACCGTGTTCAAGGGCATTGTTCAGGCCGGCCTCGATGTTCCGATCGCCACAACCGACGGCAATATGACTTATGCGCAGATGAAGCAGTATGCGACTTTCTTGCCGAAGCAGCTCTATATTCCCGCTCCGGAATGGGTCGAACATACCGGCGTGATCAAGCTCGATCCAGCTGTGGAGGCGGCACAGAAGCGGTTCTTCGATGCATTCAAGGCGGCAAACGAGAAGCCGGATATCGCAGCCACTTTGGCTTGGGATCCGGTCATGATTACGATGGATGCCCTGCAGCACCTTGGGCCGAAGGCGACCGCTCAGCAAGTGCGCGATTACATCGCCAATCTCAAGGGCTTTGCCGGCATCAACGGCGTCTATGACTTCACGAAGTACCCGCAGCGCGGACTCGGCGTGGAAGGGGCCGTGGTGACCAAATGGAGTCCGGCGCATCAGACCTGGGAGCTGGTAAGCAAGCCGACGGGCATTCCGCTCGAAAAGTGACGCGTAAAGAATAAGAAATGATTCCGATCATCGTCGGTGGGCTGCTGCAGGGCAGTGTCTTTGCCATGGTTGCCCTGGGGTTCGCGCTTGTCTATCGCGTTACCGGCGTGATCAACCTCTCTCAAGGCGCCTTCTGCGTCATCGGCGCCCTGATCACCTATACACTCGAACGGACACTGGGATGGCCTGTCGGGCTTGCCGTGACGGGCGCCGTGCTGGGAACAACTGTTTTCGGCATCATGCTTGGCGCGGCCACTTTTGTGCCGTCACTCGCTCGCCTACCCAACAGCAGCATGCTCATGCTGACGGCCGGTTTGTTGACATTTATTGAGGGGCTGCTGCTGGTGGTGTGGGGGAGTGACCCCTACGATCTGCCGCCGTTCTCCGGCGAAATGCCCGTCACCATCATGGGCGTGCGCGTGCCCACGCAGGGTTTTTGGATTGCCGGCACGACATTGATCGTCATTCTCGTGCTCTGGTATCTGCTCTCGCGCACCATGTTGGGCAAGGAGCTTCGCGCCTGCGCTGAGAATCCATTGGCAGCGCGCCTGATGGGAATCGATGTTCCGCGGATGACGGTGCTAAGCTTCGGGCTGGCAGCGATGATTGGCGCTGTCGGCGGCATCGTTGTAGCGCCAATCACTTCGCTGCAATTTGATTCTGGGAATTTCTTTACGATCTACGGATTCATCGCCGTTGCTATCGGCGGGATGGGCTCCTTCGTCGGAGCAGTTGTCGGTGGGCTGATATTGGGCGTCGTCCAGCAACTGGCGGCGGGCTACGTGTCATCGCTCTTTAGCGACGGGTTGGCGGTGATCGTGCTGCTTGCCACGTTGCTCGTCCGACCGAGCGGACTCTTTGCGGTAGGAGTCGCTAGGCGTCAGGACGTACGCGACGAACAGGGCGTCCAGCTTAGCGTTATCCGCTTCAACGGGCGTCAGACCGCCTTCCTCGGCGTGCTGGCGGTGGTGCTCCTTGCGGCGTTGCCGTGGCTGGTGCCGCAGAGTAGCGGCTTGCTAAGTTCGTTGGTTATCACCGGCATCCTGTTTATCGGTGTGCTCGGGCTCGATGTCTTGATGGGTTATACTGGCCAAGTCAGTCTCGGCCAGGCTGGCTTCATGGCCATCGGCGGCTACACCGCAGCCATTCTGGCTGTAAAACTCGGCTGGCCGCCGCTACTCGGCACGGCCGCGGGCATGGTATTATCCTTGATCAGCGCTCTGATACTCTCATTGGCGACGATGCGCCTGCGCGGCGTCTATCTCGCCCTTGCAACCCTTGCCTTCGGTCTCCTCATTGATTCACTTGCAATCGGCATGATGGCTACGACGGGCGGCCCGTCGGGGCTGGTGGGCATCCCGTCCTTCTCGATTGGTTCGTTATCCTTCGCCACGCCATTTTCGATGTACTACCTCGTGCTGGGGTTGATAATTGTCCTTATCCTGTTGCTTCTGGGCGGAATGCGATCGAGCTTCGGGCGAGCGCTACAGGCCATTCGTACCGACCAAACAGCCGCAGCGGCTCTGGATATCAACGTGGAACGCTACAAGGTAGCCGTCTTTGCCATCAGTGCCGCGCTGGCATCGCTGTCGGGGAGCCTTTACGCCTTCTTTTTCCATTTTCTTTCGCCCGAAATGGTCGATACCTCACGGTCGTTCGAAATGGTTACGATGCTAGTGATCGGAGGCGCTGGAACTCTGGTCGGACCATTGTTGGGTGCTGCATTGCTTACTCTATTGCCCGAAATCTTTCAGCCCTTTGCGCTCTACAAGACCCTCGCCGAGGGAATTCTTCTCGTCCTTACTTTCCAATATCTACCAGCTGGCATCTTCGGCTCTCTTGCCGGTTGGCTATTGCGGTTTACCAACAGGCAAACGCTGATACAGGCGTCTGATGTCCGTCTGGTGAAGGATGAGAGCCGATGAGTGCTCCTGCATTAAGAGTAACAAACATCACCAAGAGGTTCGGCGGTCTCGCGGCGATTTCCGATGTCACGTATGAGGTTCTGGATGGCAGCCTTACCGCGCTGATCGGTCCAAACGGCGCCGGAAAAACGACACTGTTCAATCTGATTACTAATCTTTTTACGCCTACCGAAGGCGAAATATATTTCTATGGTAAGTCGCTCAATGGTTTGTCGCCAAGGCAGATTGCAGGGCTTGGCTTGATACGAACATTCCAGACGGCACGTGTCTTTCCCGGCATGACCGTTTTGGAGAATGTGTTGGTCGGAGCTCACCGACGGGTGCGCAGCCATACTCTCAAACAAATGTTGTGGCAGGCTTCGGCTCGCCACGAGGAGCGGGAACTGACGGCGAGGGCAGATGGGTTCCTCGAAATAACAAATCTATTGAAATTTCGCGATGTCGCCGCGACCGATCTTCCGATGGGCGGGCAAAAACTCCTAGAAGTCATTCGTGCCTTGATGACGCGACCGCGCCTCTTGTTGCTCGACGAACCGGCGGCGGGACTCAATGACAGCGAAACGAGCGAACTCGCCTCGCTGTTGCGCGCCGTCCGCAACAGTGGCGTGACGGTGATGGTGGTCGAACACAACATGTCACTCGTGATGGGGGTAGCCGATCAGGTGATGGTACTCGACGCTGGATGTCTTGTTGCTTCAGGCAGTCCGCAGGAAATCCGCAAAAATGCGCGCGTGATAGAGGCTTATGTTGGCCAGGAGGCTGCCGTTTGATGCTTGAGCTTCGCGGAATTACAACAGGATATGGTGCGGTGCCGGTGGTCCACGGCATCGATCTGACGGTCCGGGCCGGCGAGATCGTCACGCTTGTGGGTGCGAACGGCGCCGGAAAGACGACGCTCGTGAAGACCATTTCCGGCCTACTGCGGGCGCAAAAAGGACAAATCCTGTTTGAAGGTCAGCGAATTGAAACATTATCGCCACGCGCCCGGGTGCTGCTGGGGATTGCGCACGTGCCGGAGGGACGACAGACCTTCGCCGGTCTTACGGTGGCCGAAAATCTGGAGCTCGGGGGCTATGTCCATCGGAAACGGGGCGGAGAAGAAATCCAACAGCGGATGAAGCAAGTCTGCCAGCGTTTTCCAGTGCTTCAGGAGCGAATACACGAAGTTGTCAGCAACTTCTCGGGCGGTCAGCACCAGATGCTCGCAATCGCGCGGGGTCTTATGGCTAGTCCGAAACTGCTGGTCCTCGACGAGCCCTCGCTCGGACTGTCCCCGACACTTGTCTCGCAGATCTTCCAACTTATAGCGAGCTTGCGCGATCAAGGGACGGCGATTCTGCTCTCGGAGCAGAATGCCCATTTGAGCCTCGCTATTGCGGATCGCGGTTATGTGATCGAAAATGGATGCTTTACCATATCGGGCGAGGGCCGCAAGTTATTGCAATCAGCTGACATCGCGGAGCGGTATCTCGGGGTCGGCGCAAGCCTTGGAACGGTCAACAAAGATCGCGACGAGAAAATTACGAGGAAACTGCGTCAGCTTATGCTCGACTGATTTCTGTGCAAATTAGGCAATGGATTTATGGAAAATTGTGTCCACGCCACCAGATCGACGAAGGTTGGCAGCGCAACTTCCTCGGCGCGGCGCTTTCCTGCTCGCAGGACATGCGGCTGGCGATCGCGGTGAGCGAGGACACCGATCCCTATTCGATGGACGACATCATCTGGTGCCTGACCACGCGGGTGAACCCGCGCACCGACATCCTCAATCCGATCCCGGCGGTCGCGGGCAGACCTTCATGCCGGCCGAACGGATGACCGCCGGCAACAAGCAGTGGACGGCGTCGAACACGCAGTTCGAGGGCGGCATGGGTATCGATGCCGCGGTGCCGTTCGGCTACGAGAGCGACTTCCTGCGCCCGGTCTATCCGGTCGACCGCGTCAAGCCGGAGGACTTCTTCACCAAGCAAGACATTGAGAACGCGCGGTCGCGCATGGTCGGCTGGGTCCACTCCCTGGCGCGCACCGGACGCTGAGCGGCCATCAAACGCCGGGCCCCTATCACAGCCGCCCAGCGTTCGTAGGGTGTCTTGATTTGTTGCTCGACTGTAATCTTGCGCCGATCTAATCAATCCGTTCTGGCGAACGTCGCAACGCGTCAGCCGAACACGCCGCGCTGCCGATAAGCATTGATCTCCGCTTCGGCCATACCGAGCAGATCGCGAAATACAAAGTCGTTATCTGCGCCGAGGCAGGGCGCCGGCCCGACGATGTCGCCCGGCGCATTCTCAAGATCGAAGCCGGGAAATTCGTAGGCTTGATCGCCCATCTCGGGATGCCGACGCACGCGCCACTGACGACGGGCGGCGAGTTGCGGATCGCTGAACAAGCCGGCCATGGTGACGACCGGATAGGCGCAAACGCCGACGCCCTGCAAGGTTTCCGCCACCGTCTCCGCGCTGCGCGCGCGCGTCCACTCGGCGATCGCCGCGTCGAGCTTGCTCTTGTGCGCGTGACGGGCGGCCGCCGTCGCGAAGGCGGCATCCTCGGCCAGCGCGGCTTTGCCGATCGCTGCGGCCAGCGCCTGAAACTCGGCGTCCGACCAGCACGACAGCGCCACCCACTCACCGTCGTGACAGGAATAGGCTCCGTGCGGTGCCGCCGCGGCGTCGTCGTTGCCAGAGCGCTCGGCCAGGTGCCCGGTGGCGAAATAGTCCTGCAGGACGCCGGCCATGAAGTGCAGGCCGCATTCGTATTGCGACAGATCGATATAAGCGCCGCGCCCGCTGCGGCGGCTGCGCACGAGACCGGCGAGGACGGCCGAGCCGCCGAGCAAGGAGGCGATAAAGTCGATATAGGGACCGTACAGCAACATCGGCGGTCCGTCGGCAAACCCCGTCATGCCGCAGAACCCGGCGAGCGCCGATAGCTGCGAGCCGAAGCCGGGCGTATCGGCGCGCGGCCCGGTCTGGCCCATGTTGCAGGTGGACAGCATCACCAGGCGCGGATTGATTTCGGCGAGGGTCTGATAGCCGAGACCGAGCCGCTGCATGACGCCCGGCCGCATATTCTCGACGACGAGGTCGGACCAGCCGACCAGTCGGCGCGCTAATTCCAGCCCTTCCTGCTTCTTCAGGTCGATGGTCACGCCGTATTTGGAGTCGTTGAACAGACTAAAACAGCCGCTACGATTGATGCCGGGACGGCTGCCCGGGTATGGCGGGTATTGCAGCCGAAAACCGTCCGGCCGGTCACTCGATTCCACATGCACGACCTTGGCCCCGAAATTACCAAGCATCTTTCCAATATGCGGGCCGGCGGCATAGCCGCCGAATTCGACGACCTTGATCTCCTCCAAGGCCTGCGGAATTGTGTTCACGAGCGTCCTCCAGCGCGCCGCGGCGGACGTTCCGACGTAACGGCGGTCCGGCGTAACGGCGGCCGTTCTCCGTCGATCACCGCAAAGCTGCCGCAGTAGCGCTCGCCGTCGAGCGTTTGGAAAAAGCCGCGCGCTTCGAGCTGCGGGTCGGTGATGATGTCGGCCACGGTCGATACCGGATAACCGAGCATTTCGCGCTTGTGCGCCTCGATCAGGAATTCGCGCTTGCTGACGCCGGCAAAGAATTTCAATACCGGCGCCTCGATCGCGTCGACCTCGGCCTGTGTCGTCCGCGTGGCGTCCCAGCGCTGCCATTCGATGTTGGCCAGCGGGCCGAGCTCGGCGCCGCACTCGCCCATCCACGCCACGAGCTGCTCGTTGGTGCGTCTTCCGGCGACACCGCCGTAAAAAATGAAATTGAGCCAACCGTCGCGGCACGGCCAGAACACGCGATAGCGCGCGCCGGTGATCGAACGCCCGGTCATGAAGGCGCCGGCCCGCTGCGGCGCGACACCGTTGAGGTCGAAGAACGCCGGCGCATGAGCGGCCGCGATGACCACTGAAGCCTGTGCCGAAACGTCGACCAGATCGCCGCGGCCGGTGGCTTCGCGCCGATACAGCGCGGTGAGGGCACCGACCGCCGCCTGCGCGCTGGCCCAGCTATAGGCTTGCGGTTCGCTCACGCGTACCGGCGCGCCGTCGGGTTCGCCGGCAAGCGACATCGCGCCGCCCGCCGCCATGAGTTCGATATCGCTGGCGCGCCAGTGCTTGCGCTGCCCGACGCGGCCGAAGGGCGAGATGACGACGACGATGAGGTGCGGATGGCGCCTGCGCAACTCATCCGCATCAAGACTGTCGTCTTGCGGCGAAGAGATTGGCGTCAGCAGGCAGATATCTGCCTTGGCGAGCAGCTCCTCGAGCTGCCGCCGACCCGACGGTTTGGCTGGATCGAGGTCGAGGGCACGCTTGTTGACGTTGAAGGCGCGCCAGCGTGGCCTGCTACGATCGGTTCCGGGCAGGTCGAGCTTGACGACGTCGGCCCCAAGGTCGGCGAGAATCCGCCCGGCCAGCCAGCCGAACTGATCCGTCGCGTCGACGACGAGAATACCTTCCAACAGCATAGTCATTGCAACCCGGCCATCTGCAAATCGGTGTCGACCTCATGCCTGTTTTCGATCAGGTCACCTTGCCTCTTGAGCCACATGAGCGTGATACAAAGGACACTGACCTTCTTGCTGTAAGGGCAACGGCGCTTCTGGCTCACCGGCTTGTCCATGTCATTTCCGCTCCGTCGGTTACGCCAACCATCTTAGCTCACTAAGTTAATGGTGTCTCCCACAGGATTTAATCCCCAAAAGAACGGTGGCACATTAGCTTCCCATAACAGACCGCACAATGTGGACTGGATCGCTTGACCGAGCCCTCAAGCGATTACTCGCCGTCGTACCAGCTATGGCGCGCGTGGGTCGTTCGGACGGCTGGACAGCATTCACCTCTCGCGCGCACGGGCAGCGCTCGTTTTGGCCGCCATTTTTCGCAATGCCGCCATGTGTTCCTCGGAACGCTGGGCGATTACTTGTTTTTCGCCGGCTATGTTGTTCTGCAATACGCGGTGCTTGCCACCGCCTGGGATATTCTAACGAGGCTCCGCCTCAGACCGACGAGGCGTGTGGATAATGTGGCTCCGATCGCCGGTTACATGACGAGCTCTGATAAGACCAGGCTCAAGTTGGACCGCAAGGGTCAAA
>JAKAPE010000185.1 GCA_021811945.1 Pseudomonadota bacterium | reverse complement strand
ATGGTGACGCAGCGGAGCTCTAGCCATCCGAAACGGGCCGCCGAACTGCGCAAAATTCTTCTTCATGCCTCCGACCCCCATAAGCTACTACTCGTTGATATTCCCAATCTGTACGGGGCTGAGAACCCCCAAGCACTTGGACGAAAATTGATCGAAGACCTCTCCTTGCTCCAGGCGGCCTATCCAACGTTGATTCGGCGCCTGAATGCCAAGTTATTCAAGGCGCTTACCGCTGACGCTGACGATCTCGAAATGCTGCGCGCCAGAGCCAAAGCGGTTAAGGGCCTCAGCGGCGATTTCAGACTCGAATCCTTCGCGGGCCGATTGTTGGAATTCGATGGCTCCGAAGAAGCCATGGAGGGGCTCGTGAGCCTCGCCGTCAACCTGCCAACAAGCGACTGGTCCGACGCGACACCGGATGCGGCCGAACTGGCGCTGGCTGACATGGCCTTGAAATTCCGCCACGCGGAAATGCTTGCAGCGATCAAGGAGCGGACTCCGACCCGCCATGCGATTGGCGTAGTCTTTGGTACCGGCGAGCACGGGAAGACCATCATGCGGGCTATTGATATTGGTCGGGAGGAGCGACAGCAAGTGCTGGAAATGACTACTAGGATTCTGAATATTGGGCCGGGCAATTCCGAAGAGACCCGGTTGTTCCTGGCTGCTCTCGCTGAAGCAGGGTCGATGTTACTAGAACGGGAGAACGAGTAATGGAAGAACCTGCGGAGCGCCATGTACTCGGGCTATCTGGTGGGCGGGACAGCGCCGCATTGGCGGTCTTCATGCGGCAAACCCGCCCAGACCTGGATATCGAATACTTCTTCACTGATACTGGTAAGGAACTCGACGAGGTCTACAGTTTCCTTAGCCGGCTTGAAGGGTTTCTCGGGAAGCGAATCGTTCGCCTCAACCCTGATCGTGGATTCGATTTCTGGCTAAAAGAATACAATCATTTCCTGCCGTCGCCACAAACGCGCTGGTGCACCCGGCAACTTAAGCTAGAACCATTCAAGCGCTGGATTCGCCCATCACTAAGGGCTGGGGCGACGATTACCAGTTACGTAGCCATCCGCGCGGACGAGGACCAGCGGGAAGGGATGATTACGCGGGACTCTGGGCTCAAGGTGGTAATGCCATTCCGCAAACATGGTATCGATAAACAGGGGGTAATTGAGATTCTGGAAGGGTCTGGATTGGGTATGCCAGATTACTACAAGTGGCGTTCCCGTAGCGGCTGCACGTTCTGCTTTTTCCAGCAGAAGATTGAGTGGGTCCGGCTGCGGGAGCGGCACCCTGAGGCCTACGAAGCTGCCAAGGCCTTGGAGAAGGACGCCCTTGAGCACGGCTCGCCGTTCACTTGGTCCAAAGGCGAGTCCCTTGGCGACATGGAGCAGCCAGAACGGGTGGCGGAGATCGAAGCGGAATATGAAAGACGCCGAGCTCGCATGCGCAAGGCTATCCCGATCAATCCGCTGCGGCCCGTGAAGGTCTGCCCTGAGGACATAGACGATGTCTACGGGGTGGACGAAGGCAACGGATCCTGCGCGGTCTGCCACGAGTAACCTGATAGCAGGCCAGCGGAGGAGAGAAGGAGCAGCGTAGACGATCCGAAACCCAACACCTCCCAGCCAAGCCCTGCCTGCCCCAGCTCGGCAGCTCGCCTACAAAGGGAGGCCTCGGCAGAGCCAGGCGCCTCGCTTTATAGGCTAAGGCTTGAACCCAAAGGTACCTGACCGCCAATGGACTATGTCCAGTGTGTGGCCTATCGCAACCACGCGTCGAGCTTGTCGAAAACGCGTTGACACAAGTGCTCGGAGCGCTTCGCGATGAAGGCCGCATCCCAACGGAGGCCCCTCTGTCCTCTCAATGCAAGCGGCGCCAAATGCGAGAGATACTTCGAGGCTGCGACCAGGCGCGATAGAGCCGGCGGCACGTCGCCGATGCCAAGCGAAGCGGCCAGAGCGGCTCCGGTCGGGCCTGCGGCCGTTGATCCCGGCGTGGTGAGGCTCCAGTAGTAGAAGACCTTGTCCGGCCACTCCGAATAGATCGACGAGTTCACCGGGCCCGAGAGCAGAGTCAAGTTCCCGATCTTGTCGACGATCGAACAGTTGCCTGGGTAGATCGTGGCGTCGAAGTAGGCAGTGAACTTGATCGACGATGGCTGGTCACGAGTGGCGATGTGCTCCATGACCTCATAAGCGCTCGAGTGCCATGCCCGGCAATTAAGTAGGTCGGCTGAGTTGGCCATCCCGTCGGTGAAGAGGCCCTCTCTGCCCGGGACGAGGTCAGGCGCAGCATCGTGGGCCGAAGCAAACAGCGCGAACCGGCAAACCGTTTTTCGGGAATACCACGCGTTCTCTTTGGCCAGGTCCACCCAGATCTGGCGCGCTGCGATCGCGTCCCCGGCGTCGTAGATCTTTTGATATTCCAACGCCTGCCTGAAAGCAGCCTTCACGAATGTGGATGTCTGATAGGCCGCTCCGCTGGCGACGGAGATGTTCCCTGCTGCCGCTTGGAACAAAGCTCGATAGTCAGAGTCGGGAAAGCGGCCCTGCTGCGCGCCCATGTAGAGCGTAAAGAAGGCAGCTGTCGCCTCACAAATAGCAACGAACTCCGCCGCTGCGGCGGTCTTGCTGGCCTCATTAGTTTGTGAGCGGAGCAGCTTGGAGTAGAAAACGCTCAGAACCGCATGGGCGAATTGATGCCCCGCGTCCTTGAGATAGAACACGCATAACCCTGCCCGATCCGCCTGTTGTGGGTTAAGACCCATATTCACTAAATGATTGCACAGGCGAAAATTGTTCGAATTCTTCGGCGACCTCCGCGGCTTGACGAAGTTCACGAAATATTCCGCCTGATCGGCGATGGAGGTCACGAAATCGATCGACTTTTGCGTCGGCACGCCCCCCGATAACGACTGTTCCAGCGTGTCTGTGAGCCAATCGCGCTCCTCGCTGAATCGCCGGCTTCGCTCTATCCCGTTGAAGACCAAGGCAGAAGACACAATCACCTTGTCTGTCAAGTCCTCTTTGTCCGACGAGTTGCTCTCGGTCTCGAACACCTTCTCGATTCGATCGACCTGCGGCTTGATCATAGACGAGTAACCAGAACCCCAAGCTTTTACGATCTGTGGCTTGAATACTTCGAACGCGGTCAAAGGGGTGCCTGTCGCGTTCAGCGACTGGAACATGTCGAATGCCAATCCAAGGTCTAGGCACTCGATTACGACTAGGTGGCACGAGTTCTTCAAGAACGAACAGACTGCCAAGAGCAGCATCCCGCCACAATAGACAGTTTTCTCGTCCGGCGGGAGGATATCGATGTTCGACCAGGCTGGCGGATAGGCCATGAAGTTGAACAAGCTTCCGTCGGCGATGCCATTGGCAGAAAGCAGCCCTTTGGCAAGGCGTGCCTCCGCCGCTTGAAGCTCCTCGCCGATCTTTTCCCGGAAGACCCTCAGCACTGATCCAACGCGCTCATCGGTCGGAATCGCGTCGATCGAGATTCCCGCAATAAACTTCGAGAGGAAGCTTGAGGTGTTGGAGCGATAGAAATTATCGGTGTTGCCACTGAGCGTCCACTGATCCGACACAGGATTCGCGGACACGTCACCTGCCCTGATGATCTTCGGCTTCAACTTGGGCTGCGCGCCGGTCTTCGTGATCTCGACCGAATAAAATGGGCGAATGTTTGGAAGCTCATCCGTTAGCTCAGTCGCCAGCATTTTGAACTCCGCGGCCGATCCCCCTAGCGCGCTCAGTTTTGGCACCATTAGATGGATCTGCTCCTCGATGGCACAAGCCAGCATTGCGATAGAGGTGATCCGCTGTTGCCCGTCAACGACATTCGCCACTTTGGTCAAGAGGTTCGGCGTGTCCGCGTGGACTCCCGTCTGAACATTCTTCTCGTCGTGAAGAATGACCGTGCCTAGGAAAATGCTGTTGTCGGGCTTGGTCAGGGTACGCTTGATGCTCGAGAAGACGTCCCCGATCAGCTTCGTGGCATTCTCTTCGTCCCAAGAATAGTTGCGCTGATAGTAGGGCACGTAAAAACCACGCCCGCTTTGCGAAAAGAAGTCGAGCAGGCTGACTGCGTCGTGTTTGAACGGCTGTGCCACGAAGGTGTCCCTTATTACTAGTTTAGGTTGTCCGTTCGGATATCCGCCACGGCCGCTTCAATGTCTTGGTCCGACAGGAGCGGGGCCTGCCCGAAGATCAGGCCCTGTTCGCCGTTGAGTTTGGCGGCCAGATGGCCTCGCCCCAGCAGCAGCTCGGCCCCGGGGCGATCGAGCACGATCTTGGATGTCGCTTCGCTGGCCACCTTCAAGATCAGTCGATTGCCGAGATTATCGCGCAACTGCATTGGCATGACATCCTTATCAGGCCGCTGGGCGGCAAAGATCAGATGAATGCCGGCCGCCCGCGCCTTGACTCCGAGGCGCTGCACGGCTGCTCCGACAGCGGACTTGTATTCGTCGTCAAGCATCCAGTCCGCGAACTCGTCGTGGACAAGGAACACCATCGGCAGCCGGTCCTCCGGCGCCGATTTTGCGTTGTAGGTCGGAAGGTCCCTGGCCCGAGCGGCGGCGAAGCGCCGGTAGCGACCCTCCATTTCCCCAACGAGTCCTTCGAGTGTTTCCCGCGAGCGCTCCTTGTCTGTGATAATATCCTCCCGCATGTGCGGGAGGTCCTTTAAAGCCGTATAGTCGACGCCCATCTTCGGATCGATTAGAATGATCTGAGCGAGGTCCTTCGGATTGGTCGCTGCAATGTCCAAAAGCATCGCCTGAATTAAGACCGATTTCCCACTGCCGGTTGCTCCGGCGACAAGCGAATGGGGATCGTGGGAGGAGAGCCCTCCGAATTCGGACCCGAGATTGAGGTAAAGCAGCGCGCCATTGATCTCCTGGACGCCGAGCAGAATCGAAGTGTTGATGCCGGCGGCGTTCCGATTGAGCGAGCGGCGGGCCCACAGATCCCAAAGGGAAACCGACTGCCGCTTCTCTCCGGCCATCGTTACGACGATTTCGCCAGGCTTCGGCTGCACCGTGACAAGGTTAATTGCGTGCGTGGTCAGCAACTGCGTGCGCTTGGCCTCAATGTCTTCCACTCTCAGTCGGTCGGACCCTGCGAGGCGGACAAGGCATCCGTTCGGGGTCAGGCGCGTGCCAAGGACAGCAGCCTGCAACCCGTAGCCGTTGAGGGCCGTCCGGAGCTTGCGGGTGGTCTCCTCTGCCCAAGCCGCTCGTTCGTCACCCGCCACGGCCGTCGCCGCAGTCTTGGACGCGACCAGGGCAGCAAACATGCCTGTTGCCTCGACGGGAACTGCAGCGGCAACGGTAGGAAGGGCACCTTCCACCGACGTTGGGGACTGTTGCGGAGTGATGGCTTCCACCTTCGGCGCCAAAGGCGCCTCGGGAACAGCTTCGGCTCCTTCCGGCTCGACAGCCGCGGGACCCTTCTCCGCGCCGGCCTCAAGCATTCCGACCAACGCGCCCCAAACGACACGGGAAGCGGGGAACCTCGGGGAGGACGTGGTCCAAGGTTTCGTCGGTCCGAGCGACTCTCGAATCGGAATAGATGATTCGTCATTCACGTAGGCTTCGGCGAGGCGACGCACCTCGGGCCGCGCGAAGACTTCCTGCCACGCCTCGATTCCGTCGGTATCGTCGACCAAGTCCCGCTCGGAGGCCCCGGAAAGGTCAGCGGGGTCTGAGGAATGGACAAAGACGTGCGAATAGCCGCGCAGGGAAATTCGCGCCTCGCCGTCTCGGAGCTTGGCCCGGGCCCGTTCGAGCAGGCCGGAGCATCCCGGTGGAATGTCGGCATCCACCAAGAGATCCGCGAGACGCGCGAGCCAGACATCGCGGTCGAGCCGGCCCGGATCGCCGAAGAGTGCGGCGCGGAACGTCGAGAGTGTTGCGAGCATCTGCGCTTTTGACGAGCGCCTGGCCTCCGCGGCTCCACCGGTAGAGACATATTTCGATTCGACGATGGCGACGTGTAGAACTGGTCCATCCCCGCCCTCCTCGACGCATAGGCCGAGAATGTCCGCAATCCGACTTTCCTTTTGGGCGAGCCAGTCGGCGTAGTCGTCGAGCAGGAAGAAGACGTTGAACGCGAGCCTACCGCTGCCGCCTGATAGGCTCCGGAACTCCTCTGCAAGAATCCGCCGACTCAGAACTAGCCCGATCATCTCGCCGGCAGAGACGCCCCGCTTAGCGGCCCGGAGGACGATGTCTCCCGAAACCGACAGGGCATCCTTCGTCATACGATCTGCCAAGGTTCCAAGCCGGCCGGGATCGAACGGCAGCCCCAATTCGCCGAGGCGTCTACGAACAAGCACGCCGAGCAGCCGCAGTTCCGAGGTTGAGCTCACGATCATGTTCCGGCCGTTGGTCGAACCCCTGCGGTAGCGGACGACAGTGACGCCATTAGCCTGCAACTGCCGCTTGTCGAGCAGCTCATCGTAGGTCGCGACCCACTCTGCAAGGGCATGGGCGTCGTCGAGCACAGCCTTGAGCTCCTCGTTTTGCAGGGAGATGCGGCGGGCGGGCAGGAAATGCCGGTCTGGGCTCGCATCGGCCTGCCGGACAACGGAAGCGACGGCCGAAACGTAGGCCCAGCCGGAGGCAGTCTGCATAGGACAGGTCAGAAAGATGGTCGATTTGAGCTCATTCTCGCCGGGGACACTGCGGTAGGACCAACGGCTGGGCGCATGCTCCAAGGTCGGCCGATAATTGGTCCAATCGATGGAGATCCATTCGACTGAGGCCGTTCTCGACACAACGTCATGAAGGAACGCGACGTCGAAGGGGCGGAACCCGTCGCCGAAGCGTGGCGGCGTAGCCGACGGCGGTGCCACGGAGATGCGTAGGCGGGACATGAAGTTCTGCGAGGTTTCGCTCACTACCGGCATATCGGGGTCATCACCCGTCTTGGTGGCCAGCTCGGCGTAAACCCGCCGCAGTTTAGCTGGGTCGCGGTGGCGGACCGTCACGTTACATTGGAAGTCAGTGTCGGCCTGCATGCCGGAAAGTTCGCGCACGACAGCCAAGGGCAAATCAGCGGCATCGGCGTTATAGAGCAACGCGCTCAAATTGGCCGCCTCATGGGGTTGAAGGCCCACGTAGCGCTCTATGAGTTCCCTAGCCTGCTTAGCGGCCACCATGGGATCGGCGTCAGTGAGATCGTCGCCTGCCAATCGGACAGGCCGTTCGAAGAGGCTATAACCGTTGACAGTGCTGCTCTCGCTAACAAGGACCGGTGTCCCTCTGCGCGAGAGTGTGGCGATCTCCGGATAGAACGGGTGCGCGAGCTCCTCGGAGAACTCACGAAAGAAGATTCCCCGGTCACCGAAAAGAACGTTCTTACCGGCGAGAATGTGGACCACCAGTCCTGCGACGCGGCGGGTTTTAACCGCCAAGGCCTTCATGCGTTCGGGATGCCAAGGGGGGATGATCAATGTCGGCTGATCACCGGCAACGCGCACGGTTCCGATCGAGAGCACCTCGGAAACAAGCCGCGAGCGGCAGACATCGCCTCGGGCGTGGACGGCCAGGGCACGCAGCAACGCCGCAAAGGTGTCGGCCTGCCGTAGAACCGCCTCGCCGTGGAGACCGACGTGGATGAAATCGTCGAGGGCCTTGGCGTAGTCCTTCTCGAAGGCATCCCACGCGGTCCGCAACTCCGCTTTCCCTTCGGCTCCGATTCTGCTCTCGGACGCTAACTCGTCGATGCGGCGCTTGATCCCCGCCTGGAGACTGGGCAACTTGCTCGCTTGGGAAACCAAAGATCCGGCGTCGCGCGAGTAGGTCGCCTCGAGCGTCGAAGTATCTAGCAGTGAGACGCTTTGTACGCCGCCTTTCTTGCTAACCAAGCGTCGTGGGACCTCGGTGCAGCCGATGAAGCCCTTTTCCTGGAGCCGTCTCATGTCATCAAGCAACGAGAGGCCAATCGATTCAGGGCGAAAAATCCATACGAGCTGGGTCTTCTCGACGGTCCTCTCAGCCGTGCCGGACTTCTCGATCAAGGCGACCTCGAATTTGATTTGAGTGGCCGCCTTAGCCACTGAGGAGCAGCCCTTGAACTTAGCCCCAAGAATTTCCCGCTCCCGTGCGACGAACGCAGGATGGTCGAAAAGGGGGTCTGGTAAGTTGCCGGACCCCATTCGAGTTACACGCCATTCGGTGCGCGGACCCATTAACTCCTTAAGGCCACGGTACATTGTCGAGAAGAAAGCCCCGACGTCGCCGTTGAACCGTTCGCGCCATTCCTTGCGCCCCTTCGTCACCGTGAAACGCAGGACACGCTCACCGACAGCCTCTCCAACCCCAACCGCGAGTCTGTGAGTCACTACCGCGAACCCTTCAAAGAAATCGACACACTCGACTGGCTTCCCGAAGATCACCTTCTCCCAGCGAGAGTGAAGCTGCTTGTTCTTCCCGATGTGGCTGCGATAGATCTCAAAGAAGGCCTCATCCTCCTCGTTCCAGTCGGATCGCTTCTCACGGACGCGCAGGTCTTCCAAATATTTCCGCCACCGGGCGTCGAGGATATCCTGATCGTCGCAGTCGTTGTCAAAGAAATAGAGTGTCGAGTCGGCAAGACCTTGCTGTCGCTCGCGAGGTTTGTCGAAGATTAGATGGACTCCATCCATCTCCCATTCGAGCGAGGCCAACTCCCGCTTGGCGTCTCCGTCGCCCGGAGAAGCGGAAATAAAGGCGTCAATGGTAACGCGAGCGTGGTCCGATATGGCCTCCGCGCTGTCCGACAGACGCTGCGTAAGTTCCCCCGAATCGATCGGCTGTCCAGTCGGACGGAGCTTCAAAAGAAGCGGAGCGCGGTTGGCGAAGAGTTTCTCGAACGCCTTGCGCCACGGACCGACGGACGAGCTGTAGGTCTTTGTGCTCGAAAACAGGGTGGTATCCCTTGGAAGCCCAACGTAGGGCAGACTCCAGCCGATCGCATCCCGTATGGCGAGGCCCCTTGTTAGGGTTGCCTCGCTGACTTTTGCGCAAAACTCCCCAAGCTGGATCAACGAGAGGTCCGCCGCGGACATGAGTCCCTTGAGGGCGGCCCGGAAGATCCTGCGGTCCTCTGGCATCGGAGCGATCCCAGCGACATGGCACGTCGCCTCCACCCACATGTCTTCATGTGCCCGAAACTCCTTCGCTCCCAGGGCAGTGACGTGTCCGAGGGTATCGGCTAGGTTGTGTTCGTTGCCATTGGCGGTGAGCAGCGCCTCACGGGCGGTGCCGATATTTCGTACGGCCCCTGCATTCAGATGGGTAACAACCTCGGCTGGAAGTCCCTCCCCATAGACGAGAGACTCGGGAATCTTAATCTCGACGCGCGAGGCCAAATCCGGATTGGCGAGGATCTCGTGGATGACTGAGGCGATTTGTCCGGACGCAAGCTTGTCGAGTCGAAAGAG
>JAKAPE010000184.1 GCA_021811945.1 Pseudomonadota bacterium | reverse complement strand
CGGCCGGAAGTATCGCATCTCCTCCACCCGGCGCTGGACAGCCATCCGGGTCACGTACTGTGGAAGCGCGATTTCGCCGGCGCATCGGGGCTTTTCAGCGTCGTGTTCAAGCCGATGCCGCAGGCGGCGGTATTCGTGTTTCTCGATGCGCTTGAGCTGTTCGGCATCGGCGCCTCCTGGGGCGGCTACGAAAGCCTTGCCATTCCCTTCGACTGCGCGCCGCTGCGTACGGCGACGCGCTGGCAGCCGGGCGGGCCGACTGTGCGCTTTCACGTCGGCCTCGAGGCCGTCGAAGATCTCTTGGCCGATCTCGCGCGCGGCTTCGCCGCGATGGCGACGGCCGCACACGCTCCTTAGCTTAGCCCGCCCGGATTGCCTGCGCGAACATCATCCGCGCGGCGTGCTTCATTCGGCCGTGGACACCGGCGCGGCTTTGCGCTCGCGCAAAACGAAATAGAGGTTGCGCAGATAGACAAAGGTGCCGTCGCGATTTGTGTTGGAATTTGGTGGGGCGGGTTCTCCGGCATTTCGAGAGTACTGGGTCAGGCTGCGAGGTCAATGGGTTGATCGATGGACGATTTGGCGAGCGTCCGCCAGCCGTCGACCAGAAGCGAGATGGCCGTCGCCTTGCGGTCGAGCCGCACGTCCACCACCGTGCCGTCGAGAATGAGCCGCACAACCGGCTCGTCGGCCAGCGCGCGGGCATTCCAGGCGTCGATACACAAAGAATATATTTCATTAACAAAGGAGTAGACGCTTGATCTACCTTGGAAGACGCTTTGGCTTATCGGAGGTGTCCGGGAGCGGAGTTTCCTGCGGCGAGAATGGCGTGTTCGTAGGCACCGTGCCGCTGCTGGAGCAAGCGTGCGGTCCACGCGGACCCGACCAATGGTAGCCGCGTTCGGTCTCCGATCTCAATCGCGATCTCAGCAGGTGCTATGGCCTGCCCGTTGAATTCGCTCGGAAGATTGATGGTCTTCGAGCAATTGCCCACGCGCTCGACCGCCGCGACCTCATCCATGCGCAGATCGCGACGCTGCATTTGGAGATTCCCGATCCGCCTCCATTGGCAAAATCGGCACAAACTTTTGACGAGATTATTGATCTGGCGCGCCGATTGCGGGCCAGTGGTCTCCTCAAGGCGGATTGGGACCCGGCGAAGCACCCGCGCTGGCCGGCGCGAAGTCCGGGTGGTATTGGCGGCGAATTCGCCCCCGCTGGCGCTACATCCGGCAATTCCGGAACTGAAGAGCCCGGTGCGCCGGTCATACCAGCGCAAATTACAATTCCGGTGCCCTTCGAACTTCCAGGCGGAATTCCCTTTCCCTCCGAAATCGTGCCGCCGCCAGTCATTCCGAATATCAATCCGCGTGATCTGCCGAGAAATCCCTATCCCGACCGGCCAGAATGCGAGCAGGAGTGGGCTGAAGCAACGAGCTTCTGCTTAAAGTTGAAGGCACGCAATCAGCTAGGAAGAGGCGACTACCGCGGAATGGGAAAGACACTGTCCGAGTGCATCATGGGCCAAGTCTCCGAGGATTGCGGCGGAAACAGCACGGCGGGTGCGTGACATGGGCTCCGAGAAGAAATGGATAGAGCGAAATTAAGGCTATCGCCATGAATGATATGTTGGACGCCATAATTCTTTCGTCGGCGAGCGAGCGATGGCAAAAGGTCGCCAAGATCATTGCTGTGGTTTCAGATCGCGCAGGTGATGCAACAAATTTAGATGCGATCGCCGGCCGCATCCGCATCCTGGTCGGTGTCGGCAAACTCGAAGCGAAAGGTGACCTGTCGCGCTGGAGATACAGCGAAGTTCGCCGCGTGCAATCAAGCGGCTAGCGCCTCCGGCGCCTCTCGTATATAATCTCTTCGACCGTTATATACGGAGGCCGCCAATGGCGATCCTCATCAAGGACCGAGAGGCCGACCAGTTGATCCGCACGCTCGCCGAGCGCACCGGCGAGAGCATCACCGAGGCGGTGAAGCAGGCCGTACGCGAGCGGCTGCAACACGTTCCGCTGAACGAGAGCGAGATCGCCGTCCGCAAGCGCAAGCTGGCGGAGCTGTACGCCTATTTCGATTCTTTGCCGACGATAAACGAGCATCTGACGAACGATGAAATTCTCGGATACGATGAAAACGGGTTGCCGACCTGATGGTCATCGACACTTCCGCACTTGTGGCGATGGTCCTTCGCGAGGATGAACGCTTCATTTTTGAAGACATCGTATTGAGGTCGCCGACAGCGGTCATGTCAGTGGTTTCGCTCGTTGAAACCACGATCGTGCTCTTAAACAAGCGGCGCGGGGCCGAAGCCGCAAGTCTGGATGCGACCGTGGAAGCGCTCCGGATTGACGTTCGCAACGTCGATTCGACGCAAGGCATGTTGGCTCGATCGGCCTTTTCACAATACGGCCGGGGACACAATCCTGCCGCACTGAATTTTGGCGACTGTTTCGTTTATGCCTTGGCAAAGGTCCGCGATGACACCTTACTCTTCAAAGGCAATGATTTTTCCAAAACCGACGTGGTGCCGGCGTGGCGCCCATAAGTCTCTGGGCACGCCGAGGTTGCAGTGATGACCGGAGCACAGTGCATGACCGCCGACGACCGTCAGAGCGTCTATTCCGGCACCAAGGATGTCGCCGAACGGCTGCGGTTCGACGTTGCGCGGCTCGAAGCCTATCTGCGCGCGCACATCGAGGGTTTTGCCGGACCGATCGCCGTCAGCCAGTTCAAGGGCGGCCAGTCGAACCCGACCTATCTCGTGGAAACGCCGCGGCGCCGCTATGTGCTCAGGCGCAAACCTCCCGGCAAGCTCCTGGCCTCCGCGCATGCGGTCGACCGCGAGTTCCGGGTCATCAGCGCCCTTTACGCGCAGGGTTTCCCGGTCGCCGCGCCCATCCTTTACTGCGCCGATGAAAGCATCGTCGGCACGGCGTTCTTCCTCATGTCCCATGTCGAAGGCCGCGTGTTCTGGGAGCCGCAGATGCCGGCTTCCAATCCGGCCGAGCGCGCGGCGGTCTACGACGCCATGAATGCGGCGCTGGCGCGGCTACACTCCTTCGAACCCGCCGCGATCGGGCTTGCCGACTATGGCCGCGGCGAGAACTATGTGGCGCGACAGGTCAGGCGCTGGTCGCAGCAGTACCGCGCCTCGGAGACGCAAAGGATCGACAACATGGAGCGTCTGATCGCCTGGCTGCCGGCGCATTTGCCGCCGCCACAGCCGTCGCGGCTCGTGCACGGCGATTATCGGCTCGACAATGTCATCGTCGCGCCCGATGCGCCGAGGATCGCAGCCGTCCTTGACTGGGAACTGTCCACGCTCGGCGACCCGCTGGCGGATTTCTCGTGCCATCTGATGCAATGGCACATGCCGCCGTCGGAAGCCGGCACCGGCTCGCTCGTCGGCTACGATCTCGCCGCGCTCGGTATTCCCTCGCTCGAGGCTTATGTCGATGCCTATGCCGCGCGTACCGGTCTCGATCCGCGGCCGCAGCTACCGGTCTACTTCGCCTATAGTTTTTTCCGCTTCGCGGCGATCATACAAGGGATCGCCGGTCGCGTGCGCGACGGCACCGCCACCAGCGCGGTGGCCGCGGAGAAGGGCGAACTGGTGCGCCCGCTCGCCGCCAAAGCGTGGGAGTTCGCCCGCCAAGCGCCAACAATGTGAGATGCCGGCATGCCGGCGCGCACCAAAAAAACCTTCGCGCTCGCGCTCGGCGGCGGCGGCGCGCGCGGGCTCGCGCATATCGAGGTGATCGAAGCGCTCGACGAGATGGGCGCAAGACCTGTGGCGGTCGCCGGAACCTCGATCGGCGCGCTGGTCGGCGCGGCCTATGCAGCCGGCATGCGTGGCCGCGACATCCGCCGTCATGTGATCGGCTTCGCACACAATGAGCGAGAGACGGTGCGCCGGCTGATCGCCGCGCGCGCCGGCACGCTCTCTCGCCTGTTCGCCGGCGCGTTCAGCGAGGCGACGCAACTCGACGCCGAGAAATTCTGCGCACAATTTTTGCCGGAAACGATCCCCGTCGATTTTTCCGCGCTGGAAATTCCGCTCACCGTCGTGGCGACGGATCTCTATCGCCGGCAGGAAGCGATATTCTCATCAGGGCCGCTGATCCCGGCGCTCGCCGCTTCAATCGCCATTCCCGGCCTGTTCCGCCCCGTCACCATCGACGGCCGCGTTCTGGTCGACGGTGGCGCCACCGATCCGCTTCCTTTCGAGCATCTGCGCGGGCGCGCCGATATCGTCGTCGCCGTCGATGTCTTGGGCGTACCGATGGCGGAGCGCAGCGACATGCCCGGCGCCTGGGAATGCGTGGCCGCTACGCTCCTCGTCATGGGAAACGCCATCGTTGCGGAAAAGCTCAACCGCGCCGCGCCCGACCTCCTCTTCCGGCCGAACGTCGCGCTCTTCCGGACGCTCGATTTCTATCAGGCGAGCGCCGTTCTGCGCGCGTCCGAGCAAGTGAAGGCGGAGGTGAGGGAGAAGCTCGGTGCGCTGCTTGCGGCGTGACCTACCAGTTGTAATAGACGCAATAGCTGTCCGGCGCGTAGCATCCGTAGGTTTGATAATAGTCGTAATAGCTGTAGGAGGGCACAACGTAGCCGTAGTATGAGTACGGCCGGTAATAGTCGTAGACGTAGGGAACATAATAATAGCCGTACGGCGGCGCGTAGTGGTCATAGAACTGAATTCTTTGGACCTGTGCGGACGCCCGAGCCGAGGTCCCCAGCACCTCCGCGGTCATCGCCGGCATCGCCGATGCGCGTGCGGGAACGGCAACAGCAAAAATTGCGGCGGTAATAAGCAGCCATCCGGTTGTCCGCATTTTGCCCTCCATGAGGCGCGTGATGAGGCGCGTGCCGAGGAATTCTGGGTAAGATATTACCTTGCGACTATCTTCCAACGACGACTATCCGCCGACAGTGATTAACGCGCCATAACCGGAATCGTGCCGTGGTCGGCACACCTTCAGAACGCCGCGGGCGGAATTCAGCGACGTTCGCGAAAGAAATCTTTGAGCAAAGCCGACGCCTCCGCTTCTGCGATCCCGCCATAGATTTCCGGACAATGATGACAGCTCGGCGAAGCAAAGAATCTGATGCCGTTGTCGACCGCTCCGCCTTTGGGATCGGCGGCGCCGTAATAGAGCCGGCGGATGCGGGCGAAGGAAAGCGCCGCCGCGCACATGGCGCACGGTTCGAGGGTGACATAGAGGTCGCAATCGTCGAGCCGTTCGGAGCAAAGCAGGGCCGCAGCCTGCCGGATGGCGACGAGTTCGGCATGGGCAGTGGGGTCGTGCTCGACGAGCGCGTGATTGCCCGAACGGGCGACGACAACACCCTCGCGCACGACGACGCAGCCCACCGGCACCTCGCCGGCGTCGCCGGCAGCGCGGGCTTCTTCCAGGGCCATATCCATGAAAGACGCCATTGGAGGCCGTCCTGGCCCGGCTGGTCCGGGCCATCCACGTCTTTTGCTCGTTGCGGTGTATAAGGACGCGCATGCGGGACACAAGGTCTCCGCGCTCTGGTCGGCCAAGGGACGGCCCCGAGTGCCGATCGACGATGTGCAGGAACGATGGTGCAAGACAAGGTGCAAGACAACATAATCGGCGAACGTGTCGCCAAGGCGATTGCCCGCGCCGGCCTTGCCTCGCGCCGCGAGGCGGAGCAATGGATCGCCGCCGGCCGCGTTGCCGTCAACGGCGAGGTGATCCGCTCGCCGGCGCGCAACGTCACCGCCGGCGATCGCATCAGCGTGGATGGCGCGCCGCTGCCGGTGCGCGAGCGCACGCGGCTCTTCCTTTATCACAAGCCTCGCGGTCTCGTGACGACGCACGCCGATCCGCAGCACCGCCCTACCATCTTCGCGCGCCTGCCGCAGAACCTTCCTCGTCTCGTCAGCATCGGCCGGCTCGACTTCAACACCGAGGGGCTTCTTCTGCTCACCAATGACGGCGGCCTCGCCCGCGTGCTCGAATTGCCGGCAACCGGCTGGCTGCGCCGCTACCGCGTGCGCGCGCACGGCTCGGCGACCCAGGAGAAACTCGATGCCCTGCGGGAGGGCATCACCATCGACGGCATCCGGTACGGCCCCATCGAGGCGACGCTCAACCGCGTGCAAGGCTCGAACGTTTGGCTCACCTTCGCCATTCGCGAGGGCAAGAACCGCGAGGTGCGCAACGTACTCGGCCATCTCGGCCTCACCGTTACCCGCCTCATCCGCATTTCCTTTGGGCCGTTTCAGCTCGGCGACCTCGCACAAGGCGGAATCGAAGAGATACGCACGCGCGTCCTGCGCGAACAGCTCGGCGCCCGCGTGATCGCGCTCTCCGGCGCGGATTTTTCCGCGCCACTGGCAAGAGAAACCGTCCCGGCAGCGTGTGACGTTCACCGTCATCCCGAGGTGGCCGCGAAGCGGCCCTCGAAGGATGCACGGCCGGAGCGCCAATCGAAAACGACTTCGCCGATTTCGAAAATGTTTGGTGCCCAAGTCGGCAACAGCCGACTTGGGTGCCGTCGCCCTTCGCGGCTCGCTTCGCTCGCACCTCAGGGTGACGGTCCACGCGAGCCTACATCCCGCACGGCTCGCCGTTCCGAATCGGCCCAACCAAGCCACACTTGGCGCGCGCCCACGCAGGAAGCGCCGTCAAGAAAGCTGCAGCGAAAATTCCGCGGCTCGCGCCGCGACGACGACATTGCGCCGGCACCGACGGCGGATAAGCCGCGCGCCGGTTTGCTGAGGGACCGCAAGGGCCGCCGCGTTGTCGTCGAGCGATACCCAGAAGCGCCGACGCTAACCGCAACCGAACGCGGCCGCCGCGAGCGAGCGTCGCCACCCTCCCAGGCCAGCGGGCGAGGAAAGCGGGAGCGCACGCGGCGCCGGCCGCGGCGGAGCCGCTGATGCGCGTTATTGCCGGCCGCCTGCGCGGGCGCCTGCTCGCCGGCCCTGAATCCCCGGCGATCAGGCCGACGGCCGACCGGCTGCGCGAGGCGCTGTTCAATATCCTTCTCCACGCCTGCGACGATCCGATAAATGGCGCGCGCGTCCTTGACCTCTTTGCCGGCACCGGGGCGCTCGGCATTGAAGCGCTCTCGCGCGGCGCGGCTTTCGCACTGTTCATCGACCAAGGCACCGAGGCGCGCGCGCTGTTGCGCGAAAATCTTGTCGCACTTGGTCTTGGCGGCGTCTCGCGTGTGTTCCGCCGCGATGCCGCCAAGCTGGGCTCCGTCCATCCGCTGGCGCCGTTCTCGCTCGCCTTCCTCGATCCGCCTTACGGATCGGGCCTCGCCGAGAAGGCGCTCGCCTCGGCCCGCGCCGGCGGCTGGCTCATGCCGGGCGCGTTCATCGTCGTCGAAGAGGCGGCGAAGGCGCAGTTCGCCGCGCCCGAACGATTCGTCGAAATCGACCGGCGCCGCTATGACGACACGGAGCTCGTGTTCTTGCGGCTCGCGGAGAACTGAGGGCGCCCCGGCGTGACCAATGGACGTCAACGCTTTGCCGCGAGCCAGCGGTGAGTTGAGAATTACCCGCCCGGCGGGCGATACGTCACCGATTTGCCCAGGGCGCGATCAAGTTCGCTCGTGGTGACTAACTCAATAATTTTGAAATGTGAGAACGCGCCACTTGCGTCCAACAATGCGATGAATGCCGTTCCTGTGGCGGCATCAGGGAATTCAGAAATCACGATGCCAGTGTATTCGCCAGACGCCAATAGAAAGCTTCGATTTTTCCACCGGCGCTTTCAAAAGCTTTTCTTGCCGCAGCTTCGCGCGCCGACGCCTTCTCCTTCAAAAGGCCCCTGGCGCCCTCGGTGTTGTACTTGAACAGGCCAAGATATTTTGGCATGCGCTCCTCCTGCCGTGAACGAATTGGTGTCGCTTCTCAGAATTCGGGTTTCTCGACCGCAGCATTATCCTGCACTTTTTCGGTCCGTCATGACCCATTTGGGTCATGACGATGGCCCACTTCAAAGCCGCGACAGCAAAGCGACCAGTTCGCCCTGCCGGTGCGTGTTGGTCTTGCCAAAGATCGCCTTCAACTGATTGCGCGCCGTTTCCTTGGCGATGCCGAGCCGGTTCGCCGCGTCATCGAGGGCATCGCCGGAGGCGAATTCGGCGGCGAGACGCGCTTCCGCCGGCGTGAGGCCAAAGGCGGCGCGCAGCGTTTCACCGCACGGCGGCGGGCTCTTGTCGAGATCGGTGAACAACAACAATACCCGCGCCTGACCAAAGGCGGCGGCAAACGCGCCGGCGAGCGGTATAGCCCGCGCGACCAGCGGCCGCCGGCCGGCGCGCGCGATAGCGACGCTGTCGGGCGTTCCCGTCATCTCCGGATTCGCCAGTGCGGCCGCGATCAGTTTCTGCAACGCCACGTCGCTTCCGCGATGACGCGCCGCGATGGAGCGTTCGTGGATGTAGAGGTCCACCCCGAACAACGCCTCCGCTGAGGGCGTCAGCCCGGAGACAATACCGCGCCAATCGAGCAAGGCGGCGACGCCGCCGCTCAAGTGCAGCATGGCGAGATGCTCGGCAGCGCGGCGTGCGTCGAAAAGCGTGGCCAACTCGATCACGCGGGAAAGGAGCGGCGCGGCTGCCAAAAACTCCCGCTTCTGTTCGCCCGAGATCGACCCCTGCCGCTTGCTGCGCAGGAGCGGCATGCACCACTGGCCGCCATTGGCCCGAAAGCCGATGGCCGCCCACTCCGTCAGCGTCCAGGCGCGATGAAAGTCCTGAAAATAAGGAGAGGAGCGCCGCTCTTCCGGCGACGCGATGTCGTCGTCGGTGAGGATTGCCTCTCCGCCGCGTGTAGCAAGCTGCGGCCAGCCTCTGCTCGCGCGCACGTCCTGCAGATACCAGCCCTCATTCACGAACGCTGCGATGAACTCGCGAATGTCGGGCGAAATCGGCAGGTGCACCAGCGCCTGCGCCTGATCCTTCGGGTAGAACAGGCAGCCGACCGAATTTGTCGCGCGGGCGAAAGCATGCAGCGCCGCCGGCCATGTTTCGGGCGCGACAACAGCCCCGTAGAGGCCGGCAACGGCCTCACGCAAATCCGCCGTCGGCTTGCGAGACATCGCCCTTCCGCCTCGCGACCGCTACATAAACAGCTCTGCGGCTACGCGCAAAGCCACGCACAGGCTGCAACTATCGCGAGTATGCCACATAGCCCATTTGGGTCAAGACGGCCGAGGACAGGCGAGCTAGCCTTGCCCAACGACGCGGGTCGGTGGCCGACTCATCCTCCTAACGGTGGATGCTGATACGGCCGCACATTGCGGTCCTAAGCTACGAAGATGAACGATCATCTGTAGGTAATGGCCATGACAACGGCACTTGAATTTACGCCGCCGGTGAGTGGTGCATACTTGAGTGAGGTTGTTCCATTTTACACAGATGGCGGCACGGCCCTAAATCTTCTTCTGCTCAGATCGGA
>JAKAPE010000183.1 GCA_021811945.1 Pseudomonadota bacterium | reverse complement strand
GATCTCTTCAAACGGCTGGGAGTCCCCAAACTTGCCGGCTAACCTCAACCCATCGAACCGCCCGGTGCGGACCCGCATGCCGGGTGGTGTGGCAGGGGACGTGGACGCTCTACCTCCACGCCCTATGCCGATTCGGGAAGGCGCGCGAGCCAACAATCAACCGAGGCTAACGCTCCATTAAGGTTAATGCCCGATGATGACGCCCGATTGGCCGCTTCAGGCGCGCCAAACGAAAGGGCGGTCGATGCGTTGGTTCGTTTTCGTAGTGGCGGCGTTGGCGTTGGCGCCGTCCGCGTTCGCGGCGGACCTCGAGATTCTGCCCGGCGCTTTGCCGGTCGGTCCGGCGACGTTTACGCGGTGGAGCGGCTTCTATTTCGGCGGCGATGTCGGCTACGGCGATGCCAATACCGATTTTTCACAGGCCACGGCTCCGCTTATTGCCTACAGCCTGCGCGAATTGGCGCTCGAAACCCAGGACTCAGTGTCGACCTGGCAGGTGCTCGGCAAGGCCAGCTCATCGATGTCGGCGGTCGGCGGCTTTGTAGGCTACAACACCCAATGGCAGGATCTCATCCTCGGTCTTGAGGGCGATTTCACCCATTCGCCCTTCACGGCGACGTCTGCCTCCTCGCCGCTCTTCATTCAGACCACGGCTGGAGGCAACGCCTATAACGTCGGCGTCAGCGCCGGCGGCTCGCTGCACTTCGACGATTACGCCGAGCTGCGGGCTCGGGCAGGATGGGTGTTGGGCAGCTTCATGCCGTACGGCTTTGCCGGCGCTGCGATCGGATGGAGCGATTACAGCGTCACCTCGCTGGTGCAAGGCCAACAGAACTCAGCGTCGCCCGCCTATTTTCCATGCAACCCCGGGCTCCCATCCTGTATTGATTTCTCTTATGCCAACAGCGCCGGCAAAAGTTCGGCGCTGATGTACGGCTTCACGGTCGGTGGCGGCCTCGACGTGGCGCTTACGCCGAACATTTTCCTGCGCGGCGAAGTCGAATTCGTGCAATTTGCCCCATTGGCTGACATTCTGGTCTCCATGGTCTCCGCGCGGATCGGCGCCGGCATCAAGTTCTGATGACAGACGACGGCGGGCGGACTACTGACGACGGATAGCTGTCCTCGTCATCTGTCCCTATCCTCCGCTATCCGACTTGACGTTTGCCCTCTACTTCTCTATGTCCGGCCGCGGGACACCCCTCCCCAACGAGGGGCGCCTATCTGGAAGGATAGATGATGACGATTGCTCCTCCTCCCGTGCGGCCGCGAGTGCCGCATTTTTCGTCCGGCCCCTGCGCCAAGCACCCTGGCTGGAACCCGCAAGATCTCGCCGCCGCGGTTGTTGGCCGCTCGCACCGTTCGAAAATCGGCAAGGCCAGGCTCAAGCGCGCCATCGATCTCACCGGCGAGGTTCTTGCCGTTCCCGTCGACTACCGCATCGGCATCGTCCCGGCCTCCGATACCGGGGCGGTGGAGATGGCGCTCTGGTCGCTGCTCGGCGCCCGACCGGTCACCGTGCTCGCCTGGGAATCCTTTGGCGAAGGCTGGGTCACCGACATTGTCAAGCAACTCAAGCTCACGGACGTGACTGTGTTGCGTGCCGCTTACGGGGAACTGCCCGACCTTGCCAAGGTCGATCCGCGAAGCGACATCGTGTTCACCTGGAATGGCACGACCTCGGGCGTGCGCGTCCCGAATGCGGACTGGATCGCCGCCGATCGCGCCGGGCTCGCGATCTGCGACGCGACCTCCGGGGCCTTCGCCCAGCCGCTCGATTGGCCGAAACTCGATGTCGTGACCTTCTCTTGGCAGAAGGCGTTGGGCGGAGAAGCGGCCCATGGCATGCTCATCCTCTCTCCGCGCGCGGTGGCCAGGCTCGAGAGCTTCACACCGCCGTGGCCGCTGCCGAAGATTTTCCGTCTGACCAAGGGCGGCAAGCTGATAGAGGGGATTTTTCAGGGCGAGACCATCAACACGCCATCAATGTTGTGCGTGGAGGATTATATCGATGCGCTGGAGTGGGCGAAATCGGTCGGCGGGGTTACCGCCTTGCATGCGCGCGCCGATGCCAACGCGCAGGTCATCGCCGACTGGGTTGCACGCACGCCGTGGATCGATTTCCTCGCGAGCGATCCAGCGGTGCGCTCCAACACCTCGGTCTGTCTCAAAGTTGTCGATCCCGCGGTGACACGACTTTCGGCGGACGCGCAGGCGGCGTTCGCCAAGAGTGTCGCCGCAGCGCTCGGCAAGGAAGGCGTCGCCCATGACATCGACGCCTACCGCGAGGCCCCGCCCGGCCTGCGCATCTGGTGCGGCTCGACCGTCGAGCGCGCCGATGTCGAAGCGCTCACGCTCTGGCTCGACTGGGCCTATGCCGAGGCCAAGAATGCGCTGGTGCAGGCGGCGTGATTTTTCCCCTCTCTCCTTGCGGGAGAGGGTGTCGAGCAGCCGCGGGCTGCGAGGCGGGTGAGGGTCCAGCACCGAAAATATTTGCCCCTCACCCGGCTCAGCCTCGCTTTGCTCGGCTTCGCCACCCTCTCCCACAAGGGGGAGAGGGTTTCTAGGAGCCTCTGTGCTTCTTTAAGATCAGCGGTTTTGATCCCATGTCACCTCGCGTTCTCATCTCCGACGCGCTTTCGCCCGCAGCAGTGCAGATTTTCAAGGATCACGGCATCGCCGTCGAATTCCAGCCCGCGCTCGGCAAGGACAAGGAAAAGCTCGCCGAGACGATCGACGGCTTCGACGGGCTGGCGATCCGCTCCGCCACCAAGGTGACGACGAAAATTCTCGAAAAGGCAAAAAACCTCAAGGTGATCGGCCGCGCCGGCATCGGCGTCGACAATGTCGATATTCCCGCGGCGACCGCGCGCGGTATCATCGTGATGAACACCCCGTTCGGCAATTCCATCACCACCGCCGAGCACGCGGTCACGCTGATGCTGGCGCTGGCGCGGCAAATCCCCGAGGCCGACGCCTCGACCCGCGCCGGCAAGTGGGAGAAGAACAAGTTTCTCGGCGTGGAGATCTTCGGCAAGACGCTGGGCATCATCGGCTGCGGCAATATCGGCTCGATCGTCGCCGACCGCGCCATCGGCCTGAAGATGAAGGTGATCGCCTACGATCCCTACCTCTCCGCCGAACGCGCGCTCGATCTCGGCGTGGACAAGGTCGATCTCGACGAGCTGCTGCGCCGCGCCGACTTCATCACGCTGCACACCCCGCTCACCGACAAGACCCGCAACATCATCAACCGCGAGTCGCTGGCGGCAATGAAGAAGGGCGTGCGTCTGATCAACTGCGCCCGCGGCCAGCTCGTCGACGAGGCGGCCCTGTTCGAGGCGCTTTCCTCGGGCCATCTCGCCGGCGCCGCGCTCGACGTATTCACCGAGGAGCCGGCGAGGGCTAGCCCGCTATTCGCTTTGCACAACGTCGTCTGCACGCCGCATCTCGGCGCCGCCACTACCGAGGCGCAGGAGAACGTCGCGCTGCAGGTCGCCGAGCAGATGTCGGATTATCTGTTGCGCGGAGCCATCACCAACGCCGTCAATTTTCCCTCGATCAGCGCCGAGGAGGCGCCGAAGCTAAGACCCTACGTCGCGCTGGCGGAAAAACTCGGCTCTTTCGCCGGCCAGCTCACCGAGACCGGCATCAAGCAGGTGCAGATCTCCTACGAGGGCATCGTTGCTCAGATGAATACGCGCGCACTCACCGCGGCGGCGCTCGCCGGGCTGCTGCGCCCCATGCTGGGGGACGTCAACGTGGTCTCGGCGCCGGTTCTCGCCAAGGAGCGCGGCATCATCGTCGACGAGACGCGGCGCGAGGCCGAGGGCGACTACGAGAACCTGGTCACCGTCACCGTCGTCACCGACTGGCAGACGCGCGCGGTCGCGGGCACGGTCTACGGCGACGGCCGCCCGCGCATCGTCAACATCAAGGGCATCCGCATGGACGCCGAATTTGGTCCCTCGATGCTTTATGTCACCAACCAGGACAAGCCCGGCTTCATCGGTCGCTTCGCCACGCTTCTCGCCGGCGCCGGCATCAACATCGCCACCTTCCATCTTGGCCGCGAGTCCCCAGGCGGCAACGCCATCGCTTTGGTCGAGGTCGACGGCACGGTGCCGCCCGACGTGCTCGCCAAGACGAGGGAAATCCCCGGCGTGCAACAGGTCAAGCCGCTGCGGTTCTGAGGAATCCGGGTGCGGGCAACGACGGAATGGGTTAAGATCGCTACAATCCTTCCCTCAGCGAAGCGGGAGGAGGGATTACGAGAGGATCAGTTCATGGCCCGTCCGATTGTCGTTCACGCAGATTGGGATCCCGACGCCGCAGTTTGGGTGGCGACGACGGCTGATCTTAAGGGCCTTGTGACCGAAGCAGACACGATCGAAGCGCTGCGGGCGAAGTTGCCGGGCATGATTCTCGATCTGCTCGAGGAATACGGCGTCTCCGATCTGCCGCCGTCGATCGAGATCGTCGCGCGAGCAAGCGATCGACTGGTCCCCGCCCAATAGCGCGCCTATGGCCGATTATTATCGTGACGTGGTCCGTCTACTGCAAGATGCCGGCTACGAATTCAAGCGGCAAGGACGTGGCGATCATGAAATTTGGTGGAATCCGAGAACTGGCCTGCGTGTGACTGTCGATCGAAAGCTGAAGTCAAAGTTTACTGCCAATGGAATTCTAAAAGAGGTCGGATTGCCGAAGGTGTTTTGACAATAATGTTGCACCTTGTCAGGGCGGAGGATCGTCAGATGTACGGGAATTTCGCGCTGCTCGATGATGCTGGACGGCTCGAAAAGGGTGAGCGAATCTACCTGGGCGATATCAAGGCAAAGGATGAGGCTTGGCTCCGAGACACCCTGTTCAACAACCCCGAGATTATTCCAGTCAACGATATTGACCCCACCTTCGGACCCCTAGTTCCTCTTTGTCGAGAGCTTCGTACAGACGCAGGGAAGGTCGATGCTGTATTTATCAACGAGCGCGGCCGTCTAACGATCGTCGAGTGCAAGCTTTGGAAAAATCCTCAGGCGCGACGAGAAGTCGTGGCACAAACGCTCGATTACGTCTCCGCATTGAGCACATGGTCCTATGCCGATCTACAGGCGCGGGTCGCTGCTGCGTTGCACCGACGGGGCAACAATCCGTTCGACTTGGTACAAAAGCAGGCGCGTTCGCGACTTAGGGAGCCTGAGTTTGTCGATGCCGTCAGTCGATCGCTGCGAGAGGCTCGTTTTCTGGTTCTGCTGGCAGGGGACGGCATCCGGGAGGGCGTTCAATCTCTCACGGAGCTGGTGAATCGCAACGCCAGCAAGGCATTCACGTTCGGCATCGTCGAGGCAGCGGTTTACAGGTTCGGAACGAGCCGATTCGCGATACAGCCGCGGCTGCTCGCCGTCACCGAGGTATTGACTCGTCAGCTGACAATCTTGAACGTGAAAGGCAAATCGGAATCGATTAGCATCGATGATGCCAGTGAAGATGCGGCAACAACGGATGAAGACGCGCGCGGAAAGGAGCGGCTAAAGGCGTGGTGGAAGCCTGTTCTGAAAATGAAATTCGACAATCCGGAGCAGGAGCCCCCTTATTGGGTTGGAACCAACAATGTTGTTCTTTCGACACCCTTTCCGGGAATCCTGATTAAAGCCGCCTCCCTGACAAATAAAGACTACATTGAGGTATTCTTGTCCGCCACCAAGTATGAAAAATTAGATGCCGTCAGGCACCTTGCAAAGCAAGACAGTCGGTACTTGCTCGACAGCTTGCCAAAGGGAACGGTGATCAATGATCCAGAGCTGGGCTGGCCGGTCGCCATCAAAAACCGAGAACATCTAGCAGATTCAGAGAAACACGCTTGGCTAGCAGAGAATCTGAACGCTTTTGTGAACGTATTACGTCCGCGTCTCAAAAAGTGGTACGAGGAGATGCTCGCTTAAAGATTTACCATAAAGGCAGCCGCCTTTCGATTATCAGCCATCCTCAAAAGGAAAGCCTTCACGTCTTAAAAATTCCAGAAATTCTGGAGCAATCAGACATCTTCCAGTGTTCCCTATCTGAGGGGCGTCCACACGTGAAATCATTGCTCCGCCTATCTGTCCCATTTTCTTCGGCAGTCGGCTCGCCCATGATCTCTCGGCCTCATCAAGCTCGCGCTTCCGGCTCGAGTCATATTTAATCCATGGCATATTGTTCTCTCCGGCCAAAATAATCAGCTATCGGCAAAGCACGGCTCGATGAAGTCCTCGACAGTGTAGCGATCCAGCGCCTACGAAACTTAAAGGGAGAGGCTAGAAAATGCATGGATGAGATCATTCCGCAGTTGCATTTCTAATTGCTCAAAGTATGGATCATTGAGTATTGATCGCGCACCGAACGCTGTAGTTTCCATTTTGGTTGCAGTCTCCAAAGCCTGCTGAATAGCCCCACGAATCATAGCATACTTTATGGGGCGACCGTTCAATGCGCCGTTTGTGGTGTACATAGAACAAGCTCCATTTTCATTTTCAGCTGGCGCAGCTGGCGCGAATCAGAGCACAATGTTAGTGAAGAGCTGCCGGCGAGAAAAGCTCAATTGTGTTGGCAACACTCATGCGCGAGCGACCATGCGAGGGTGGGTTGATGCGCGCAGCACGGTGCCCAGTGATCGACTGATCCCTGCCCAATAGCGCGCCAATGGTCGATTATTGAGCTTTTGCCCGCAGACTTGCTTGCCTTTATGCTGCGCGGCGCCTGCATGCCGACGGCGCATAGCGGATTTCCCGCCGCGGCCTGTGCTATCACCGCGGAACGAAAGCCGCAGGCCCGCCGCGCCCATGACCCCCCCTACCCCCGCCATTGCCGTCTCGCATCTGTCGAAGACCTACGCCTCCGGCTTCCAGGCTCTCAAAGACATCAACCTGGAAATCCGCCGCGGCGAGATTTTCGCCCTGCTCGGCCCCAACGGCGCCGGCAAGACGACGCTGATCTCGATCATCTGCGGCATCGTCACGCCGTCGGCGGGCAAGGTCAGGGTGGACGGGCATGACATCATCGCCGACTACCGCACCACCCGCGCGCTGATCGGCCTGGTGCCGCAGGAGCTGGCGAACGATCCCTTTTCCCGCGTGTGGGCGACGGTGTCGTTCAGCCGCGGCCTGTTCGGCAAGCCGCCGCATCCGGCCTATATCGAAAAAGTGCTGCGGCAGCTCTCCCTCTGGGACAAGAAGGACAGCAAGATCATGACGCTCTCCGGCGGCATGAAACGCCGCGTGATGATCGCCAAGGCGCTCGCCCACGAGCCCAAGATCCTGTTTCTCGACGAGCCGACCGCCGGCGTCGACGTCGAATTGCGCAAGGACATGTGGCAGATGGTGCGCGCCCTGCGCTTGGCCGGCACCACCATCATCCTGACCACGCACTATATCGAGGAGGCCGAGGAGATGGCCGACCGCGTCGGCGTGATCAACAAGGGCGAACTCATCGTCGTCGAGGACAAGGCCGAGTTGATGCGCAAGCTCGGCCGCAAGCAACTGACGCTCGAGCTGCGCACGCCGATCGGCGCCGTGCCGCCGGCGCTGGAAAAGCATCGGCTCACGCTCGCCGCGGACGGCGGCAAGCTCGTCTACAGTTACGACACCCGCGGCGAGCGCACCGGCATCACCGACCTGCTCGACGATCTCCATCGCGCCGGATTGCGCTTCAAGGACCTGCACACGACGCAAAGCTCGCTCGAGGACATTTTCGTCGACCTGGTGAGGAAGGGATGAAGGCATGATGAATTTCCATGCCGTCGCCGCGATCTACGGGTTCGAGATGGCGCGCACGCGGCGCACCTTGCTGCAAAGCATCGTCTCGCCGGTGATCTCGACCTCGCTCTACTTCGTGGTGTTCGGTGCCGCGATCGGCTCGCGCATCAGCGAGATCGAGGGGGTGAGCTACGGCGCCTTCATCGTGCCCGGCCTGATCATGCTGATGCTGCTGACGCAAAGCATCACCAACGCCGCCTTCGGCATCTATTTTCCCCGCTTCGCCGGCACCATCTACGAAGTCCTCTCGGCGCCGGTCTCCGCCTTCGAGATCGCGCTCGGCTATGTCGGCGCGGCGGCGACCAAGTCGATCATTCTCGGCCTTATCATCCTGGCGACATCGGCCTTGTTCGTGCCGTTGCGCATCGCCCATCCGCTGTTGATGCTCGCCTTCCTCGTTCTCACCGCGCTGAGCTTTTCCTTGTTCGGCTTCATTCTCGGCATCTGGGCCGACGGCTTCGAGAAGCTGCAGGTCGTGCCGCTCCTTATCATCACGCCGCTAACGTTCCTCGGCGGTACGTTCTATTCGACCAGGATACTGCCGCCGTTCTGGCGCACGGTCACCCTCTTCAACCCGCTCGTCTATCTGATCAGCGGCTTCCGCTGGAGCTTTTTTGGCCTGGCGGACGTGAATGTCGGCATCAGCGCCGCCTCGATCCTCGTCTTCCTCGCCGTCTGCCTCGCCCTCGTGTGGTGGATCTTCAAGACCGGCTATCGGTTGAAAACGTAGGAGCCGCCATGACCGCAGTGAAAATCACCTTGATCGGCGGGCCGACGGCGCTCATCGAAGTCGGCGGCTTCCGCTTGCTCACCGATCCGACCTTCGACCCGCCAGGCGACTACAAGCTGCCGCACGTCACGCTGACAAAGACGTCCCGCCCGGCCCTGAGCGCGAGGGCGGTCGGGCCCGTCGACGCGGTGCTGCTCAGCCACGATCAGCACGCCGATAATTTCGATCATTCCGGCCGCGCCTATGCTATGGCGGCGTCGAGGCTTTTCACCACCGTTGCCGGCGCACAACGGCTCGGCGGCGTCGCCGAAGGTCTGGCGCCGGGCGAAAAGAAGGAGCTCACCAAGCCGGACGGAGCCGCGCTCACGGTCACGGCAACCCCGGCGCGGCACGGCCCGGCCGGGATTGAGCCGCTCGCCGGCGACGTGATCGGCTTCGTGCTCGCGCCCACCGGCGGCGCGCGGTCGATCTACATCACCGGCGATACCGTCTGGTACGACGGCGTGGCCGAGCTGGCGCGCCGCGTGCACGCCGGCGTGGTGCTCCTCTTCGCCGGCGCCGCGAAAACGCGCGGAGCGTTTCACCTCACCATGGACGCCAACGACGCCATCGAGATGGCGCATGCTTTCCCCGACGCCGTGATCGTTCCGGTACATTACGAGGGCTGGGCGCATTTCAGCCAGAGCGGCGACGACCTGCTGCAATCCTTCAAAGCACTCGGCATTTCCGAGCGGCTGCGCCTCATCGCACCCGGCGCCAGCACGACGATCGAGCTGGGGTGAAAGAATTGGGAAATATGGCAGGGTGCAGCAATTCCATTGCAGTGCTGCTCGGTGGGAACACAGCCTGTAGGGCGGATTAGTCTTACTGCATGTGCGCCGGGAGACCGGCAAGGAGTAGGGGGTGCAAGTCCCCTGCGATGAAGGAGTAGCGGTCCACATC
>JAKAPE010000182.1 GCA_021811945.1 Pseudomonadota bacterium | reverse complement strand
ACGCTTGAGCATTTATTCTGGGCTAGTACGGTAAACATTGCCGTTCTCTACTGGTTTGGCATGGTGCCAATAACCCATGTCAGCCCGTCTTTTACCATCACAGACTATTGGCGCTGGTGGGTTGTGCATCTCTGGGTCGAGCAATCTTTTGAATTCTTTGCCGCCGTGGTCACGGCTTATCTTTTGGTTGCCGTAGGCTTGGTATCGCGACGCTTGGCAATGCGGACCGTGTTGTTCGAGACCATACTCGTCTTTCTTGGAGGCGTCATCGGCACTGGTCACCATTGGTATTGGGCGGGTGCGCCGGCGATTTGGGTGCCGGCGGGCAGCATGTTTTCGTTCATCGAGGTGTTGCCATTGCTCCTCCTGGTAATCGAAGCGGAAGAACATCGCCGGCTGCTGCGAAGCCACAGCGAATTCCGCTATGGCCTTGCCTACACCTACATCATCGGTGCGGCCTTGTGGAATTTTGTTGGCGCCGGTGTGTTTGGTGGCGGGACTCTAAACGCTCCACTCGTTAACTATTACGAACACGCGACTACACTCACGCTCAATCATGCGCATACCGCGCTCTTCGGCGCCTTCGGCTTGCTCGCGATCGGGATGGTCTATTTCTGCTTGCGGTATGCTGGCGGTGAAACGCCAGTAAGCGATCGGCCCGGCTACATCGCGTTCGTGCTTTACAACGTTGGCGTCATTTTGTGGGTTCTGCTAACGTTCTTCCCGGTCGGTTGGCCGCAACTCGAGGCCGTCTATGAGCATGGGCTTGCTTATGCGCGGAGCCAGGCGTTCTATGATACGACGCTGTTTTGGCAATGGATCCGCATCGTGGGAGATATTATTTTCGCTTTAGGCGCTTTGATCATGACCTGGGATTTTATCATTCGTATCCGCCCGTTCTTCGCCGTGTCGGCACATGGGGCAGCGCCCCGCAAGGCGCCTGCCGAATGAACGAGTGATAAAATGACCGCGATGCGCCATCACCACGCGATCGGAATCCGGCGGGTCTATGACCCGCCGGTGCGTGGTGATGGGCTGCGGATTCTGATCGATCGTCTGTGGCCACGCGGTTTGAAAAAAGCGGCGGCAGCGATTGATCTTTGGCTCAAGGAAGCGGCGCCTAGCACGGAATTGCGCCGTTGGTTTGGCCATGACGCAGCGCGCTTCGATGAGTTTAAAGCGCGCTATGTTGGCGAACTCCGAGCGCGTCCCGAGATCTTAGCACAATTGCGCGCCCTGCACGCGGCGCAGGACATAACTTTGCTTTTCGCCGCCCATGATGAGGTCCATAATAATGCGGTCGTGCTCCGCGAGATCTTGATGCAAGATTGAGGAAAAACGTTAAAACATGAATGCCATTCCGCGTTATCGCATATGGCACGGACCGGCGCTGTTTGCTGCGGGTTATCGGCCGTTTTTTTTCCTTTCCGCGCTGTGGGCGGCGCTGGCCGTGCCGGTTTGGATTGCCCTGTTCACAAACGCGTTGAACCTGCCGGTGGCTCTGCCGCCGGTCATTTGGCATGTCCACGAAATGGTGTTCGGATTCGGCGCCGCTACAGTTGCGGGGTTTTTGCTCACCGCCATCCCCAACTGGACGGGGCGGATGCCGCTTCAGGGGTGGCCGCTCGTGGGGTTGGCGGCGTTGTGGCTGGCCGGGCGCGCGGCGTGTCTCACTGCAGGCCTGATCGGCCCGGCCGCCGCGATGATCGCCGATCTCGCGTTCCCTGCCGTATTTTTGGGTGTTGTTGCGCGCGAGATCATCGCTGGCCGCAACTGGCGAAATCTGCCAATGCTGGGCGCGCTCGCGGCTTTGCTGATCGGCAATTCTCTGGTCCATCTCGCGGCACTCGGACTATGTGATACCGCCGACATCGGCAACCGCCTTGGCGTCGCGACACTACTTGCGCTCATCAGCCTGATCGGCGGGCGCATCATTCCGAGTTTCACCCGTAACTGGCTTGTCAAGCAACGCCCGGAGATCGCCCCGCCGTCGCCATTCGGCATGATCGATCAGGCGGCATTGACGCTGGTGATCGTTGCTTTGGTTTTCCTCGTAGTTGCGCCGACCGGCCCAGTGATGCCCTTGGCAGCGTTGGCTGCCGGTAGCGCACTCTTGCTTCGGCTGCGGCGCTGGCGCGGGTGGGCGACCCGGCGTGAACCGTTGCTCTTCGTCCTCCATCTTGGCTATGGCTGGCTTGCGTTCGGTTTTCTCGTGCTGGGGCTTGGCACGTTTCTTCCCTGGCTGCCCCAGACGACAGCGCTCCATGCTCTCACCGTGGGGGCAATTGGCACCATGACCCTCGCCGTCATGACCCGCGCGACGCTGGGTCATAGCGGTCGGCCGCTAACCGCCGGCGTGGGCACAACGATTATCTATGCCCTCGTTACGCTGGCGGCCGTTTTTCGCCTCTCGGCGCCGCTGGCCGGGGCAAAGTATTTGCTCGTGCTGGCTCTCGCAGGGACGGCATGGAGCGCCGCTTTCGTATTGTTTGCGGGGCTCTATGGCCCGCTCTTTGTTCGGTCACGGAGATAGGCGACGGCCACGCTAGGCCAACTCTGAAAAGAAAGACGAATACCATGCAATTGACCATTTACACCGACTATACGCTCCGAACCCTGATGTTCCTCGCGCTTTGCTCCGGGCGTCTGGTGACCGTGTCGGAAATTGCTAAAACCTACAATATTTCTGAAAACCACCTCACCAAAGTGGTTCACCAGCTAGGCCTCGCAGGGGACGTGCAGACGATCCGCGGGCGCGCAGGTGGCATGCGGCTGGCCAGGCCGCCCGCAGCTATCAATCTCGGCGCGGTGGTACGTCGCACCGAGCCGGATTTCGCCATTGCCGCCTGTTTCGAAGACCCCGAGGCTTGCCCGCTCCACGCCGCCTGCGTTCTGGAAAAGGCGCTCGCGGCGGCCGCTGCGGCGTTTCTTGCCGTACTCGACCGCTATACCCTCGCCGATCTGATCGCTCCGCGTCTGAAGCTGCGGCGCATCCTTGGCCTCTCGCTACCGGTCCAGCACGCAGCCACCGCCAACTCATCATTCTCTGTCCGCAAAAGGCATCAGATCGCGTCATTCACCGACAAGCACTGACCGCAACCGGAACAGACTATACCGCGTAATATCTGTTGGCAGGATCTGAAGCATTGTCTAAAGTATGGTCAAGTCGGCTGAAGACTCTGATATCGGTCGAACGTGGCTTACTTTGCCGAAGCGCGCCCGCCAGACATGGTGCGTGAGAGCGGAGGTCGTAGTGCAATGAAAAACCCAAATGATGGCGATATCCCCATCGAAGTTAGCTCGCCAGCCTGTTTGATGCACGAGGCGGGCGACGCCTATATGGGCTATGCTGGCAAAGACGAACTGATCGCGTTCTTGAACGCGCTGCTGGAGGCGGAACACGCTGTCGCGCACGTCATTCTAGAAAGCGCAAATGCTTCTGGCAGCGGCGCGATCACGGACTTAGTGCGGAGCATCCACAAAGACGAAGTATATTTTTGCGCGATGCTGATCCGTCACATCAAGAGGCTAGGCGCGATACCCTCTCCGAGGGCCGGCGCATTTTACGGGAAGGCAAGAGCTTTTGCCGATCTTCGTGAGCGTATCGCTTTCTTCACGCGTCACCAAGGCACGATTGTACGAAAACTTCGAGAGATATTACCACGCGTGCGGGACAATCAGCTTCATGCCGATCTCTCCGAGATACTTCGCTCGCACGAGGCTAACATTACTCTCGCCAGCAAATTTTAATCTTATACCCACTGTTAGCATAATAGGTGTTTGTCATGATTCGTATAACGACCTTGGCCGGATATGTCTTGCATGGTAGGTCGTGGCATCCGGATTGGCGCTGCTTTTGGCGCCGCGCGAACGATTGTGGACAGGTCGGCCCTGCGAGCCAATACCGTACATGCCTCGGTCCGGTCGCTCCCATGCATGAGGCGCCGGGCCCGCGGCAAATTTGGAAACTGATCATGACGTACAACGTCGTTGGGGCAGATTGGATTTGTCGTATCGTTATTGATCTGGTTATGGCGGTCCTGGCCGCAACTCACGCGGTCAGGATCTGCGGTTGGGTCAGGGTCGTGCCGCTGGCAACCAGGCTGCTTTGCCGGTCGCCGGCATATACGCTGTTCGGGATCAAGACCTGTACATCGGAGAAAGCTTGACATGCTGCTTTATGATGCCGCGCGGCCGAACCCGCGGGCGGTGCGCATGACGTTGCTTGAGAAGTGCATCACGGTGTCGTCGCGCGATGTGGATGTAGATGGGGGCGAGAACCGCCGCCCCGACTTTCTCGTTCGCAATCCGGGCGGCCAGGTGCCGGTGCTTGTGCTCGACGATGGCACGTGGCTGGCGGAATCGGGGGCGATCTTTCAATATCTGGAGGAGCGATTCCCCGATCCGCCGCTCATCGGCCGCACGGCAGAGGAACGTGCCGTCACGCGAATGTGGCAACGCCGGATCGAGCGGCGAATCACAGAACCGCTCTATGCGGCATTCCATTATGGCCCGGCGGTGGAGATGTACCGGACGCGGATGGTTGTGCTACCGGAATGTACGAACGGGTTCAAGGCTTTGATGCTGGATGGGATGGCTTGGCTCAACCCACTGTTATCGGGCACAGTGGTCCCGGAACGGTTCACCGTCGCCGATATCGGGCTGTTTGTGGCGCTGGACTTCGCTGCCAGCATCGGTTGGCCGATACCGGGAAGTTTACGGCATCTGGAACGTTGGTTCCAGACAACAGCGGAACGCCCGACGGCGCGCGCCAGCCTACATCCCAAATCCTCGCAGACCGGCGTGCATTATTGAACCTGACCATAGCCAACCGCGACGGGAAACCCACGGCCGATCGCAGGCCGGAGGGGGCCCGTTTATTTGCAGCTTCCGTCGCCATGGTGGGGCAGGTCGGGCGCGTCATGGCTGAACAATAACGGTCCTGCACGCTGAAATGACCGCGACCCGCCATTGAAAACCCTGGAGCGCTTGCGTTGAGAACCGCCCTCGCCATCCGCCACGTCCATTTCGAAGACCTTGGCAGCTTTGCCGCCCCAATCGCGACTGCAGGCTACCATGTGCGTTATCTCGACCTGGGCCTCGACGAATTGCGGCCGCAAGACATTGCCACAGCCGACCTGCTGGTCGTCCTGGGAGGCCCGGTTGGCGTCTATGAGAGCCACCTCTACCCGATCCTAGACGAGGAACTCGAGGTGCTGCGGTGCCGACTTGCGGCGGGCGCGCCAACGCTCGGCATCTGTCTCGGTGCCCAACTCATGGCCTCTGCGCTCGGGGCGCAGGTTGCTCCGGGTTCCGCGAAGGAGATTGGGTGGGCACCGGTTAACCTGACGGAGGCCGGCCAAAGCGGGCCGCTGCGTCACCTGGACGGCATCCCTATGTTGCACTGGCACGGAGACGCTTTTGACCTGCCGCCGGCCGCGGAATGCCTCGCGTCTACCGCACTTTGTCCCAACCAGGCCTTTGCCCTCGGACGGGCGACCCTGGGCTTCCAATTCCATCCCGAAGTGGATGGACATGGCTTTGAGCGATGGCTGGTCGGACATGCTGTAGAGCTTGCTAGCGTGCCGTGTCTTTCCGTCACGGCGCTTCGTGCGGAAGCACAACGTATCGGCCCGGCGGCCGGCGCGGCGGGACGAGTTTGCATCGCCGAGTGGCTGGACGGGCTTCTATCTTAAAACAAGCGAACGCCATCATACGGCACTTGCCAAACGGATCGGTGGCGCTTAAATAGGTATTATAGATACCGCTTAAATGCACACGACCAGCAAGATAACGCCTACCCGCTGAGCTCTGCTCTGAGCGAATCCGGCGGGCGAAGGCCGCCGATGTTTGGCGCAGAGCAGGAGAAAGGCCGCATGAACGTTACCAGCAATCGCCTATCGCGCTGGACGTCGGCGATATTCACCTGCGCTATGGTCAGTATCGGCTACGACCTGATGTGTGGCGTCGCTTTCGCATCTGGCGTGGTCGATGTCACCAATTCGATGACGACCACCGGCAACCCGGCGCAGGACTACATCGTGAACAACGTCGAGCGCCGCCTCGCAGGCGAGCCGGGCGTCACCGGCGCATTCGTCGCTGTGGTGTGGGGTCGCGCCTGGTCACCCCAACTGATGTCGCTGGCGGCGGAGATGCACGTCCGCATCAACGAGGATCTGGAATGACCGTACTCCATCCCGCCTCCGATGAGATCGGCAGTCTTACCCGCCTGCTGGTCCTGGCGTCGCTCGCGCTCGCCAGCGCGGGCGCTGCCGAGGAGGCCTGCCGTATCGCTGCGCGAGGTTGGTCTTTGCTGCGTCATCAGCACCCACGGGAAGCGGAGCGGCTAACCGCAGCGCTGCATACCCTGACCCGCGAGGTCAGGTTTGATCCCCCCAGCCAAGGAGAGATAGACCATGAGTGAAATACGCATTTTGGATGTGCGTACGTTGGTGCCCGCCGAGCGGCATCGGCGCATCTTCGTTACCTACGAAGGGCTCGCCGTTGGCGACACATTCGAGCTGGTGAACGACCACGATCCAAAGCCGCTCTATTACCAGTTCGACGCTGAGCATCACGGCGCCTTCTCCTGGCGCTACCTGGAGCAGGGGCCCGAGGTCTGGCGCGTCGAGATCGGACGTGTCGGACCCACATAGAGAGGGACGCGATGACCTACGTCGTCACCGAGGCGTGTATCAAGTGCAAATACATGGACTGCGTCGAAGTGTGTCCGGTGGATTGCTTCTATGTCGGGGAGAATATGCTCGTCATCCATCCCGATGAATGCATCGACTGCGGTGTTTGTGAACCGGAGTGCCCGGCAGAAGCCATTGTGTCGGACAGCGACGCGCGGGCTTCGGCCTGGACGGAGCTCAACCGAACCTATGCGCAGCAATGGCCGAACATCACCCGCAAGGGTGAAGCGCCTGCCGACGCCGATGCGTGGAAGACCGTCCCTGACAAGTATCGGCGCTTCTTTTCACCGAAACCGGGGGCGGAGGGTCGATAACGCGCATGTCGGTTTACAGGCTCGCCCGGCTACGGGCAACGGACCGTGATCGGTACATAAGGCTTAGTGACAAACCATGACGACTTCCGGCACGACGCAGCGCTACGTAGATATCCAGCGCGCCCCACCCGAAGAATGGGCGGTTCAGGAGCGGCTGCACGATTTTCAGGAGATTGCCGCGCGATTCAGCGAAGAAGAAGCGCGTCGGCAGGCGTCTCGCTGCGAGCAATGCGGCGTGCCGTATTGTCATGTTTATTGCCCGCTGCACAACAACATCCCGGACTGGCTTCGGTTGACCGCCGAGGGACGATTCGAGGAAGCCTATCGCCTTGCTGAAACCACCAATAATCTTCCGGAGATCTGCGGCCGCATCTGTCCTCAGGATCGTTTGTGTGAAGCGAAATGGGCCTGTACGCTGGAGCAAGCTGGCCATGGCACGGTGACGATCGGCGCGGTGGAGCAGTTCCTCGGTGACTTGGCTTTCGAGAAGGGCTGGGTGCACCCGCGTGTCCCGCGGACCGAACGCCAACGCCATGTGGGCATCGTCGGAGCCGGACCTGCCGGCCTCGCCGCGGCCGAAGAACTTCGAGCGCTCGGCTATGCAGTCACTCTCTATGATCGCCACGGCTTGCCGGGCGGTCTGCTCCGATTCGGGATCCCCGGTTTCAAACTCGAGAAGAAGGCTATCGCGCGTCGTACCCAGCTCGTGCTTGATGCGGGCGCCCGTTTTATTGGGGGCTTCACATTGGGGCGCGACGCAACGTTAGCCGAGCTCGCATCGCGGCATGACGCAATCTTGCTGGCGCTGGGTGCCTACCGGGCGAACCGACCGGCGCTACCCGGCGCGGGTGAAGAGACTTTGATCGATGGCCTGACCTATCTGTTGGCCAGTATGCAGGAGCCAGGCGCTACCCTCCCCGATGGCGTTGACGTAGATCGTCTCGATGCTCGCGGCCGACGTGTCATCGTCATTGGCGGTGGCGATACGGCGATGGACTGCGTTCGCACCGCCTTGCGTCAAGGTTGTCTCGGCGTGATCTGTCTCTATCGGCGCGGCGAGCTCGAGCGTCCCGGGTCTCGTCGAGAGCTGAACAAGGCGCAGGCCGAGGGCGTGGAGGTTCTCTGGCGGACGGAGACCGAGAGTTATTTGCCTAACACCATCACGATGATCGAGGCAGCGGCCGGCACTTGTGCTGTAGATGAAGGTGGTCGGTTGGTGGTGCGGCGAAGCAATGCGGCCGGCCACGAGATAGAACGGCTGACGATTGATGCCGATCTCATCATTTCCGCAACTGGGAGCCAACCGGAACCGCCGGTGACCTACGGTGCAGACGGACTTATAACGAACGGGAACGGCGTTGTTCAGGTTAACTCCGAGACGGGTGCAACAAATCTCCCGGGCATCTTTGCCGCGGGTGATCTCTCGCGAGGCCCTTCACTCGCGGTCTGGGCGATCCGCGACGGGCGTGCGGCAGCGGCTGGTATTCACAGATATTTATGCACCGATCCCATGACAGACCCCTGCAAGAAGCGCGCTCGTGAGCCGCTTGCAACGTCCACCCCGATGCGGGCCGAGTAGAATGGCTGGTACCTTCTGGAGGGAGCGATCTCGACCAAATCCTGTCTATGCACCTGCTCAAGTGATGTAAGGACGTGCATGCACCAATCCACGCGACTGATGTCTGAGGAGGCCGGGTTGTCTGTGACCGAGTCATCTGACCCCGAGGCCGTTGGTCGTGCCACCCCTGCACCCCCGGCGGTTCTGCGCTCGGAAACCGTACTCAGCGTGCGGCACTGGACTGAGCGGTTGTTCAGCTTCACTCTCACCCGTGATCCCGGATTCCGCTTCCAAAGCGGCCAGTTCACGTTGCTCGGCCTCATGATAGACGGTCGCCCTCTGCTGCGACCTTACAGCATGGCCAGTGCCCCCTACGACGAGATGCTTGAGTTCCTCAGCGTCAAAATAGCAAACGGTCCGCTTACGTCGCGGCTCCGGCGCATCGCTCCAGGAGCGACAGTTATGATTGGGCACAAGCCGACCGGCACACTGGTGCAGGACAGCCTATTACCCGGGCGCACGCTATATCTTTTTGCAACTGGGACTGGTCTTGCGCCGTTCCTGAGCCTGATCAAGAATCCCGATCTCTACGGACGGTATGATCGCGTGGTGCTTACCCATACCAGCCGCCGGGTGAGCGAATTGGTCCACGCCGAATACATCTCGCAGGAGTTGCCGTTGCATGAACTTGTTGGTGACATGGTACGAGAACGGCTGATCTACTATCCGAGCGTGACAGGCGAACCGTTCCGGACGCCGGGACGCATCACCGCGTTGATCGAAAGCGGCAAAATGACCTCGGATCTCGGATTGCCGCCCCTCGACCCGGCGACCGACCGTGCGATGATCTGCGGCAGCACCGCGCTGCTCACGGATCTGGGGGCGCTTCTGGTCAGGCG
>JAKAPE010000181.1 GCA_021811945.1 Pseudomonadota bacterium | reverse complement strand
CTTGCCCGCAAGTGCTTGCCCGCAAGTGATTGGCATTGACGAGATCGCGATCCGTAAAGCCGAGGAAGGCGAAGGTCTCCGGGCGCCGCAGGCCGCGCTGTCGCCGAGCCAAGGCCGGCAATCGGCCAAACTCGACCAAGCGCGTCTTCTCTTCGTGGATCGCCATGCCGAACTTGGCCAGTCGCTCCCTCAGAGCTAGCTAGAGCTGCGTATGGAAGCGCGCGGAGAATACGTTGACCGGCCCTCGGTCGAGATTGTAGCCGGGATTGGCGATGAACTGATAGTCGAAAGTCACGCGGGTCGATGAGGAAAGCGCGTAGCTGTAATAGGTCTCGACGATCTGCTCGAGTCCAGGATGCGGCAGCGTTCCGTCGCCGATGAGGATTCCCAGGCCGCCTAGGTTGAAGAACGCCTCGTGCACGCCGGAAATGCCGTTGACGATGCCGGCAATGCCGACCGTGTCATCCGGCCGGCCCCATTGCTTGCCGTTGATCGACACGCCGGCTTCCACCGTGCGATCGATATCGGTGAAATCCCAGGGCTCGAGGTTGCCGTCGGCCCAGCCGGCGCGGGCGAACACGCCGACCGTGTCGTTCACCTGCTGCTCCAGATTGAGGCTCACGCCGGGCCGGCTGGTATAGGTGCGCACCGCGTTGATGTCGGCCGGCTGTCCGGTCGCCTCGGCGAGCGCGATGGCGTCCGCGTAGCTGCCCATGCGGCCGCGTTCGAGATAGCCGGTGATTTTCAGCTTCCCGGGTTGGCCCCACAATTCGTGCCGCTCCTCGATTTCGCCCACCAACTGGAACTGCTGGAAGGTCGGGTCGTTATAGGCGCCCAACGGGCTGATCCCGCCGGCTGGAGTTTGCGACAGGTCGAAGATGCCGCCGCGCAGGGTAAAGCGGCCCTCGTACCATTCGGCGGCGGCGCCGTAAGTATAGCCCCAGCCGTCGCCCGCATAGTCGAACGTGCCGGCATTGACGGCCGACCAGTTGAGAAAATCGACTTTCGGATTGTTGGCGTATTTGTTGGTATCGAAAATATCGACGATGCTGAATCTGCCGACCGTCAGCACCAGGCGGTTCGCCGTCTCGACGCCGGCAAACTGGTTGATGTCTGCATCGACCTTCTCGCTGTCGCCGCCGAGATCGATGGTCTGGCGCACGAAGGCGCGTTGCACGCGCGCGTAGGGATAGGCAAAGCCGAGCTTGTAAGCTTCGGCGCTGGGAAATCCGGCCACCCCGTGGGTGTCGGCCAGACCAAAGCCCTGGTCGATCTCCGGATTGACCCAAAACTCGGCGCCCTGCCATAGTCGCACGCCGGCAAAGAGCGTGGCGTCGCCGACCTCGCGGCCCTCGCCGCCGCCGGGCAGACTGTTGGCGCCCTCATAGGGCGAGCGGAACGCTGGGTATCCCTGCCAACTCCATGTGGTCTGGCCATGGAAGTTGACGTTGTCCAGTTCGGGCGCAGCCGGCGCCTTGGTCACCATGGGCGCCGGCGCCGCGCCATTGTCGAACTGATAATCCACACCCGCGCGCAGCTCCTGTACTGAAAAGTCGGAATCGAACCGCTGTCCCGCTGCCGGAAAGGTCACGCTGTTCTTGCCATAGTCAGTAAACAGATATTCGAACCGCGCGGTCCAGTGCGGCGCCACCGGGACTTCGACGCCGGCGCCGGCGGCCCAGCCAAGCCGCCACAAAAACGGCGATTCGGTCGCGCCGGAGGCGAGCTGCGTCAATGTCAATTGGTCGTAAGTCCAGGCGAACCCGCCGGTCGCATAAAACAGCCAGCTTCCGGGCGCATAACCGATGCGGCCGCGCAGGGTGCCGGAAGCAAGGACCGTTTCGCTGTAGCTCTCCGGCCCGAGCGTCGGCGAGGTGAATGTCGAGGTTCCGCCAATGGAAATCCCGGAAAGATTTTGAAACGCCGGAAAAGTGACATCGCCCTCCGCGCCGAGGACAACCCTGCCGGGCAGCATATAATCGTAGCCGGCTTGCAGCCCCTCAAAAACGCTTCCCGTTTCCCTGAAGGCGTCGAACGACTGATAAAGATCGAGGGAGCCGGCGGCGCCAAACGGCGGCCCGGCCGTCGAAGTGGCGGTCCAGTTCGAATTCCCCCACGCGTTCCCGGCATGACCGCCGGCGTAGAAGCCGGTCCAGTCAAAGGCGGACGGCGCCGGTGCGGCCTGCGTCGCCAAACTGCCGTCGGCTGCGCGCGCACGCTGCCCGCCAGCGAGCGCAATGAGGACGACCCCCACAACGAACTTTCTCACCACGCCCCTCAACCGTCCCCCGCCAGTGCCAGCCAAGCTGCCGACGGCTTCCCCGATCTTTCTTAGAACAAAGTAGAACTCATGCTTCACCCGTGCCTGCAGTTAGCACGGGAAAAACGTGTCGAACAATGCTTCTATTGAACTCTGGAAATATTCAAATGAATGCTTTTAAGCACGGAAGAGTCGGCAGTCACGAGAGAATGCACGGAAGTTATTCAGTAGAGCCTGGCGAGAGTGCCGAAGCGTATGTCCATTTGATTGGCCGGCCGCGCGGCGATGGAGGCTCGCGGGACTTTGCGCCCAGTCGCCGCGCTCACTCGTGCGCGTCGGCATCAAACAGCCAGATCGCGCTCTTCTTTCGGGTCTTTGGCGTGACAGAATCCCGACGACCGAGTCGATAAGACCAAAGCAGCCGGTCCCTGCTCATCCGAACGCGCCGCGGGCCGAACTCCGTCGATGCTAACGGTAAGGCGGTGGCGGCCAGAAATTGAAGTGGTAATTCACGCCGAGCTTCACCTCGTCGATATTCTGATTGACGTTGACGAGATTGATGAAGCCCGCCGAGTTGAGGGCCACGACATCGTTGCCGAAGAAATAGTGGTCGTATTCGAGAAAGGTCGACCAGTTGCCCCAGAACGCCCACTCAACGCCAACGCCCAGGACGCCGCCCAGTGAAGCGTCGCTGCCGCTGGAGATGAAAGCGCCGCCCCACTTTGCTGCCGCGGCCGGCGAAGTCGTCAGCGAATAATTGTTACGCACCCAAGCCGCACCGCCCTTGCCGTACAGCAGCACATTGTTCCACGCATAGCCCAAGCGCAGGCTCATGTCGGACAAAAAATCGGACCTCGACTGCAGCGGACTTCCGAACTCAAACGGATCGGCAACCGTTCCCGCGATGTCGGCGCCCGCCAGCGAGGCCGACACACCGGCGACGAACCACGGATTGAACTGATAATCGCAGCCGAGCTGGCCGCCGAAAACGGCGCCACTGCCGTTCACCGGCACGCTGCGCCCGAGTCCTGAGAAATCAATCAGGCTCGCGGAGCTGCCGCCGGGCACGTCGCTGAACGTGCTCCTGCTCCAGCCCCAGCCCACATGGCCGCCCCCGTAGCAGCCGCTCCAACTGAAGGCCAGCGGTGGCGAGGCCTCATACGGGTTCATTGGCAATGGGATTTCGGCCGACTGCGCCGACGTCGCCATCGCCAAGGCACCGACGGCAACACTGCTCAGCAACAGCTTCTTCATGGACCAGCCCCTCAATCTACCCCACATAGGCCAATTCGCCTTGTAAGCCAATCCAGTCTCGAACCGCTAAAGGGCAAAAAAGAGGTCGGACACGGGCGCCGCGCGATTTCGCGAAAGTGTTGTTTTTGCGCGACAGCCGACTCCGTGGCGGCGGAATTGGCGGTAAAATCGTCCATCCAAGCCGCCGGATCAAGCGGCTATGCCCCGCGCAAACGCCGGCAGCCGATGGGCATCAACGCGCAAGGAGGCCGCGTGAAAGCCAGCCTTGCGCGATGGTGCGCACGTATGCCCTGTCAATCACCTTATTGCGGACCCCGACCCGTCCTCGGGAATTACCGGCAACAGGAGATGCGAGGGATGCGCCGCATCGTGATGGACGCTGTGCACCACCGAGCGGCTACTGCAAACATGGTAGGGGATGTATTCGACATTGGTGGCGCCGAGAACGCCGGTGGAAAGGTCGAGGCTGGTGATCTCGACGCAGATGCGGTGCCCCTTGCCGAATAGATTGGCCGTCGCCAAAATTTCGACCGCATATTCCTCGACCTTGCCCGGCGTCACCTTCTGCCGCGCTTCGCGCGTGAGCTTGTGCCACGGTTTCCACGGCTTCGAGCGCGCCGGGTCGAGCGCCCGATTGGAGGCCTTGAGCCAGCCGCGCGGCGAGCCGATCACATACACATAGCCGCGCGAGACGAAGAACTCGGTGTCGCCGGCTTCCGCGTGTCCGAGCCATAGTGCGGGCCACGAAGGCTGCGGCGGAAAGCCTTTCGGATAATCGCTCCCCTGCAGCTCCTTGGAATGCACGCCGAAGGCAAAAAGAACCGGAAATTTTCCCGGTGCGTCCGGGCGATAGACGTCCACCATGACCTTGACGCTATCTCGCATCGCCACCGCCAAGTCCTTGTCGCAGACGATGCGGCCGTATTGCGGCGGGCGCTCATAGTCGGAAGGCGGCTGATGGCCGGAGGCAAACAGCTCCTCCACGGCACGGGCGTCGTTGTCTTTCATGCGGTTTCCGCGTAACCAGGGCCAAAATAAGTCTAGCAGCTTGCGGAAAAACCTTGCGAATTTGATCTGGATCAGCTCGTGCAACCGGTTTGCTCGACAATTACTGATTCATTTGTGACAATTATCACCGACATCGTCGAGCCATTTGGGCTCAATGAATTTGTCCGCTCAATATTCCCGCGGCGGCCGGCGCCATTTGGCTCCGCGAACTAATGGTTGAAGGCGTTTTCAATATATGGGCGTCTTGCGTCGTTGCCCCCAACGTCGGACTGCGAGGAGTCGATCATGAGCAATAGCAAGAACGGTTGCGAAGCTGTTTCTCGGCGTACGGTCCTTGCTGGCAGTGCGCTCGTTCTCGGTGCTGCCGCGGCTACCGCAACGGCAACACAGGCCGCCCAGCAGAAGATCAGCAAAGCCGCTGCCAAGTATCAGGACACGCCGAAAGGCAACGAGCGCTGCGATAATTGCGCGTATTTCGTTGCCCCGAACGCCTGCACTTTGGTTGCCGGCGACATCAGCCCGAGCGCCTGGTGCATCGTGTACAGGCCCAAGACCTGATGTTCGTCACCCCGCCACTGAAATTGAATCAGAGAAAACGCTGCCGGCATCCAGGCCCTGCACAAATACGGCTTGTTGCGCCGCTTGGCATTTTGAACGGCGGGAGCTGTCAGCATTTTGAGTATACGACCTCCGAGAACGCGGTGCGGTCAATCTCAATCAATCAGAGTAGCCCACTACCAAAAAGGCGAGCCCCGGAAGTGCGGAGCTCGTTGACGATGGGCAGGCAAATGATCGGCTCACCGCCGCTGCGCCGGTGCGTTGCGGCCAGAATTGTTCTGCCGCGGCCGGCTTGCCGGCACCGTATCGTCGGGCTGGTCTTCGGCGGTGATCTCGCGGCAGACGATCTTGCCGTCGAGCGGCAAGGCTTGCAGCATGATGTTGAAGCCGCCGCCGTCCTTGTGCGGAAACACCAAGCCAAGATTGAGCCAGAAGTCGTCTTGGCCTTCGCGCCGGATCACCGAATAGGCGCGGTGCGTCGGCTGTCTCGATCCACTTTTCTCCGCCATGACAATCTCCTTGTGTGCGGATTGCGATGTCCTGCGTGAGCAGGCGCCAGGGACGCACGGCCTGATGCCTGCCAGCGCGGATCGCTGTCCGGAGATGGCGGAGACTGCCGACACGATACGTGCGGGCGGCCGCTGGTCGTCGAGGAAGTCACGTCAAAGGCCTCGGGCGGTGATTGCTCGCTGTCGTGAGCTGAAGGGAGGTGCCGCAGACACCGCGGTTCCGGCACTCTTGTGACCCATTGCTGACCTTGTGCGCGGATTCCAGGTGTGCTTGCACCTGCGTTGAGGAACCCGCCTTGATGGTTTGTTCATATCAGTGCCACGCCGTTGCCTCGCGCCGGACTGCCCTATCGACTTTTACTGTGATTGTTAGAATTGTTCGATCGTCATTGATTATCCATTTGTCAGAGCTGGCTACAATCAAGACAATTGGCTGATTTCAGCCCGTCATCGATTGATCGATGAATTCGAAGTCCGCGAATATAGAGGCATCGACGACTATCGGTATCGCGCTGGCACTCCGGCACCTCAGGAAACGCGCCATTTTGGGGTATGCCATCGCGATCCTGATCATAGGGTCTGCGACCCTAATGCAATGGCAGCTTCGAGGGCACTACGCAGGCGCGCCATTCCTGATTATTTATCCCGCAATAATTCTGGCCACATTTGCCGGAGGGCTGGGGCCGGGACTCCTCGCCGCCATTTTGGCCGGCGCTTCCCAGTTCGGGCTATTCATTCCCAATTTCCATTGGGTGGCCATTGGCTCGTATTCGTTCGACGCCGCAATCTGTGTCGCGCTGATTGTCTTGATAAACCGCACGATGGACACCTTGTGCACCAACGATGTGCTGACAGGGTCGGCCAACCGCACGTTCTTCAGCGAACAGTTGGAGCGCGTATTGCAGCAAATTTCCCGCGGGGAACGGATCGCCATCTTGTATCTCGACCTTGATGATCTACAGCGTGTCAACGAAACGCTTGGGCACCCTGTGGGCGATAAATTGCTTCGGGCCGTTGCCAATAGGCTCCGCGGCTGTGTCAGGGATAGTGACTTTGTGGCTCGTCTGGACGGCGATCAATTTGCGGTTATTCAAACACAGCTTGAACATCCGTCCGATGCCGCAGAGTTGGCCGCTCGCGCGCGCGAGGCGATTCATGAGCCGTTCAGGCTCGACGGTCAAGAAGTGAAGGTAACTGTCAGCGTGGGCATTGCCGTTGCGCCGGACGATGCCGGCACCGTCAATGAATTGCTTAAGGCCGCGGATGTCGCTCTCTTTGAGGCCAAGAGCACCGGCCGCGGACACTGTTGCTTTTATCGGGCGGAAATGAATGAAAAGATGCGGCGGCGCAGCAAGCTGGAGCACGAGCTGCAAAATGCGCTGGCCAATGGCGAATTTGAATTGTTTTATCAGCCAATTCTCAATTTCAGGGAAGGTCGGATCAAAGCGTTCGAGGCGCTTTTGCGTTGGCGTCATCCCGAACGAGGCATGATTTCGCCGCCTGAATTCATTCCGATTACCGAGAAAACCGGCTTGATCGTTCCATTAGGCGAGTGGGTATTGCGCAGTGCTTGCGCGGAGGCCGGCAATTGGAATCGCGGCTTCGATGTTGCGGTAAACGTTTCGGCCATTCAACTGGCAAGCGGATCCTTCACCGACGTGGTCGCCGGGGCCCTCAGCTCCGCCGCCTTGCAGTCCAACCGGCTTTTTATCGAGATCACGGAATCGATCTTTCTGGAACACAAATCGAGCAACCTCGAAACACTGGAAAGCATCCGGAAACTCGGCGTGCGATTTGCGATGGACGATTTGGGCTCCGGATACTCCTCGCTTACCTATCTGCTCAGTTTCCCGTTCGACAAGATCAAGATCGATCAAAGGTTTATCGCCGGGTTGCCGGGCCGGCGCGAGTCCCGAGCGATTGTTCGTGCCCTCGCCGATTTGGCGCGCGAACTCAACATACGGGCAGTGGCTGAGGGTGTCGAAACCGTGGCGCAGATGGAGGAAGCTCGTGCACTCGGGTGTACGGACGTTCAGGGCCACTTTATTAGCGTTCCGCTTCCTGCGGATCAGGTTCAGGACTTTATTCGAACGTATGAGATAAAGTCGGTCAGCCTGCGCAACATGGTTGCTTGAAAACCGGCACGGCCGAGCATCCCCGGTCAGATCAATGCAACTGTCCGTCCGCCGCCATCTATCCAGGCGTGCGTGAGCGGATCGGCCGCCGCCAGCTCGGCGCGGGTTGCGAACAGGAACAGGGAAGGGCCGGGACTGTGCGGGATGTGAAGGCCCGGTAAGGCATCGGTCATGGAGTCCAGCCGATAGCGATCGGTGGTGACGGTGAGCACGCGAAATGAGGACCAGCCGAAGGATCGCCGGTGCTGTTTCGCAGCGTAGGCGGCGAGATACGCGCGCATCTTTTGCTCGAAGCTGGTCAGCGAGGGATTGCTGCGAATGACCGGCATAGTGCCGCGGTCGATCTCGACCATGAAGTAACGGCGCGAGCCGTTCGGAGGCGCAAGACCGAACGCAAGATCGGGCACAACGGCCCGCTCCCGCATGAGGCCCTGCTGCGATACCTTTGCCTTCATAGAAAATGCATTGCGGGCCTTCGCCGGCGGCTGCGGAAAAGCGGCGATCAGCTCGTTAGCATGAATGACGCGGAGATCGGGACGCTCGCGGGCGGCCAATCGCAGGGCACGATAGAAGTCCGTCACCCCGATCACGTCGGGGTTGAAGCCACGCTCGTTAAGGATCGTGCTCGCGGTTGCGCGGAAGCCATGGGTGGTCATTTCGTCTTTGGCGTAACCCATTCGGCGCAGCGCGACATTCATCGCATTGTCGGAAAGCGGCCGCCGGGTGGAGCGGATGGAGGGGAGGACGAGATCGCCATAGTCGGACAAGGACCATATGTCTTTTGGAATCGCAAGTGCCTGGGTGGAGAGTGGCACATCATGAGGGCGGGCATCTTCATCCGCTCGGCGGGGATGCGCCAAGTCGCCCGCTCAAAATTGATTTCGGAGCGGCGCATGCCGCGTACATCGCCAGGTCTGGTCATGGTGAGCGCGAGGAGAGGCAGACCAGCGCGAATTGTAGGCCAGCCGTCATATTCCTCAATCGCGAGCAGAAGTCGGCCGACTTCGATGTCATCGCCGATCGCGGCGTGATGATGCACGATCGGTTTAAGGGGTGCTCCGCGCAGTGCATAGGTCGGATCGTTTGTGGCCCGCAGCGTCGCAATGGCGAGACGGAACACGGGTCCTCGGCGCGAATGCGCTTGAGATGAGGTCGGCCTCCCGCAACACGGCATCCAGGTCGGCCAGAGCACCGATGAAGTCGACCTGTTCGTCCGTTTCGTCGCTGCGGTGGATGGCGTGGATGCGCATGCCCATGGCGCGGAAGATCCGCGCTGCAGCACGACCGACGCCGCCGAAACCGAGGATCGCACAAGTCCCGCCGGCTAAGATGCGGGGACCCGCGGCATACATGTTAAATTGCCCCTCTCGCATGTTGCGGTCTTCGACTAACAGGCGACGTGAACAGGCGAGAGCCATGCCAACGATGTGTTCGGACATCGGCGTCGTTCCTTTGCCTCGGCTACAGGCCACAGGAACGCCCTCGGGCAGAAGGCTGAAGGGAATATGGTCGACGCCGGCGTGCAGCAGTTGAATGAACCGCACGCGCTTTAGCAGCGGCACTTCGGCCGGGGTCAATTCCCTGGCCACATGGCCAGCGATGAGTATGTCGGCATTCTCGAGAGCGCGCCGCCGATCCTCGCCCGTCAGCTCGGTGAGAAAGATGAGGTTACAATGCCCTTTAAGGGCTCGTCAGGGAATGAGTGAGTCGAATTTATCACAGATGGGAAAATAGTGGTTCGGGGGATTCCCTTGAAGGAGTCGCGGTTTGTAGCTTTGGAGGATGATTCGCCGATTGCAGATGCGCAC
>JAKAPE010000180.1 GCA_021811945.1 Pseudomonadota bacterium | reverse complement strand
CCTTGCGGTCCAACTTGAGCCTGGTCTTATCAGAGCTCGTCATGTAACCGGCGATCGGAGCCACATTATCCACACGCCTCGTCGGTCTGAGGCGGAGCCTCGTTAGATCAATACGTCGCTGGTGTCCTTCGATTCCGAGTTCGCAAACGAACGAGCCGAAAAATATGCGAACTTCGGAATCGGGACACCAGCGCCATTTCAGGAGAATGCTTGTCGCCGATTGCCGCGCATCACGCAAGCAGCGGAGCTGCGAACGATGGTTGCGGACGGCGGGCAAGGCCCCTATCCTCGCGACCGTCGTGCAGGGGAGCGCGGGGGCGAGTCCCGGAAACGGGCAGAGCGAGAGAGGTTTCTTCCGTGGCTCATGGCTTTGCGTCCTGCGGCGCCGTTCTTGCCTTCACCATGGTTTTCGCCGCCCCGCCGGCAGGCGGTCTTGCACAAGCCGATGCACAACAAGCGCGGCAACAGCGAGCGCAAGAGCCTCCGATTGTGCTGGTGCCGCACCGCGCCATTTACGACCTCTCGCTCGCCGAGGCGCGCGACAACGCGCAGGTCGTGGGCGTTCGCGGGCGTATTCTCTATGATTTCAGCGGCAGCGCCTGCGACGGTTATTCGTTGCAGTTCCGCCAGGTGTCCGAGCTCGATTCCGGCGAGGGCAAGGCGGCCACGAGCGACCTGCGCACGACGACATGGGAAGGCGGCGACGCCAAGAGATTCAGATTCGCTTCGCAAAATTTTCTCGATCAAAACCTCGTCGATTCTGTCGACGGCCATGCGGAGCGCGGCATCAAGACGACGGCCGTCAGCCTGGCGAAGCCGGAGCACAAAGTGCTCCATGTTGGTGCCGGTGTGGTGTTTCCGACGGAGCACATGCTGCGGGTGATCGCGGCCGCGCGCGCCGCCAAGACCATTCTCAACTTTCCGGTCTACGACGGATCTGACACCGGCGAGAAAGTTTACGACACGCTCACCGTGATCGGCCGCGAACTCGGGTCTAATGAACGCAGGCACGACGATGCCGCCGCCAAAGAGCCGAATCTCGTCGGGGTGCCGCGCTGGCCAGTCACGATCAGCTATTTCGATCGCGGCTCTAAAAAATCCGGATCCGGCGAGCGAACGCCGGTCTATACCATCAGCTTCGAACTCTACGAAAACGGGATTTCGCGCGCCTTGTCGCTTGATTACAACGACTTCGTCATCGCCGGCAAACTCGTTTCGCTCGACATCAAAAAGCCGAAGCCGTGCCATTGAGCGGCCCCAGAAGGGACGGCGGCCGCTTCGTTTTCTGCTTCTTCTTAGCGTGCGGGACCGCACGCGGGGAGAGGGGCAAAAAATCCCGTTCTCGCGGCGCGTTTTTTGTTTGCGCCGGAGCTATGCCGACGCCGTTACAAAATCGACCGCCGAGCAGGATCGCGCCACGCCGGAAGGCGGCGGTGGGACCGGCTTCCGGCTCGATCATGCTCCACGCCAGAAGCCCGGAATGTGATGCTTGGCGCCCGAGATGGGGTAACGGGCCGGCGCTGAGTAGCGTCGAAGGTGGCCGTCCCTCAAACCCATCTTCAACAGCGCGATTTACTAAACCGAAGTTGCCGTGATTGCCGAAGGCGCGGGGCTTGACGGCGAAGGTGCGGACCAAGCGATAATCGACAATGCCGTGATGCCGGTTGTTTTCATCATCGTGCTGTTCCTGAAAAGCGCTCGCCGAACTGAATGGCAAACTGGCCCATGGCGGCGGTCCATTCAATCCCTCGCCGCCAGCGCAGGCCGGCGTTTTTGATCGCGAGATAAAGCAACTTGAGCGCCGCGTCGTCGTGGCGAACCGGCGCGCCTCGTAGCTGGTCTTGCCCCAGGCAACGCACCGCAGGCACGCCACCGCCTCACTCTTGTGCACATCAAGACCCGCGCACCGTCTGTGTAACGTCTTCATTCGCGCACCTCTTCAAGGTTCAAGGCGCGGCCGGCGTGAAGCCCTCGTTCGTTGAAAACTCTATCCACCGTGCTCCAGGACGTGCCGCCCGCCCCAAGGCGGCGGCACCCTGTGGCGACAATAACGGGTGCTCAAAGGCCCTCCGGTCAAACTCTTACACGGGCTCGCTCGCACCAGGGCAAAACCGACCTCGCTGCCGACCGCGCCTCAGCCTACTCCCGTTTCATCCATCCGGGGTGCGCAACGCGAATGAAAACTCTTTCCTTCATTCATACATGGCCAATCGGCGAAGTCGGGTTAGGCCGCGCGATCGCGAAAGGCTTCAGCAAAGCCGGATGATTTGCTGCAATCGTTAAACCGCTCGTCCCCGCGAAAGCAGGAACTTAGTGGTCCGTCCCGAGAAGCCGTCAGCCGACCTCAGCGACAATCGGATTATGCGGATGGCGCCGATCACCGCGCCTGTTGCTGCGTCGTACATAGTTGATCGTGGCCTTCGGCTTCTCGTTCTTGACCTTGAGAGCCGCCGTCAAGGCGTCCTCTGCCGAAACGGTCACGCTTTGCCGCTTGCCGGCGACGTTTATCCCTACCGTGAATTGGATCGCCATTCGATTTCTCCCTGGCCGGAATTTTTGTCGACGCCCGTGCCGATGACGGCTGCCGGCCGCGCCAAAACGACGACCTCGTTTCTCCGGCACAATATATGCCGTCTGCTCGCGCGGCGTTAGCACCACTTGATTCGACGTGTTCGGCGAATTGGCCGCCAGCGCCGTTACCGCTTTGCCTCCTCGATCGCCAGATCCATCCATACCGGCACGTGGTCGGAGGGCTTTTCCCAAGTGCGCACATGGCGGTCGATGCCGACGCCGATGAGCCGATCAGCGGCTGGAGGCGACAGCAGCAGGTGGTCGATGCGGATGCCGTTGTTCTTCTGCCAAGCGCCCGCCTGGTAGTCCCAGAACGTATAAAGCCCGTCCCCGTCGGTGGTCGCGCGCACGGCGTCGGTGAGGCCGAGATGGAGGAGGGCGCGGAATTCGTCGCGCGTGCGCGGCGCGAACAGGGCGTCGCCGCGCCAAGCCTCTGGATTGCGCGCATCAGCGGCCGTCGGAATGACATTATAGTCGCCGGCGAGGACGAGCGGCTCCTCCAGCTTGAGCCGTCCCTGCGCGTGGGCCAGAAGCCGGCGCATCCACTTCATCTTGTATGAGTACTTGTCGCTGTCCGGCGGATTGCCGTTGGGCAGGTAGAGGCTCGCGACACGCAGCGCGCCGCCCGCGGTCGAGATCACCGCCTCGATGAAGCGGGCATGATCGTCATCAATGTCGCCCGGCAAGCCTTTACTCACCTCGTCGAAGCGGAATCTCGACAGCAGCGCCACGCCGTTAAACGTCTTCTGTCCGTGCACGGCGACGTTATAGCCGGCCGCCTCGAACGGCTGGCGGGGAAACGCCTCGTCCACGCATTTCGTCTCTTGCAGGCAAACGATGTCTGGCTTGCGTTCGGCAAGCCAAGCCACCGCGCCATCGACGCGTTGCTTAATCGAGTTGACGTTCCAGGTGGCGATGCGCACGGCGCCCTACGCTGCGGCCCGTTGTTGGGCCAGTCTCATACCGGCTTCAGCCGCTCGATAAGCTCCGCCGTATCGATCCTGCATTCCCAGTAATCGAGCAGCGCCTCGCGATTGCGGTCGATGAACGGCCGCGCCTGCTCCGCGACAGGCGGCACAAGGTATTCCCCCCTGATGCCATAGTCGGGGTGGATCGCCATCGATGCCGACTTGGAGGTGCCGCCCAGATCGGTCAGATAAACCACGCGGCCGGCCCGGACATCGTCAAGAAACCGCGCGGGATTTGCCATGATCTCTGTGGACGATGATGGGATGACGATGGTCATCGGCGGTGACCTTAAGCCTTCGTCGCAAATGCGCCGAGTTTACTTTGGCGGTTGGAGCAATGGAGGAGCCGCGTCATTCGCCCTTAAAGCGCGAAGCTTGTGCCGCAGCCGCAGGAGGCGGTGGCCTGCGGATTGCTCACCCTAAACGCCGATCCGATCAGATCGTCAACGAAGTCGATCTCGGCGCCGGCCATGTAATCGAGCGAGACCGGATCGATCAGCACGGTGGCGCCGTTTCTTTCGATCACGACATCGTCGTCGGCCTTGGTGCGTTCGGTGTCGAATTTGTACTGGAAGCCGGAACAACCGCCGCCGGCGACGGAGACGCGTAGCATCGTTCCGGCGCCCTCCCGGCGCAAAATTTCGCCGATCTTTAGCGCCGCCCGCTCGGTCACGGTGATATTGACTGCCATCTGAATAAAATCCCCGCGCCATCCGGTTGATTGCCAGGGTTTATCGCATAGTTAAGCGCGACAGGAGCCGAGGTCAACGACCCTTCGCGTTCCCAATCGGCTAAGATTGGCACGATCACGGCGCCAGCGGCGGCGCGAAAATGCTTTCGAGGTCATCCGGCCGGTCGCGATTCACCTCACGGAGGAACTCGTCGGTGACCTCGCGCAGGCGCCGCACCAGAGCGTCGGCGACGACCGAATGATCGGTGCGCGCACGTTCACGCACGATGGCGCGCACGGCCTCGACGTGCTGGTCGACGAGCGCGAGCGGAACGCGTGCTATTTCCGGCGTATGCTCGATGAGCCGGCAGAGGCTTTCCGCAGCGGCGGCTACGGCAGGATAACCGAAGGTGGCGGCCTCGCCTTTGATATCGTGCGCGGCGCGGAACAGGGCGTCATGCGCCTGCGGCGTAAACCCGTGACGGCGCACCTCCTGGCGCGCAGCTTCCAAGCGCTCGCATTCGGAATCCATCCAAGCGGAAAACTCGACCGAAAGCTGCGTCAGCGCCGCTTCGGCGCGCGCGATCGGCTCGTCGTCACCCTCGACGGCCGCGCCTGTCGCCGCAATCACCTTGCGCAGCTCGTGCGGCGGCACGATCACCTCGTAGTCGGCATAAATCACAATTTTTGGCGTATCATCCCTGCGCGGAGCCATGGCCGGCCGTGCCCCCATTGTCAGTTCAAAACCTTGGCTTTGTCGAGCAAGGCCTGCTGGCCAATCATGTCAGCCTTGCCGCCCTTGCGCCGTTCAGGGCCGACATAGTTCGGGTTGACGTTGCGGCGCCGGTCGGGCCCGAAATAGGTCTTGGTCTTGATGAAAGGCCGCGGATTGACGACCACATTGAGAATGCGTTCGTAGAGCGCCTTGGCGGAAATCGGCTTGGCAAGGAATTCGGTCACGCCTGCGTCGCGCGCGCTGACCACGCGTTTCTTCTCCGAATGACCGGTAAGCATGATGATCGGCACGTACGGATTGGCGTTGGCGCCCGGTTGGCGAATCATCTGCGCCAGTTCCAAGCCATCGAAGATCGGCATCACCCAGTCGGTAAGCACGATATCCGGCATGTAATGGGTGAAAGCTTCGAGGCCGGTGGCGCCGTCCTCGGCCTCATACACCTCGCGGGTGCCAAATCCGTGCAGCAACGTGCGCAGGATTCGCCGCATATGGGCATTGTCGTCGATGACGAGAAATCTCAAACGGTTGAAATCGATGCGGACCATGTCACCGTAGCATGCGACCTTGGCCGTTAAGACCCGGTTAAGCATTGACAGGAGCGGGAGCTGGCAGGAACTCAGAAGTCGGAACTCAGAAGTCGGAAGTAGATACCGGCCCTCTTCCGATTTCTGACTTCTTACTTCCGATTTCCGACTTCTGACTTCTGATTCCCGACTTCTGATTTCTGGCGACTTCAGTGACCGAACTGTTCGCTGAGAATGCGCTCCTCCAGGCTGTGGCCCGGATCGAACAGCATGTGCATGGCGGCGCTGTGGTCCATCCTGATCTCGACCGAAAGCACCGAACGCACTTCGTTGTGGTCGGCGACCGCAGCGACTGGGCGCTTTTGCGCGTCCAGCACCTCGATGGTGACATGGGCGCGGTCGGGCAATAGCGCGCCGTGCCAGCGGCGGGGGCGAAACGGACTGATCGGTGTCAGGGCCAACAACGGCGCGTCGATCGGAATGATCGGTCCCTGCACCGAGAGATTGTAGGCGGTCGAGCCCGCCGGCGTAGCCAAAAGGATGCCGTCGGCGACCAGCTCGGCGAGCCGTTCCTTGCCGTCGACGAGGATACGCAGCCGCGACGCCTGGTACGATTGCCGAAACAGCGACACCTCGTTGATGGCATGATGGCTGTGCATGCTGCCGTCGGCATCGCGCGCGAGCATGAGCAGCGGATGGATGACGGTGACCCGCGCAGCGGCGATTCGTTTCAGCAAGCCTTTTTCGGCGAATTCATTCATGAGAAAACCGACCGTGCCGCGATGCATGCCGTAGATCGGCTTGCCGGAATTCATGAACCGTTGCAGGGTCGCGAGCATGAGGCCGTCGCCGCCGAGCGCGACGATGACGTCGGCGGTCTCAGGCGTTGCATCGCCGTAGCGCTTGACAAGCCGGCGCCGCGCTTGCTGCGCCTCCGGCGTTTCGGCGGCGACCAAGGCAATGCGTTTGAAACCGTGCTTTGTCGCGAGGCGCTTGGGCATGGCAGGCGTGGAACCTCGCGGGAGTTAAGGCGGCTTTGCGAGAGCGGCGGTTACGCGCTTAACTGCCGGATGGCACCGCAGGAAACAGGCATGGAACGCGTCGTTTTCGTCTATACGACCTACCCATCAATTGTCGAGGCGGAGCAGGCGGGAAGGATGCTGGTCGAGCGCCGGCTTTGCGCCTGCGTCAATATCCTGCCCGGCATGATCTCGTATTACCAGTGGCGCGGCGCGGTCGAGCGCGGGGACGAGGCGGTGATGATCATCAAGACCCGCGCGGGCCTCGCTGAAGTGGTGCGTGCGGCCGTGAAGGAGATGCATACCTACACGACCCCGGCAATACTCGTGATCCCCATCGAGGCCGTCGATGCGGACTACCACGCCTGGATTCTGGCCGAGACCCGGGAGAGCGAAGCGGCCGCGACGAACGCGAAAGAATAAACCGTCCGCCGGCGATCGCTGCGGTGAGGGCGCGGCCACGAGGGCAACGACCGAGATGGCTCATCTGGCCGGATGTTCTCGTCATCCTTGGCTCGCTAGTTCCGTTGATGGCGCTCTCCGCGGAGCGACAACGACATGCTTCAAGTGTCTTGAAAATAAGTCTTTTCGGGACAGTGCAAGATTGCGCACTGGGATTTCCGAGACAAGTTTATCCGCGCGGCCTCCGATGCCATACCGTTTGTGAGCGCAGCTCGCGGTCGCGCCCGGGGAGAAAGCGCCCGTTCGGCGTGAACCGGAAATGTTGCTATCGTTACAGCCGCACGCTACCACCGCGCAGTCTAACGCAGATCATCAGGATCATCGGAACGGCGCATGGGCGGGCCGGCACCATCGTTGAGCTATCGCCACGTCGCCGCTCCGCTGCAGGCGTATCGCGAGGCGGTCGTGCTTCACGATCAGGGCCGCTTGCGCGAGGCGGAAGAGCGCTACGAAGTCGTCCTGAAAACCGACGACCGCCATTTCGGCGCGCTTTATCGTCTCGGCCTCGTCCGTCTGCAGCAGGGACGCTTCAAGGAGGCCGGCGATCTGTTGCGCCGCGCGCTCAAGACCGACCGGCGCTCCGCCGACGCGCATCTTCATCTCGCGGTGGCGCTGAGCGGGGCAGGGCGCCACGAAGAGGCGATACGCCATTATCAGAAGGCGCTCGCCATCAGGCCAGGTTTTCCAGAAGCGCATAACAATCTCGGCTACGCGCTGCAGGCGCTGGGCCGCATTGAGGCGGCGATCGCGCATTATGAGAAGGCGCTCGCCATCCAGCCGCGCTATGCCGAAGCGAGCAACAATCTCGGCACGGCGCTTGCTGCACTGGGGCGGCACGAGGAAGCGCTTCCTCATTACCGGACGGCGGTCGCGATCAAGCCCGATTACGCAGAAGCCCACAAGAGCCTCGCCAATGCGCTTGGTGCGCTTGAACACTACGAAGAGGCGGCGGCGCATTACGAAAAAGTCGTCGCCTTGAGACCGGATGACGCGGAAGCGCGCACCGCGCTCGGCAATACCCTGCACCGCCTCGACCGGCCGGAGGAGGCGATCGGGCAGTATGAGAAGGCGCTCTCCGTCGCGCCGGCGTTCAGCGAAGCGCTCAACAACCTCGGCAATACGCTGCACATGCTCGGCCGCTCCGAAGAAGCGATCGCACATTTTCAGCGGGCGTTGTCTTCCGATCCGTCCGACCTTAGAGCCAACGGCAATCTCGGCGGCGCGCTGACGGCGCTGGGCCGGCTGGACGAAGCCCGCGGCTTTCTGGAAAAAGCGGTTGCGCTGGCGCCGCGCAAGGCCGGCTGCTACTGGAACCTCGCGAGCTGCAAGCGCTTCACCGCAGATGACCGCCACTTCGACGGGATGAAGGAGCTTGCGGCCGATGCGGCATCGCTGTCGCCGATCGAGCAGGCCGACCTTCACTTCGCGCTCGGCAAGGCCTTTGCCGATCTCGGAGACCGCGAGCGATCCTTCGATCACGTCCTCGCCGCCAATGCCCTCAAGCGGCGGCAGATCAAATACGATGAGGCGAAAGCGCTGGACAGGTTCGAGCGCATTCAGCACGTTTTCACCGCCGGCCTGGTCCGCGACAAGGCGGGCTTGGGCGATCCTTCCTGCGTTCCGATATTCATCGTTGGCATGCCGCGCTCCGGGACCACGCTGATCGAGCAGATTCTCGCCAGCCATCCCAAAGTGTTCGGTGCCGGCGAATTGCGCGAGATGGGAATCCTCGCTGCCCGCTTTCGCGGGAAAGAAGGGCCGTTGTATCCCGATTTCGTGCCCGAGATGTCGGGCAATGATTTATGTCGGCTCGGTCAAAGCTACGTCGAGGCCGTGCGTCGCAAGGCGCCGGCCGCGGAACGCATCACCGACAAGATGCCCGGCAATTTCAGCCTCGTCGGCCTGATCCATCTGGCGCTGCCCAACGCGCGCATCATTCATGCCCGCCGCGATCCGCGCGATACAGCCTTCTCCTGTTTCTCGCTTTTGTTTTCGAACGGGCAGGATTTTACCTACGACCTTGCGGAGCTTGGCCGCTACTGCCGCGGCTATGCGCAGCTGATGCGGCATTGGCGCGCCGTCCTGCCCCGCGGTGCCATGCTGGAGGTGCAGTACGAAGACCTCGTCGCCGATCTGGAGCCGCAGGCCCGGCGCATCGTTGCCTATTGCGGCCTCGACTGGCACGACGCCTGCCTCGCCTTCCACGAGACCGAGCGCTCGGTGCGCACCGCCAGCGCCACGCAGGTGCGCCGGCCGATCTATCAAAGCTCGATCGGCCGCTGGCGCCCCCACGCGGCCCGGCTAGAACCGCTGCTGCGGGAGCTGGAAGAGTAACGCCGGCTCGTCTTGCCGTGCGGAAAGCGCAGCGCCACGAGGCGCAGGCTTTATGACTAAGGTTGAAACTCATAAATTAGGGTCTTCAGGGAATCGAGTGGGTGAATTTAGGGTCTGGATGCTGGCAAGCCCGCGCATTTCCTAGGTAATTTGCATTTCAGCTGGGCTTGGAATTTGGCATGCATGATGGATGGGTTCCCAGCGGCGAAATGAAGGCGGCGGTCTCCTGCCCTTTAGCTTCCGCAAGATTTCGTTT
>JAKAPE010000179.1:1927-9560 GCA_021811945.1 Pseudomonadota bacterium | reverse complement strand
CACTGCGCCGAATGGCAGCCTTTTGGCGCTCAGGGGCGCCTTGGCCAGCGCGCAACGATCAGGCAATTTGCCGTTCACCAACTGGAAATCGTTCTTGGTTAGCGTCGGCCTTGTTCTTCCAGGGGACGGATCTGCCATGACCCGTGTCGGGCGGAATTTTGCGCTCGCCGCCGGGGTTGCCTGCGCGCTCATCGTGACCGTCGGCGCCGCCGTCGCCGCCGGCGCCTTTGCGGTCGGCGCCTGCGGCGCCTACGGCTACGCCTACGACTACCGGCGCGTAGCGGACGCGCGCGCCGCCGCGGAGCGCAAATGCAGCGGCAGGGGGTGCAAGGTCATCGGCGCCATACGGCACGGCTGCGCCGCCTTTGCCATCGATGCCAAAAATCCGTGTGGTCCCTACGGCTGGGCCGTCAATTCGCATCTGGGCAGAGCCGAGAATGCTTCGCTGCGCCGCTGCTATCAATTCGGCGGTCGTGATTGCGTCGTGCGCGCGTGGGCATGCGACGAGAAGGGCTGAGCGGCAAATCCGTAGGCAAGAAGACTGCAGGATTGAAGTCAATATTGCGCGCTGAGATCAAGGCGCAGATAGGGGCCAGCCCGACCCTCGGAATCCACTGCCCAGCCCGCGGCGCCCCCCCAATTGAGCGCGCCCATCTGCCAGCCGATTAACCGCGCGCCAACCCGGAGCTGTTCGTAATCGGCGCACCAGAACGTCTCCGCCTCCGGCCCGATAAACAGCGGCGCCAAAACTTTGGCGCCCACAGCCGCTCGCAGCCATCCGGTTGGACCGATGGACGCCGCCCCACCGTCGAGGGCGACTATGGTCTCTGAGTTCGGTTGAAGCCAGATATCGGCCTCAAGCTGTCCGCCCGCGTACGATCCGCGCAGGCGGCTGCCGGGATCGTCCGGCGTAAGCCGATAATCTTGCACCAACGGACCGGCGAAAAGACTGACCGTGACGCCACTCCCGATCATGCGGAATCCCGGCATGGCGGCCGCTGAAAGCAACCGGCCGCCGACGTCTTCATGCAATCCCCCCGAAGGATAGGTATAGCCGCCGCCATCGAGGAGAAGCTTGAGTGTGAAACCGTTGGTGGCAAACCCTGCCGGGGACCACAACAGTCCGCCATAGAGAAAGCCGCTATCGCGCCAAAGATCGGTTCCACTGAACATGAGAATGGTCGGCTTATCGGGCGCGTCGCCGCCAGCCCAGGCCGTTGCGCACAACACAACAATCGCGGCAGCCGCGCCGACCGCCGCGAACCCCCGCAACATACTCAACGAGGCCGCCCCCCGAAGTGCGCCTCTCTTCTACCCCTACTTAACTACCGCTTTGGGCCAACCATGTCGAGTTGTATGTGGTTCGCGGTTCTATCGCCCGGTCGAGAGCAAGATCGCAAAAATTTGGCCAGCCGACCTGGGCGCCATGCGGCGTCCAACTCGCCGCGCGGCTCGCCCTTCTTTGATGAATGCCGAAAACGCGGCGAGGAAAGTTCGCGGGTCCGACCGAGCCTGCGCGCCGGATGAGCTCCGTCGGTTGCTAAGTCTTCAATTGCGGCCGATCGTGCGCACCACGCTCGATATCGGACGGGTGTTGGTGACCGACAGCTTGTCCTGCTGCATCACCATCTTGTCGTATTGCGGTAGCGTCGTCACCGGCGCCCGCGGCACCATGTGCACGATCCCGTAACCGCCGGCCTTGAGCTGGCGCAACAGCTCCGGCAGCGCCTCCGCCGTGTTATGCCGGAAATCGTGCAAGAGGACGATGCCTTTGCCGCGCCTTTCCAATTGCCTCATGACCGATTTGATCACCTGCTCCGGCCTGTGCATCTTGAAGTCGCGCGAGTCGATGTCGGTGGAGAAGGTGGCGATGTTGCGGGACGCGAGATAGGCGAGCATCGCCGGGGGATGCTGCAGATCGGGGAAGCGGAAGAACGGCGCGATCGAAGCGCCCGCGGCCATGTGCACCGCGCTCACTCCCATCTCGATCTCGGCTTTGGCCTTTTCAAGATCGCTGGCATAGGGATTACGCGCCAAATCCTTGTGCGACCACGTGTGGCTGCCGATCGTTTCGCCGGCGGCGACCAGCTCCTTGGTAAGCTCGGGATGCCAGGTGGCGTGCTCGCCGATCTCGAAGAACGTGGCCTTGAGGCAATTGTCGTTGAGCGTCTTGAGCACGGCGGGGGTATTCGCCGGCCAGGGTCCGTCGTCGAAGGTGAGCACGACTTCTTTGTCGCGCAGGAAATCGTATTGTTTGAAATGCTCGAAGCCAAAAGCAGGGCCGCCGGTGGTATCGATTTCAACGATCCGGGAGAGGCCTATGCCGCCGGGCTTGTCGCAGACTGGAATGTTGCTTACGGCGGGGCTCGCCTGCGAAGGCGCGGTCACCTTCGCCGGCGCAGGCATCGCCGGAACGGCGTTTTCCGCAATGGGCACCGCCGGAACAGCATTTTCCGCAATGTGCATCGGCGCGGCACCAGCAGGAGCGTCCGACGAGACCGGCGACGAAAGGGTCGTCGCTCCAGCCGCTGCAATGCGAACCGCCGCGGCAGGCGGCGGCCGTACGGTGACCGAGCGAACATACCGTGCGCCGCCCGCCGCCGCCGCGAGAGATGAAAATGAGATCGTTGTCTTCTGCGCCGCGACAATACCGAACGCCGCAAGGCCCAACGTGATCAGCGTTGCGATGACCATGAGGACAACTCTCATCGCACTCTCCAACCGCAAATCCAGTTTCCAACCAGCGAAGTGAAGGCCCAATCGCGATCCAAGTCAACGAAAACGGAACGCCAGTGTGGAATGACGTAAATTTGCAGTTTTCGACGTGGTCGCGGCAGTTTGGCGGCTGTTTGATTGCCGGCCGGTTGGCCAGGCTATGCTGCTCAACGCGTGAGCTTTTCGCCCCCGAACCGATCCTTCCAACTCACCGCGGCTCCAGGCCACGATAGCGACGCCGCTTCGAACACGCCGCGCGCGATGGCGCGCGCCACGACATTAGCCGCAAGCGTGCCGAGTTCGGTAAGGGCGGGCAGCGGTTCGCCAAGCACGCGACGGCCGGTCGAAACAGCGAACACCACGTCGCCGTCAAGTGGGGTATGCACCGGATAGATGGCACGCGAGAGGCCGGATTGCGCCATGACAGCGAGACGCTTCGCCTGCGCCTTGGTCAGGATAGCGTCGGTTGCGACTACCACGAGCGCGGTGTTCTCGCCCGGGTTGCCCTTGGTGCGTGGTTCGAACGCAGTCGTAGGAAAGACGGCAGGAAAGCCGCGGCCACCAAACTCGTCGCCGCGCTCGTACGGTGCGGCCCAGAACCACGGGCCGTTGCCGATGAGCACGCTGCCGGCAGCATTTGTTATGGCCAGCGCGCCAACGAGGAAACCTTTAGCGCTCCGCGCCGAGGCCGAGCCGACGCCGCCCTTGCAATTGACCGTAGTTGCGCCCGTGCCGGCACCGACGCTGCCGAGAGCAAAATCCACGTCTGCCGTTGCCGCCGCCGTGTAGGCCAGTTCGCGATAGGGCGGGAAACGGCCCCAATCCTTGTCGCCACCGTTGAGCAAATCGAAAAGTATGGCCGCGGGGACAATCGGGACGCGTGCGGAGCGTACCGCAAAGCCGCGGTTCTGCTCGCGCAGCCACGCCTGCAGGCCGGAGGCGGCGTCGAGGCCGAAAGCGGAGCCGCCGGACAATGCGATGGCGTCAATTCCCTCGACCGTCTGCGCTGGATCGAGCAAAGCGGTCTCGCGCGTGCCCGGGCCGCCGCCGCGCACGTCGATCGAGGCGACCGCGGGCCCGTCGAACACGACCACGGTCACCCCAGAGCCGAGGCGAAGGTCTTCGGCCTGGCCGATTTTCAATCCAGGAACGTCAGTGATGAGGTTGCGCAAGTTGTGCTCCGCCCTCATTCCGGGACGCGCCATCCAAGTCGGCTGTTGCCGACTTGGACCTCAAAGTGCCGATCTCGGGTTTACCCGAGATCGGTGGCGCGAGCCCCGAATCCATAACCACGCACTTCCGTCCATAGCACGGGACCATATCCCTCGCGGGCACGAGTTATGGATTCTGGGTCCGGCCCTGCGGGCGGTCCAGGAATGACGGGGGCCGATGACAGCACGTTCACATCCTTGCGCTGCGGCACGCCCGCGCTTGCACCGGACGCGGCAGCCGGGCATGAGTGCGCCCCATGAACGTCACCCTCGCCGCCGCGCTCCTTGCCGGCATGCTGAGCTTTTTGTCGCCCTGCGTGCTGCCGCTTGTGCCGCCCTATCTCATCTTTCTCACCGGCGCCACCGTCGAACGGTTTGCCGATAAGGAAGCCGAGCCGCAGGTCAGACGCGAGACGATCTTGGCCGCACTGCTTTTCGTCGCCGGCTTCTCCACCGTCTTCGTCGCGCTGGGCGCCAGCGCCAGCGCGATCGGCGCTCTGCTGCGCGCCTATTCGGGTCAGCTCGCCATCATTGCCGGCATCGGCATCATCATCATGGGCCTGCATTTTCTCGGGCTTACTCCGATCGGCTTACTGATGCGTCAGAAGCGCCTGGAATTTACCAGGCCAGTGGGCCTATGGGGCGCGTATCTGATCGGGCTCGCTTTTGCGCTCGGCTGGACGCCCTGCATCGGGCCCATCCTTGCCGCGATTCTGGCCGTGGCGGCATCCGAGCAAACAGTCGCCAAAGGCGCCGGCATGCTCGCTGTTTACTCGCTTGGGCTCGGCATTCCCTTCGTCGCGGCAGCCTTCGCGGTCGAGCCATTCGCAGCCTTCCTCGCCCGCTTCCGCGCCCGTCTCGGTCTCGTCGAGAAGGCGATGGGCGGCCTTCTTGTACTCACGGGCATCGCCTTCCTCACCGGCGCGGTCACGCAGGTGAGCTTCTGGCTGTCGGAAACTTTCCCGGCGCTGGGAAAGATTGGCTGATATCGTTATCGGGCGGCGGTCAAGCGACGGCGCATCGGAATGATGCGCAGCAGGCTTCGTTACTCCATTGCCCGCCGGCCTGCATGGCAGCGGCAGCCTTTCGACGGTGGCGATCTTCTTCGCGGCCTGCGTGCCGGCTGGACGCGGCGCGGGCGGGTATCGCGAGCGCATCAAAGTGATGAAGTTGCTCTGGGATGCCATCGGAACCGAATTCGGCGGTCGCCACGAGCTTTACGAGCGCAATTATGCGGGAAATCACGAGGACATCCGCATCCAGGCACTGTGGAACACCCGGACCTCGGGGATGCTTGACCAGATGGCCGCCCTCGCGGAGCAATGCATGGCCGAATATGACGAGAACGGCTGATAAGCCGGTCTGAGCGCGGCAGGTCGCCCCGTTTTCTGGACCAAGTCGGCACTCGCTTCTGCCGAAGCCTCGATTATCCTATGCTTTCGACCATGGCCAGCACGCTGCCGTTGTTTCACCTCTACGGTGATCCGCCGGACGATCAGGCGTTCGACTTCATTCATGTCGAAACGATCGTGTCGCGGTCCTCAATGCACGATTGGACCATTCGCGCCCACCGCCACCGCAACCTGTTTCAGATCCTGCTGATCGAACGCGGCGGCGGCGAGATGACCTTCGAGGCCGCGACGCTTCCTTTCACTGCGCCGGCCGCCATCCTCGTACCCGCCACTATTGCCCACGGTTTTCGCTTTGCCGCTAACGTGACCGACGGGTGGGTGGCAAGCTTTACGGAAGATGCCGCTGGCGCGCTCGCCGACCGCGCCGGCGAGGCGCTGTCGCGGCTGCGCGCGCTTGCGGCACAGCCGATTATTCCGATCCAGGAGGAGACGGCGCGCGAACGCCTCTCCGCGCTCTATGCCGAGCTTTTCGAAGAGCACAGCCTGGCGCGCGAAGGCTATCGGCTGGCGATGCGCGGCCTGCTTGCACTTATTGCCATCGGCGTAGCGCGGCTTGCCGCGAGCCGCGCGCGAACCGGCAGCGTCACGTTGCAGCCGGCTGATGCGACGGTCGCGCAACTGCGTGCGCTGGTCGACGAATTTTTCCGCAGCGAACGCCAGCTCGGTTTCTACGCCGACAAGCTCGCCATGACGGTCGATCGGCTGAATGATCATGTCAAGCGGGCGATCGGCGTCACTGCCGGCCACCTCATCCGCCAGCGTGTACTCACCGAGGCCAAGCGCCAGCTCGTCTTTACGGCGCAGCCAATCCAAGATATCGCGGTGGAATTGGCTTTCGCCGATCCCTCGCATTTTGCCCGGTTCTTCCGGAAGCACGCCGGCACGACGCCGCACCAGTTCCGCGACCGGCGGGGCGGGTGATTTCGGCTGTCATTTTCCGCAACGGCGCTCAGCGCAAAAACCGATCGGCGCTATACGGCGTCGGATCGCAGCACGGCGTGGCTCCCGTCATCATTTCTGCCACAAGACGGCCGGTGACCGGCCCCAGCGTGAGGCCCCAGTGGGCGTGTCCGCAGGCAAGCCAGAGGCCGCGCTGGCGCGGGACACGCGAGATTACCGGCCGCGAGTCGGGAAAACACGGGCGTGCGCCCAACCATGGCTGCGGCTCAATTGGCCCGTCGAGCGGAAACAAATTGCGGGCCGCCGGCAGCAGACGTTCGAGTTGCACCGGAGTCGGCGGCGCATCGCGGGCCGCAAACTCCACGCCTGTGGTAACACGGATGCCCTGCTCCATCGGAGCAAGAACATAGCCGTTCTCGGTGTCAAGCACGGGGCGGCGCAGCTCCGCATCGCGTTGCGCGCGGAAATGGCGGTGATAGCCACGTTTGACCGCGAGCGGCAATTTGATGCCAAGCGGACCCAGCACATCGGACGTCCACGGCCCCAGTGCGATAACCACGTCGCCCGCGTCGAGCGCGCCGGCCGCGGTTTCGACCCGCCAGTGGGAAGTGGCGAGATGCAACGTGCGGGCATCACCTCTTGCCACGACACCGCCGAGCGCGGCGAAGCGCGCCGCATAGGCCCGCGTGAGCGCCAGCGGATTGCCCACGCTCATGGCACCGGTCCAATGCACAGCATGCCGGAACACTCCCGTCAGCGCCGGCTCGAGCGCGAGCGCCGCGTCGCGATCGAGCGGCACATTGGCGATGCCAAATGCTGTGGCGAGGTCGAGCTCCGCCGCCAGCGCAGCAAAGGCGGCGTGAGTGCGGTAAAGCTTGAGCCAGCCTGTGCGGCGCAAATGGCGCTCGGCGCCGGCTTCGGCCGCGAGCGCTTCGTGCTCGGCGACCGCGCGGGCGAAGAGGGGTTGCATCAACTGCGCCGTTTCGATGAGCCGCGCCGGCCGGGAAGCGGCGCGGAAAGCTGCGAGCCAGGGCGCAATCGCCGGCAGATGTGCGAGGTGGTAATTGACCTGCGGCGAGCGCTTGAATGCGATGCGCATGAGCACCGCCCAATTGGCTGGAAACGCCGGCGGAAAGAGCGTGTTGCCCTCGATGATGCCGGCATTGCCGTAGGATGTCTCCTCGCCCGGCCCGCGCCGATCGATGAGGGCAACCGAGACGCCGCGCTTGGCGAGATGGACCGCGATCGAAGTGCCGACGATGCCGGCGCCGAGCACGATGATATCGGTACGCGCCACGAAAGCTCTCCGCTGCGGCCACGGCTACTGTATGCGCATGCTCGGGCCCGGCGACAAGGCCGATTGTCAGGCGGCGTTGTGGCGGCGTTGCCCTCATC
>JAKAPE010000179.1:0-1917 GCA_021811945.1 Pseudomonadota bacterium | reverse complement strand
GCCGGCGTGTTAGGCGAACGGCGAATTCGGTCACCCCGCTTTCATTCTCGCGCCGGCGAAATTCGGCATAAGGCTCGCGCCGATGGGCGGAGCTGCCAGGTGCTGCCAGGTACCTGTGCTGCCAGGTACCTTGCGCGGCATGGCGCGGAGCAGGATAAGAGCAGGATAAACCCGTGCCGCACGAGGCCCCGGTGCATCGTCCGCTGATCATCGCCCCATCGATTCTTGCGGCCGACTTCGCCAAGCTCGGCGAGGAAGTGCGCGCGGTCGATGCTGCCGGCGCCGATTGGATCCATGTCGACGTCATGGACGGCCACTTCGTCCCCAACATTTCTATCGGGCCGGACGTGGTGAAGGCGGTGCGCGCGCACACCAAGAAGGTGCTCGACGTGCATCTGATGATCGCACCTTGCGATCCTTATCTCGAAGCTTTCGCCAAGGCCGGCGCCGACATCATCACCGTGCATGTCGAAGCGGGCCCTCACATCCACCGCTCGTTGCAGGCAATCCGCGCGCTGGGAAAGAAGGTCGGCGTCACGCTCAATCCGGGCACGCCGGAAAACACTATCGAGCCGGTCATCGACCTCGTCGATCTCATCCTCGTCATGTCGGTCAATCCCGGCTTCGGCGGCCAAAAATTCATTCCCGCCGCTACCGAGAAACTGCGGCGGTTGCGCGTCATGGTCGCCGCTCGGCCGATCGAGATCGAGATCGACGGCGGCATTACGCCAGATGTTGCGCCGGATGTCGTGCGCGCCGGCGCCAATGTCCTGGTCGCCGGCTCTGCCGTGTTCAGCGGCCGCGCGCCGGAGACCTACTGCGCCAAGATCGCGGCGATTCGCCAGGCGGCGGCGTTCGCCCGCGGGGAGGCTGCGTAATGGGCATGCTCATCGACGGGAAATGGCGTGGCGACGAAGACCCTCCAGTGGAAATCGGCAAGGCCGGCAATTTCCAGCGCGTGGAGAGTGCCTTCCGCGACCGCATTACGGCGGACGGCTCCTCGGGCTTCAAGGCCGAAGCGGGACGCTACCATCTCTACGTCGCCTATACCTGCCCGTGGGCGCATCGCACGCAAATCTACTTGGCGCTGAAAAAGCTTGCCGGCCTGATCAGCGTCGCCATCGCCGTTCCGGGACTGCGCGAAGAGGGCTGGACCTTCGAGGACAATCCGGCTTTCCCCGACTGTTCGCCGGACCGGGTCAACGGTTTTCGGTATCTGCACCAAGCCTACACGGCGAGCGATCCGCATTATACCGGCAAGGTGACGGTGCCGACGCTATGGGACAAGAAAACCGGGCGGATCGTGAACAACGAGTCCTCCGAGATCATCCGCATGCTCAACGCCGAGTTCGACAGCCTTGGCGCCGACCCGACGGACTATTATCCAATGCCGTTGCGCAGCGAGATCGACCGCATCAACGCCGAGGTCTATGCCAACGTCAACAACGGCGTCTATCGCTGCGGCTTTGCGCGCTCGCAGGCGGCCTACGAGGAAGCCTACGACGCGTTGTTCGCGACGCTCGACAAGCTTGAGGCGCGACTCGCCCGCCAACGCTATCTCATCGGCCATCGGATCACCGAGGCAGACTGGCGGCTGTTTCCAACGCTGGTGCGCTTCGATGTCGCCTATTTTTCCTTGTTCAAATGCAACCGCAACAGGATCGCCGATTATCCAAATCTGCTCAATTACATGCGCGATCTCTATGCGGTGCCGGGCGTCGCCGCGACGGTCAAACCGCGCTATTACGTCATGGGCTATTATTCCATAAGGCGCGTCAATCCGACCGGCATCATCCCCAAAGGAACGCCGGTCGATTACCGGCAGCCGCACGATCGCGCGCGTTTCGCGGCGTAGAAATGATCCCGCGCTACACCCGCCCGGAAATGGCGGCAATCTGGTCGCCGCAAACAGATCGG
>JAKAPE010000178.1 GCA_021811945.1 Pseudomonadota bacterium | reverse complement strand
CTTCGCTTGGACAACGCAAGTGCGTTGCCCACATGCCCACGGTCTCAGCAGCAGCAGGCAGACGATCGAAAATGGGCCAAAAGTACCCACTCGATTCCCTGAAGACCCTTAATAAAAAAGGCGGCGGCCGCTTTTTTGCGTGCGGGCGGGTGCGTAAGGACGTGCTATAGTGGTGGACATGAAAAAGCCGCGCACTGTCACCGAGTTTGCCAGCAGCGGAGGCAAAGCACGCGCAAAGATACTTTCCGCCGCACGCCGACGCGAAATCGCCTCGCTCGGCGGCAAGAAAGGCGGCCGAGGCCGAAAAGCGCCGCTTGACAAAGACACGTAATCGACGCCGACCCGACATACTGTGGATAGCTTGCTTGCAAGCTATCCAGCGCATGAGACAATGACCGCAGAGAAAGAATGCGGTTGCACAAAGCGGAACGCATCAAAGTTTTCCGGCGCTTCGCGTCTCGAAGCATAAAACACGCCGCTTCGTTTCTCTCGCTCTTTGACAAATCGTTGTTCTCTCCGCCGTGTCGCCGACAGTGCATCAAGAAGCCCGGATAAACTATCGCGTCCGAACCCGTAAAGGGAAGGCGCCTATGCACACCGGCAGCGGCGGCACGGCGGAGAGCGCAACACATATCCGAGCGTATCCCAGATTATCAGCTAACGGCCGAATTATGAAGGACAAGACCAAACGTGCGGCCTTCTTTGCCATCGCGCTTAACGAGTGCGAGAAATTGGACGGCCTGTGCATGGACGAAGAGTTGGAGCGCCGCAAACTCGCCCGCGCAATCGCCTACGCTATCGCGGAGTATCTCGGCATATGACCATGCCTTGGTGCGCTGCCAACATCCGAGGCGGTCGTGCGGAGTGCGGAGGAGGCGCGAAATTCGCTCCGAAGGCCGAGCGCCCCGTTGCTCACGTCAACGCTATCATCGAGCGCGCATCGAACAGGAGTCATTAACAGTCATCTCAGCTTGGCGCCTCGCCGCTTGATGCGCGGTGCGGCGCCAATTCGCGCAATGTCTGTGAGTAACGCAACCGACGGATACGTTCCGATTACCAGCGTCCACCGTGCCGACCTCGAAGGTCTCGGCTACGATGTCTCGAATGTCGACGACGTGACGATGGAACGCCTCGCTAACAAAATGGCCGATGCTTACCTTGAGCATGTGCATTGGCTCGACCTGCCCAACATCGCCAACGACCTTGGCATTCCCAAGCGCGAGGAGGGGCACTGACCCGGTCGCCCGGCACCGCTTAACGCGGTGTCGGGCTTGTGGTGCTTCCGCCGGCATGGAGGTGCGGTCTCGTTTGTCGCTCGCATTGCACGGCCGAGTCAGTGCCTCGGCCGCGCTGCCAAGCTCGCTCGCCCTGGGAATTTCGCCTTTGGCTTTCGCTCCGCCTGCGCCCTCTCCAATCTGCTGCCGAATGCGTCTATCGCGGCGTGCTCGCGCAGTTTCGGGGGTGGGGCGCTGTATATTTCTTCCAGACGGGGTTGCGGCTCCGCTTGCCGATCGCAACCGCCAACGCCTGCCTTCGGGGAGGGGGTGGAACACGGTTTTTCGTCGCAATCGCGACCAGTATATTTCGACATGCTATGCGGCTGAACTAATTTGTTGGTGAGATCTTCAAACTGGCGCATGACGCCGTGTGGGTAAAGGTGATCAAGCGGAGCGATCAGGTGTCTAAATAGGAGCGACGCAAGGCCTCGGCGCTGGGGCCGCGACTTCGGCGCCCGCGAAATGCACTCTCACGGAGACCCTGCACTTTCATATCACTCTCCCCAGCCACGCTTTAACTTGAGGAAAATCATGTGATCAAACGCGGCGAGTTTGGCGGCCTCCTCGGTAGCATAGCGCCACGTTAATGTTACAGAGCACTCGGACGCTCGCTCTTCGATGCGGGCGCCCCAACCACCGATCTTGTAGCGATAGATGACTATATTGAAACCATCTTGTGTTGAGGTATGGATTGCCGCGCGCCGATATTTTCCATTTCCGACCTAGCCACCGCTTTTTCCGACCAGCCGCGGAACGAAGCGCTTTTTCCCGGGAGCGCGGGCCAATGTAGTCGTTCTCCATCCTTCCCGCGCAGACACAGCCGACCTGAAGTTCCTCGGCGTAATCGGGATGACTCATGGAATGAACGTACCGAATTTCTTGCGTCTCGCACATTTCGCAAACGGCACTTGCCTCTCCAAGATCTTCAACGCCGACGCAAGTCCAGCCTATAAGAGGGACTCCTGGTTTCGACCATTTACCGTGCGTCGTCATAGGAGATAGCCGTGATAGCTATCTTCCGTCCGGCACCTGAGAGGACTTTTCTACGGATTCGCGAAACAGTTCGTCGAACATCCGGTCGGCGCCCCAGGCTTGGGCGGCTGTATAGGCAACCCTCCGCTTGGCCTCGCGAGGAAGAGTTGGAGATTGGGGCTTGTATCCAAGGTCATGTTCAGCTTCCGCCCAAGCGTGTTGGAATAAGGTGCTGATCTGAAGCTCAAAAAATTCTGGCGTTAACGCCTTCTCAGGACCGCTTGGCATCAGCTCTGACGGGTTGAGTAGAATGTAATGTCGTCCGAAGTAGCTGAATTCGGTCTCTGAGTCGGGGACCACGATGCGTGATTCAATCCGCCGGTAGTACCGCTCAATGACCGTAGCAATACGATCGACATCGCACAGATAAAACGTGACGACACGCGCGCCGATTTGATCCTGAATTTGCCGCAGGGGCTCTGAGTACTTTGGGCGCCCGCTTTCCGTGATCTGCGCCTTTGCGACAAACCGGTCAACGCTCTTCGCGCGTGCCGATATGCGGTCGATCCGCACTTCGCTATGCAGCGCCTCTTTCAGGTGCGATTCGAGTGACGCGGCTAGCGGGACCAGGACCGTATCGAAGCGGCGCCGATACTCATGTTCCAGGTCGTTCATTTGGCCTTCATAAGCTTTTCGTTCATGATTTTGCCCTCCGCCGACAGTCGGACTGTTCCTTCGCTGCGGTCGACGACTTCCTGCCGCACGACCTTGTCAAATTGCGTGGCGTCGGCCGTCAGAATGACACCCGTATTCAGCTCGATTGTGCGATATGGCACCTGTTTGGCGAACTCATTGGCGTCAAATTGGAAGCGCTCTTGGAGAACCGATGAGTTCTTGATCTCTTTCGCGAGCGCATCTTGGGCATTAGCAGAAAGACCAAATCGATCAGAGAATTCCTTAATGTTTAGCCTATGGCCAGCGAGCGAGCTCGCGAGTGTGACGGCGGCAGCAATCTCCTTTTTGACGGTTAAATCAGTTGATTTTCGCGCTGCATCGCGCAGGGCGACAGCCAGTCGCTTGGTTCCAGCCGCCGCCGTCGTCCGGAAATCGGAGTCCAAAAATTCAGCAATCCAGTAATTAGATAGCTGGACCACGTCGCTGTTGATCTGCTTATCGACCGCGCGACCAATCCAGAAGCCGGCGCTCAAGGAGTTATCTTGGTAAGCTGCGGCTTTGTAGGTCGTCGCCCGCTTCATAAAAACGCGTTCGAGGAATTCCACGGTAAGGGCACGCTCGCTTTCTTCGGCCAAGATTCCGACGTCGGCCGGGAATCGCGAAATGACAAGCTTATGTTCACGTCCCTCCTTGCCCGAGATCAGGAACAGCAAACCGAGTCCGGATCGATGGGTCGTGACTTTCTCTAACCGCTCCGCAATTTGCCGTCCGTGAGGAAGAGTTGGTTCGCTGAGATAGGCTGCAATCAAATCGCGGCAAGGGTTCTGCTGGGTGCCGTCATCTCTGTGGTTAAAGGAGATCTCGATCGGGCAGTCACGGTCGGAATTGATGTAGATCACACTGAGGAGCGAAAACATCTTGCCGTCGAGGGGAAGGGTATTGCCACGGATGCGCGACGGTTCGGTTGAGCCTTTCCCAGGGTGAACCAAATAAGTGTGGATGTGCTCGATTGGCATGGCGCGCCCAAGTGGATCAGGTAGCGGGTAGTCAAGTCTCGCTGAATAGGTTTTGAGGCCTGAACAGCAAGAGTTGATCTGCCTTTGTACACACGGAAGGATAGCAAAAGCAAATAGCTTCGCGCGGCAATGATTACAGACGCGTTGGGTGCGCAATTGCCCCTTAAGGCATGCGTTGCCTGACGCGCATTCAAGACCATTGGGCGGACCACGAAGGCGGACGTGCCTCGCTCGGCGTTCGAGCTGAAGCGTGATACTGCAGCGCGTGCGCATGTTCGAGGACTTCAGTCCTGGGAACGATCCGCACGGCGAGCGTCACTTTGGTTGCTTTGTGTACGGCGACAAGACGGTCTTCTGGAAGATCGACGCCCACGATCCCACCTGCAAGTGGGGCTCGCCGGGTCCGCCGACGAGGGGCTGACGGCCCGGGTCCCGACGGTGATGCTTGCGGGGGACCAGTATTCCTCCGCGCCCGGCGCCATCTGCGCGGCGCCGGGATTGACGGTGCTCCCGCTTCCGTGGAGGTGCAGCCTCGTTCGCGTTTGCGGCGCTCGGTGGCGGCAACATCGGCCGCGCTCAAGATCGGCGGTCATCCGCTTGTAAAGTCCCGCTCAACGGTCTTGTAAGCGGAAACTGGACGTTCAAGATAAATAATAGATGCCTCCCCGTGAAGCGTCGCGTCCGCGATGTCGGTTAGATGCTTGTGATGCGTGAAGAACAGAACCTGCGTCTTGGTGGCAAGCACGTTCAGAATTTCGAGCCCACGAGCTGCGCGATTGTCGTCAAACTTGATAAACAGATCGTCGGCAATAAAGGGGAGCGACTCCGCACGGCTGAGATAGTCCTCAACCGCCGCAAGACGAAGGGCAAGATACAGCTGATCGGCGCTCCCATCGCTCATACCTGATACGGAAACCTTTTGCCCGCTTTGGCTAATTCCGACCAGCTCCATCTTGTCGTTTGCTCCGAATTCGACTTGTAGCTTCGAAAATGATTGGCCGGTCAGTATCGCGAACAGCTCTCCGGCGCGCTTCAGGAGCGGAGCCTGCTTCTCACGGCGGTAATGCTCGATTGTGGACTGAAGCAGTAGCTCGGCCGAGCGCACGCGGACATACTCCTCCGCGATCTCCCTCATCTCGGTCAATGCGGCTTGGCGATCAGAGGCGGCACGCGCGGCGCGATCGTCGCCGCCGATCTCGTCGAGCGCCCTGCGTGTCCCAGCGAGTGCTTGAGCCGCCTGCAGACGACGCTCGTGCAGAGTCTTCAGTTCCTGATCTATGTTTTGCTGACTCGCAACTATTTGATCAGGGTCAGTTCCTTGGCATTCAGTCGTCAATTCGGTTATAGGTTTGCCGTCTCCGTCGTCGGCTAGGTGTTGCGCGATTTTATCCCGTTCCGTTTGTAAGGACCGTACCTCATCGGACCGCGTAATCGCATGCCGAAGCTCTTCTTCGGAAGCAACGCCAGTCGCCTTAGACAGGCGCTCCATTGCTTGCCGTGATGTACGGCGCGTTTCTTCGCATTCGTCGATCTTCTTCTGTTCAGCGGAGATATTGCACTCCAAATCGATAACCTGCTGGTGGGCATCTTTCGCCACCTTAAGCAAGCGTTCGAGCTCGATCACCGCGTCGTCAGCTGCACGACCGTTTAATCGAGGAGAGACAGAGGCAACGAACTCTTCGACCTGACGCTCGAAACCGCTTATGTCGCGCTCGATCTTGCCAATGCGGTCGTGGCGAAGGTCATTGATCTTATTGGCAATTTCACGCATCGCGCCCAGAGTCTCCATGTGGGCGTCCAATACCTCCGGCGCAGAAGCGGGATTGAGCCCTAGGGCATGGATGGCTGCGGACCATTTCCCTTCCCAGTCCTTCAACGCATCCTCAGCCTTTTGTATGGCTGCTGTCTTATTATTCAGTTCAGCCTTCGCTGCCTTCAGGTCGCGTTCGAGGCGGCGTAAATTGACAGCCTTCGTCTCATTCTGCCGCTCAACGTTGGTGGCTCGCTCGGCGACAACCCGTAACGAGCGATCCTGAAATGGCTCGATTGGGACGCCCAGCGCGGAGACCTCTGCGATTAGCCGGCTTCGTTGGCGAGCTTCGTCATCCCGGAGCATTGCAAGTCTCTGCTCGGCAGCAGTCCTGCCCTCTTGGGCCTGCAGGACCTGGGAGCGGAGCTCGATCCATACGAGCATGTCATCTGGCGCCAACGGCGTTATCGGTGCATCCTTCCAGAGCGCAGTCCATTCAGCTTCGAGCATCGCTTCGTCATTAATAAAGGCGGCTTCTTGGCCCCGCAGCTCCTCAAGGTGCGCTCCTTCTTCGGCTATCTCCCGGGCGATCTGTGCGAGCCGTGCGACCGCGTGAGCGTTTTCGAACCTCTGATCGGCCGCCGTATCTGCCGCCTTTATCGAAGCCTCGTACGCATCCGGCAACGGCTGGCTTGCGGCGAAAGCCTGGATTTCGGCCTCCGAGACTGAAACCCCATCAACGTATTTACGTCGGATCATTGCCCAGCCTGATTCGCGACGCTTTCTGAGGGCTTGTAGCTCTTCGACTGGGATGGCGTGTTCTTCGTTCTCGACGCGCTCGTGCTCTTTCCGGCGCAGAGCGATCTTTAGCTCACCATCGCGTATTTCATTGCGACAGGACCGCAGACGCTCTCGAATTTCTCGAATTCGATCTCGATAGTGCCCGACAGTATCCTTTTGAGGGACGGTCGCAGCGGCCAGTTCGGCCTCGGCAGCGACCGGTCGCATCGTTGCTACGATTTTTTCAATAGAGGCTGCGGCCGTCTGCGCTGATACTTCCGCTTCGGCTATTCGCGTATCGATGTCTCCGGCTTCGCGAACCACCCTGATGGCAGCAGCAAGCGTCGAGACGTCGAGGACTGGTCCTTGCTCTGCGATTTCTTGCGTAAGAGCCGACGCGCGCTCATTTGCCTCCGAGCAGACAGCGCGCGCACTTGTCTCGCCCAAAACGAGCTCGCCTCGCCGCGCAAATAGATCTCGCGCATGCGCCAACTTCCCGCGGGCGGGAACGCGCGATGCAATGGCGGAAACATCTCCGAGTTGCCAATCAAGTTCGGTGGCGCAAGCGGTCAAATTAGCCTCCGCGGAGGCCAACTCGGCCTGGCGCTTGGGCAAATCTGCTCTTTCGCTGTTGATGCGAATGCGCAATTCGTGCAGCTGTTCGATTTCGTCGCTGCGCGCCAGAAGAGTCTCGTCGTACGTGAGCGATGATCGCTGCTGGCGAAATGCTTCAACGTGCTCGGTCAAGGTCTCTAGTCGCGCTGCCGCTGCCGAATCGGCCTTCGTCGCGTCGTCGAGCACACGGGTAGCATCAGCCGGAAGCACGACGGCATCTCTCAGCTCGCTAAGACGCGTTTCAATCTGGGCATAGCGATTTACGTTGCGATACACGCGCCTCACCCGCGCAAGCCGACTAGCTTCAACTGTTTTCGCCTCGATTTCAGCCTCTAGGGTGCGACAGGCCTCGTCAGCTCTATCGAACTGCATTCGTAACTCATGCCACTGCTTGGCGGTGACAGTTTGCTCCCGCAAAGCGTTCTCTGCCTCTTTGAAGCGCTCTTCGGCTTGAAAGTATTTCCGATGTGAGGCGCGCTTTCTTGCCCATAACTCATCCGCATCGGCACGCAGTGTCATTAGCAGCTCGCGGAGACCAGCAATCCCGGCACCGGCCGAGAAAAGAATCTGGCCAACATCGTCCTGGGCCTCGAGAATTTCACGGCCTCCGTCCTGAAGCCGTTGATGGTCGAGGCAAAACATGCGCGAATAGAAGGCCCGGTTGACCCCATTGAGGAACCGCATGAGAGCCGCATCTCCACCCGGCAAAGGGAAATCGTCCGTATCCAGAAGAGTATCTCTGTTCCCCTTGCGGCGCCTGAACTCGAGAGCGCCCTCGGTGCCGTTGATGACCGCACCTATGCGCAAGCTTCCGTAGTCGTGGAGAAATGCGTGCTGCGTATTGTGGGGGATCCCAAAAAGCAAATCTTCAATTCCGGCCAATGCCGTCGACTTTCCGGCTTCGTTCGGGCCGTAGACAAAATGGATGTCAGGTTGTCGCGGGGGCAAGTCGAACTGCGCCTCCGTGAAGTGCCCATACGCGAGAAGGCTTAGGCGGGAGATACGCATAGCTTACGCGTCCTTTGCCCCTAACAGGGCCGAGAGATATCGGGAGGCCTCATTCATAATCTGTGCGTAATCGCCCGCGATGGCTGCCTTGAGCAGCCCGCCGTCGGCACTAGAGCGGATGTCAAACGGAAGCTTGCGCACAAGGTCCCCGAGGTCGGCCTCCAGCTGCTTGTGCAATTCCGCCTCTTGCGATGCGCTGGTCATGATCTGCGAAAGCCCGTTTTGATCCTCCTCGCGAGCGGTGCGCGAGCCCAATGCAGGCGGTTCGGTCGCAACGACCAAACGTTCTACCCAGGCAGCCTCCCCGCCGAGCGCAAGCGCGGCTGCACGCGCCTCAGCAGTCAATTGCTTGCGTGAGGAGAGAATGTAATCGTGAAGCTTTGTGGGGCCATTCAACTCGATGCGGCACGCAAGAAGCCGGCCGCCCCCGTCTTGGGCGACGGCCTGCTCAACCGCACGTCCAATCTGCGCGACAAGCTCCGCAACGTTTTCATCCGTTCCAACCTTGACCGGGATGTGCGCCCATCTAATCACGTCGGCCTGCAGAGGGACCAATTCGGACACACGGCCATCATCCACCGCGACAAGGTAGGCGCCTCTTGCGCCGGGTTCTTGAATGTGCCGCCCTTGCAGGTTGCCGCAAAATACAACGTAGGGATTCTGATGGAGTACCGCTCCTTGATGCACATGCCCGAGCGCCCAATAGTCGTAACCCTTGTTGACAAGATCATCCAGGCTGCAGGGCGCATAATTTGTGTGGCCGCCCATGCCGCCGAGCCCCGTATGAAGGACACCGATGTTAAATGAGCCGGGAACGGGTGCCGGATATGCTATGGCAAGATTTTCAGTAACTGCCGGCTGTCGAAAGCTCTGGCCGTGGAGAGCTACACGGAACTCTTTGATCTCGAACGTTTGGGGCTTTCTGGCAGGAAACGCTCGAACATTGTCAGGCAACGTCAGGCGCTTTGTGAGCTGGCTTTCGGCATCATGATTCCCGTATAAGAGAAAGACGGGGATATTAGCTTTGGCGAGACGGCCCATCTCCTTGATAAAGAAAAGCCCCGTCTGGTAATCGCGCCAATCGCCGTCATAGAGGTCGCCAGCGATGATAAGAAAGTCTGCTGCCTCATCGATCGTGTGGTCCACCAAGTTGCTGAACGCGGTGCGCGTCGCAGTGCGGATGCGTTCGGCTGCCGGGCCGTCGTGGCGAGACAGCCCACGCAGCGGACTATCGAGGTGAATATCTCCCGTATGGATAAATCGGAAATGCATTCCCCGCCCCATAACACTTGATTGTCAGTTTCTTTGGTTTCAAACCCCCGTCTTCAGACGGGGAAGGCTTCAGCCGTTTTTTTGCTTCATAGACTGACTCCGTAAAATGGGCGTCCCCCGTAAGGGGCTAACGCCCATTTTACGGAGTCAGTCTATGAGCTACACAACCGGAAGTCACACGGTTTTTCACCACCGCTATCACA
>JAKAPE010000177.1 GCA_021811945.1 Pseudomonadota bacterium | reverse complement strand
CCTGGTGCGCGCCAACAAGAATAAGGGAAGCGTCAAAACACGACGTAAAACCGCAGGTTGGAGCCCGGAGTTCCTGCTACAAATCCTTCAGCTCAAAGAGCGTTAACCTGGATTCCGTGCCCTGCGGGTGCCCCGTTGCCGTCGTGGACGGGGGCAGCGCCGGCCCCTTTGGGCGTTGACGCTTCAATTCGATACGACGTAAGATTTTTTTGATAAGGGCTTGCCCTCGCACAATTTTACTGCGGTGCGGCAGGGCCGATGGCCGCCAACCAATGCCCAGAGCGGACGGTGGGAGCGGTAGGGCTGATGAGCGAACCCGATTCAGTCGAAATGGCAAGCCGTCGGCTTTCGATCGCGCTCGATGCGCTTGAGGCGGCGGCCGAACGCCGCCGTGAAAGTGATCGCAACGAGCAGGCGCTTGCCGCGCAAATCCAGGCGCTTGGCACCGACCGCGCCCGGCTCGCGGGCGCGCTCGACCAAGCGACGGCGCGCGCGCGCGCGCTGGAGACCGCCAATCGCGAGGTGGCACAACGCCTCGCCGCGGCGATCGAAACGGTCCGCAGCGTGTTGAACGTGAAAGACGTCGAGGGTTGAGGCCGGATTATGCCCATGGCCCAGGTCAGCGTTACCATAAACGGCCGACAGTTCCGCATGGCCTGCGAGGACGGTCAGGAGGCCCACTTGACGGCGCTGGCACACGAGCTTGACGCGCGCATCGAGAAGCTGCACGCCAAGTTCGGAGAGATCGGCGACACACGGCTCACGGTGATGGCGGCGCTCACCATCGCCGACGAACTGGCCGACATGGGCGAGCGCCTAAAGCGGCTGGAGGAGGAAATGGCGGCGCTGCAGGATGCGCGGGTCACGGCCGCCGATCGCAGCAAGAACGCGCAGGCCGCGATCGCTGCCGCGCTCACTGCCGCTGCCGAGCGCATCGAGAGCGTCACCAGAAAGCTCAACCAAACTATCGGCGCCGGCGTCGCGCTGGGGTAACGCAAATCATGCGGCCCGCGACTGCCGCTGCGCCAACATCGCCGCAAACGCACTGGCAAAGCGATGCGCGTCACCAGGCCAGCGCGCCGAGAGGTAGTTGCCGTCGCGCACAACGAAGCCGTCCGGTCGGGTCGCGCGATCGCGCCGCATGGGCATTGGGCCGGCAATGAAGTCGTGGCTATCCGCCAACGCCGATCGAACCTCGTCCTCCACCGTGACCGGGTAGGTCCGATAGTAATCGCCCAGATAGAGGCGGGTGAGCATCCAGGCTGTCAGTTCCATCGCCTTGGTCAGCGCGGTGGTTTTATGGCCGTATAAGACGGATTTTCCCTGCTTATTGCGCGATCTGGCAGCCAGAAGCACGCCGTGGCAGATGGCTCCTACCGGTTTCTCTTGGGCGAAGAATTCCGCCACGATCGCCTGCAACAGCGCCGACTCGAGATACGGCCGCATGCCGGGCGCATGTCCGCCCGGCAGGAGCAGCGCATCGAAATCCGCGGCGACGATCTCGGCATAGGAGACGGGTTTTCGAAATTCGGGCGACTGTGTCATCTCAAGATAGGCGCCCCGCCCGGCGGAGTCCGCCCTCAGGAGGGGCGCCAATACGCCCAACCCCAACCCGGTCACCATCTTCGGGTCGGCCTCGCCCTGCCTGCCGTCAGGCGTGGCAAAGACGACACGGTGGCCTTGCGCCCGCAGCACGCGCCACGGCACGCCGGTCTCGGTCGGGTCGAAATCCCGACTAGGCAACGGTATGAGCACGGTCGACATGGGCAGCGCTCCGGATGGCTCAGGGTCGCCTTGCGGCACTTTACGCTTTGCCCGCAAGCGGGGCGAGCGACCCGAGTGGCATGACCTGCGTTGCCGTATTACATTGCCGACGCGGGGCTGCGCGGTGCGTCAGGAGCCATATCCCCGGGGCCTTATCGATCCTGAAGGGAGCTGTCCCTGGCCGGGCTCGTGGGTTCGGACATATGGCGCCCACCTACTTTCGTAGGGAACCCGGGATCGCGCTCCGACGGCCGCCGCGGCTCCGCGCTCTACGTCTTGCTCGCCTCTTCCCGCCGTCTGGCAGCGAAACAAAAACCTTGGACCCAGTCTCTCAACGGAAGGCCGAACTGCGCCGGCAGGCCGTCGCGCGCCGCGACGCGTTGCCGGCGGACATGCGCAAAGCCGCCGCGGAGGCGATTGCCGCGCGGCCGTTTCCGCTTGCGGTTGCATCGGGGGTCAGCGTCTCCGGCTTCGTGCCGCTCAAGAGCGAGATCAATCCGCTGCTACTCATGCGCAAGCTTGCGGAGAACGGCGCGCGGCTCGCTTTGCCGGTCGTCGTCGGACGCGACAAGCCGCTCATCATGCGCGAATGGAGCTTTGGCGAGCCGCTCGCATCCGGCGTCTGGGGCATCCGCGAGCCGAAGTCGGAGGCGGCCGCGGTTGACCCTGATATTCTCCTGGTCCCGTTGCTTGCATTCGATCGTAACGGATCCCGCATCGGCTACGGCGCAGGCTACTACGACATGACTCTCAACCGTCTGCGCGCGTTCAAGCCCGTGACGGCCATCGGCCTCGCCTACGCCGCCCAGGAAATTCCGGTCGTCCCTACCACGCCCCGCGACGCGCGGCTCGATCTCGTGCTAACGGAGCGCGAGGTCATGGATTTCCGAGCCTCGTGAGCATGCGCATCCTCTTCGTCGGCGATGTTGTCGGCCGCAGCGGGCGGATCATCGTCCGCGAGCGCCTTCCCGGCCTCATCCGCGACTGGAAGCTCGATCTGGTCGTGGTCAACGGCGAGAACGCCGCCGGCGGCTTCGGCATCACCGAGGTTATCTACCGCGACCTGATCGAGGCCGGGGCGGACGCGATCACCCTCGGCAACCACGCATGGGACCAGAAGGAGGCGCTGGTCTTCATCGAGCGCGCGCCGTGCCTGATCCGGCCGGTAAACTATCCCGCCGGCACGCCCGGCCGCGGCGTTGCGTTGATCGAAGCCAAGAACGGCGCTCGCGCGCTGCTCGTCAATGCCATGGGCCGCGTGTTCATGGAGCCGCTCGACGATCCCTTTGCGGCAGTCGATCGCGAGCTGACGGCCTGCCCGCTGCGCACCGGTGCCGACGCCGTCATCGTCGACATGCACGCCGAGACGACGAGCGAGAAGCAGTCGATGGGCGTCTTCTGCGACGGCCGCGCGAGCCTTGTCGTCGGCACCCACACCCATGCGCCGACCGCTGACCTGCGTGTTCTGCCGGGCGGCACCGCCTTCGTCAGCGATGTCGGCATGACCGGCGACTACGATTCCATCATCGGCATGGCCAAGGAGGAGCCGCTGCAGCGCTTCTTGCGCCGCATTCCGTCCGCTCGCTTCGGGGCCGCGACGGGCGCGGCGACGCTGTGCGCGGTCGCCGTCGAGACCGACCCGGCAACGGGGCTCGCGGTACGCGTCGGCGCGGTGCGGATCGGGGGCGTGCTGGAACAGACGATCCCGACCTTCTGGGCGTGACCTTGCACTGCCGCATGCTTATTTTCTAGTTGGTATTCGCGTCAGGTTTCATATGGCGTCATTGCGAGCCAACGGGTCCGGCCCGATAGCGCCCGCAACGACGAGCCGCGAAGGACGGAAAGATGGCCGGACATTCCCAGTTCAAGAACATAATGTACCGCAAGGGGCGGCAGGACGCGGCGAAATCGAAGCTGTTCGGCAAGCTCGCACGCGAAATCACCGTCTCGGCCAAGCTCGGCGTGCCCGATCCGGCGATGAATCCCCGGCTGCGCGCCGCGATCATTGCGGCGCGGGCGGAAAACATGCCGAGGGACAATATCGACCGTGCTATCAAGAAGGCCGCGGGCGGGGAGGCGGAGCACTACGAGGAAATCCGCTACGAGGGCTACGGGCCGGGCGGTGTCGCCGTCATCGTCGAGGTTTTGACCGACAATAGGAACCGCACCGCCGGCGAGGTGCGCTCGACCTTCACCAAGTCGGGCGGCAACCTTGCCGAGACCGGCGCGGTCGCCTTCCTGTTCGACCGTGTCGGCGTCATCGAATACGACGCCAAGGTGGCGAGCGCCGAGGCGATGTTCGAAGCCGCACTCGAAGCCGGTGCCGATGATGTGGTCGCGAGTGAGGATGGCCACGAGATCTATGCTGCCCAGGATCGTTTCGGCTCGGTCGCCAAGGCGCTGGAAGCGAGGTTCGGAGAGCCGCGCAAGGCGGCGCTGGTGTGGCGGCCGCACAATTCCGTCGCCGTCGACGATGCGCAGGGCGAGAAGCTGTTGAAGCTGATCGAGAATTTGAACGAGCACGACGACGTGCAGAACGTCTACGCCAATTTCGAAGTTTCCGACGCGCTGGTGCAGCGGATGAGCGTTTAAAGAAAAGGGGTCAGGGAGTGCCTCTGCCGGATGAGCATTTGCTTGATGAACTAGCCACCGCCTATGTGCAGGCGATTGCTGCTGTGGCTGGTGCTACGATCGCGGTCAGCCGACGGGATTATGGTGTCGACGGCACGCTCAAACACGTAATTAAAGCCGGCAATAAATATATCGAATCAGGCTATCCGATTGATTTTCAGTTAAAAGGCACGACAACTGCAGTTGTCCGCCCGGCAATAGTGGTTTACGACTTGAAAGTGCGGAACTATAATTTATTGGTCCAGCGGGAACAGACCGCAACTCCGTACTATCTTTTCCTCGTCTGTTTCGCACAGGACACGAGCCGATGGATTGTGGAGGAGCAAGAACGGCTTATATTGGGTGCGACAGCGTTCTGGTGGAGGCGAAACGCCGGTGGATCCCATAACACGTCAACGGTGCGTATCGGGGTTCCGTTGACGCAACAATTGAGGATCGCTGCAATACGGCAGATTCTCGACGCTGCGAAGCTGAGGCTGGTTCAATGATCGACGCCGGTCCGAGTCTCAAGGCTGCTGAGCGAATCAGCGCAACTGATCTCGCGAAGTATTTGCGCGCGCAGGGATGGAAGGTCGCGCCTTCCCAGGTGAAAGGCATTTCAATTTTCTCAATGAGAATTCCAGGTTCAGACGAAGCTGCTGAACTTATCCTCCCAGAAAGAGTCGGGTTTTCGGATGAGCTTCGTCGGGTGGCGGACGCGCTCCGTACGGTGGCGCAGATTGCGGATCAACCGGAAATCGTCATAGCTGAGCGCATCCTGAGTGCTCAAGCTGGCGCCACGGAGCAAAATAAACGGGAGGGCGCGAAGCTGAGCACCTAGCCAGCGCACTAAAATCCGATTGGACCACAATGGATATCCGCCCGATCCGCACCGACGAAGACCACCGCGCCGCGCTTGCCGCAATCGAGAAGTTATGGGGCGCGCCGGCAGGTTCGCCTGAAGGCGACGCGCTCGATATCCTCGTCACGCTGGTCGAAGCATACGAAGAACGGCGCTGGCCGCTCCGAAGTCGGCGCCGATTTGATCCGGTCGACGTGCTTCGCTACGCCATCGATGAGCTCGGACATACCCAGGCTGAGTTCTCCAAAATCGTCGGCTCGCGGGCGCGCGCATCCGAAGTGTTGGCGCGGCGCCGGCCGCTCACGCTGCAAATGATCCAGAAAATAACCGCAAACTGGAGGATACCGGCCGATCTTCTGGTTCGGCCATATCGAACGACGGCGTCGGCGGCGTAGCGCGCCTCTTCCCGAGTGTGCGGGGCGCGTGGAAAATCATGGAAACACCAATTCAATCAGATCGCGGATCAGCTCAGGAAGCCTAGCCTCAACTGATGGCAAACAGTGCCAGTGCGGCGACGGCGACGAGAAGCCCGCCGCGCTTTCGCCGGTCAAGGCTTTCGTGAAAAACGGCGGCGCCGACGAGCGCGGTGAACACGAAGCTCATCTGTGCTACCGGCACCAGAACGCTCGCCGGCCCGCGCGCGAGTCCGTGCATCAACGCGATGAACGCTGCTGCCAGTACCAGCGCCGCGAGGCTGGAATAACGCCAGCCGCCGGGCGTAAGCCGGAAGCGCCTCTCGCGCCAGAAGAGCAGGATCGTCGCCAGCGAGCCGAATATCCACGCCTGCGCGCAAACCATTGTTTCCGGTAGTGCGCCGTGTTGCAGCCCGACCTTGTAGAAGAAATTGGCGAAGGCCATCGCGATTGTGGCGGTCAGCACGCGGACCAACGAGCCGATGTGTAGGGCGCCACGCTTTGCGCTCGGCTCGGCGAGCAGGAGCCAAGCCGCGGCGAGTGCGCAGGCCAAGGCGGCGATCTTAATCGATGTGAGCGATTCGCCGAGGAGCAGGATCGCCAGGGCTGCCGTCACGGCGAAGTTCAGCCGGAAAATGGGCGCGTTGGTGCTCACCGCACCGCTTCGCAAGCTTGCGGCAAAATTGAACATGGCGACGAACAGAAACAGTCCCGCGAGCGATCCCCACAGCGCCGACGCGTGCAGGTGGAGCGTGCCTGTAAGCCAGGCATAGAGGGTGACGCCGGGGCCGAATGCCCATGCTTGCAACATGATGAACTCGCCGGCTTCGATACCGCCGGCGGCGCTGCGCTTGTAGATGAGATCGCTGACACCGAAGCAGACCATGGCCACCAGTGCAAAGCCCAGACCGGGTGTCATGCGATGAAACTTGGGAAGTCGGGTGGATTTGAAAGGCGCGAATGCAGGCGTACGTCACGCCAAACCGGCGCGGCGGACCGCGCGTACCGACCGACTGAGCGGTAGCCCGTTTGGGCGCCGGCGTTCGGCGGCCGGGTCTTGGTTCCAATCCACCATGACGTGATCATACGGGCTGTGATCGGTTGCTGCAAGCAACTGCTGCTCCCGTGGCGGCTTTCTCGTCCGCCTCGCATAGTAGGTTCCATTCTCATTTTGCTCGCGGGCGGCGGCGGGTCTATCAACATCGGAATGACCCGCCCGATTCGCATTCTCGGCATCGATCCCGGGCTCCGCCGCACCGGCTGGGGCGTGGTCGCGATTTCCGGCAGCCGGCTTGCCTTCCTTGGCTGCGGCTCCGTGACCACCAGCGATGAGGATGCGTTGGCCGCGCGGCTTGTCGTGATCCATGACGGGCTTTGCCGCGTGGTGGAAAAATTTCGCCCGGAGGAGGCGGCGGTCGAGGCGACTTTCGTCAACAAAGACGCCAAGGCGACGCTAAAACTCGGCCAGGCGCGCGGCATCGCCATGGTGGTGCCGGCGAAGGCCGGCCTGCCAGTCGCCGAATATGCGCCGAACCTGATCAAAAGGAGCATCGTCGGCGTCGGCCATGGCGACAAGGCGCAAGTGCGCATGATGATCGGCGTGCTGTTGCCGAAAGCCGACCCGCATTCCGATGACGCCGCCGACGCGCTGGCCGTCGCGCTAACGCACGCACATCATCGGCAAAGCGCAGTGCTGCGGACGGCGAAGGTGGCGGAGCGATCTTTCCCTCTCCCCTTGCGGGAGATGGTGACCGAGCGGCGCGACGGCGGGTGAGGGGTAGCGTGCGCGAACGTCCCCTCACCCGGCTCGGCTTGCTTCGCTCGCCTCGCCACTCTCTCCCGCACGGGGGGAGAGTGTTGTTGCGTGCGAATCCGATATAACTGGAACTGCTCTGCGACTGCAGCGGATTGGCAGTGGATTGTATGATCGGCAAGCTCAAAGGCGTGATCGACAGCTACGGCGAGGATTTCATCATCCTCGACGTTTCCGGCGTTGGCTATCTGGTCAACTGCTCGGCGCGCACCTTGCAGGAATTGCCGCGCGCCGGCGAGCCGGCCACGCTGTCGATCGAGACCCATGTCCGCGAGGACCAGATCCGCCTGTTCGGCTTTTTGACCGACGGCGAACGCGAATGGTTTCGCCTGTTGCAGACCGTGCAAGGTGTCGGCGCGAAGGTTGCGCTGGCCGTCCTCGGCACGCTCAAGCCGGCCGATCTCGCCGCGGCCATCGCCATGCGCGACAAGGCGATGGTCGCCCGTGCGCCAGGCGTCGGCCCCAAGGTCGCCGAGCGCATCGTCACCGAGCTGAAGGACAAGGCGCCGGCCTATGCCGATGTCGATCCGGCGCTGGCGCGGCTCTCCGGCGCGCTCGACGAGAAGCGCACGCCACAGCCGGTCGCCGATGCCGTCTCGGCGCTGGTCAATCTCGGCTACCCTGCGCCGCAGGCGGCCGCCGCCGTCGCCGCAGCGACGCGTGGCGCCGGCGAGGCCGCCGAGGTGAAAACGCTCATCCGGCTCGGGCTGAAGGAGTTAAGCCGATGAATGCGGAGCTTGCGTCTTATCTCACCTCCCCCTCAAGGGGAGAGGTGAAGACTTTGCGAACCCCACGGAGATTGGGGAAGTGAAGCGACCTGCCAAGCTTCGCAAGGAAGACCGCGAATTGATCGCAGCGGCAACGGCAGCGATCAAACAGCGCTACCGCAACGACTGGCAGGAGGTGGGCGCAGCGTTGCGCACCCGCTCGGGAAAGATTTTCACCGGCGTCAATCTCGACGCCTATCTCGGCCGCATGGCGGTTTGCGCCGAGGCGGTGGCGCTCGGCCGCGCCGTTGTCGATCTTGGCGACGCCGGGATCGAAACCATCGTAGCCGTGCGCCATCCGTCGCCCGAAGAAAAGGATCAGACCGTCGCCGTCGTGTCGCCCTGCGGCGCCTGTCGCGAGCTCATCTTCGACTATGACGCCAAGGCGCGGGTGATCGTGCCGAACCCTCTTCCTTCCCTTCTCCGCCAACGGGGGAGGAATGGGATGGGGCCGACGGTGGTGCCGATCGGCGACCTGCTGCCGAACAAATACAACAGAGGGCCGAAGACGTGAACACGAGCGCCGGACGCAAGCTCGTGTCCGCCGAGCGCCGCGCGGAGGATGCGGCGGAGGCGACGCTGCGCCCGCAGCGGCTCGCGGACTTCATCGGTCAGGAACAGGCGCGCAAGAATCTCGGCGTGTTCATCGCGGCGGCGCGCTCGCGCAAGGAAGCGCTCGACCACGTGCTGTTCGTCGGCCCGCCGGGGCTCGGCAAGACCACGCTGGCGCAGATCGTGGCGCGCGAACTTTCCGTCAATTTCCGCGCCACCTCCGGCCCGGTGATCGCCAAGGCCGGCGACCTCGCCGCGCTCCTGACCAACCTGGAAGAGCGCGACGTGCTCTTCATCGACGAGATCCACCGGCTCACCCCGGCGGTGGAGGAAATCCTCTACCCGGCGATGGAGGATTTTCAGCTTGACCTTATCATCGGCGCCGGGCCGGCGGCGCGCTCGGTCAAGATCGATCTCGCCCCTTTCACGCTCATCGGCGCCACCACCCGCGCCGGGCTTCTCACCAATCCGCTGCGCGACCGTTTTGGCATTCCGGTGCGGCTCAATTTCTATTCGGATGTCGAGCTGGAACAGATCGTCAATCGCGGCGCGCGCGTTCTGGCGATTGCCGTGACCGCCGACGGCGCCAACGAGATCGCCAGGCGGGAGCGAGGCACGCCACGCCTTGCCGGCGGGCTGTTGCGGCGGGTGGCTGGCGGCGTGGACCTCCGCGCGGGCGTACCGGGACACCTGCCCGTGTGTAAGCGTTCAGGGGGAGGATTCAGCGACGGTTGGGAGGGTTGGTCAGCGGTCGAGGGTGTGGGCCTGGGCGAGCGCTGATCGGCGGGCGTGGAGGGAGGAAGGGTGCCACAGCGGGGGTGGCAC
>JAKAPE010000176.1 GCA_021811945.1 Pseudomonadota bacterium | reverse complement strand
TCGCGCTTTAGAGCACGAACACTCTGACCGGAATCGCAGGCGTGCAAAAATATGGGTTCCGAATGGCCCCTGTCTCAAAGGGTCTGTCGCGGCGTAAGCTGACAGGGCAAACCACGGCGCGGCCGCCCAGGGCCTCGATCTCGGCGACGACCGCGGCGCCGGCGCGCGCAAGCTCCAGCACCAGGCCGCGGCCGGCGCCGGTGACGATCGCACCCTTGCCTTCCATCATTCCCATGTAAGCGGTCCTCAATAGCTCTTCGGCAACTCCAGCACCTTCTCGGCGATGAAGCTCAGAATCAGTTGTTCGGTGATGGGCGCGAGGCGCGTCAGCGACGCTTCGCGATAGAGACGCTCGACGTGATATTCCTTGGCGTAGCCGAAACCGCCATGCGTCATGACGGCCTGCCAGGCGGCGTCGTGGCCGGCGCGAGCGCCCAGGAACTTGGCGCTGTTGGCCTCGGCGCCGCAGGGACGCCCGACGTCGTAAAGCTCGGCCGCGCGCATTGTCATCAACCAGGAGGATTCGAGATACATCCACTTTTCGGCAAGCGGATGCTGTATGCCCTGGTTCTGACCGATCGGCCGGTCGAATACCACACGCTCCTTGGCGTAGCGGGTCGCACGCCGCAGAGCGTCCTGGCCGATGCCGATCGCCTCGGCCGCGATCAGAATGCGTTCTGGATTCAGGCTATGGAGAATGTATGAGAATCCCTTGCCCTCCTCGCCGATGCGATCTGTCTCGGGAATGAACAGGCCGTCGATGAAGATGGCGTTGGAATCGACCGCCTTGCGGCCCATCTTCGGGATGCGTTGGACGTCGATCTTGGCTCTGTCGAGATCGGCGTAGAAAATGGTGATGCCGTCAGTCGGGCGCTTGCAGTCCTCATATTTGGTCGTGCGCGTCAGCAGCATGATCTTATTGGCGACCTGCGCCGTCGAGGTCCAGACCTTCTGGCCGCGCACGACATAGCCGCCCGGAACCTTCTCGGCGAAGGTCTTGATGCGCGTCGTGTTGAGGCCGGCGTCGGGCTCGGTGAAGCCGAACGCGACCTGATCCTGGCCGGCGATGAGGCGCGGCACCCATCGCGCCTTCTGTTCGGGCGTGCCTTTGACGACGATGGGATGTGGCCCGAACAGGTTGATATGCACCGTCGAGGCGGCCGCCATCGCGCCGCCGTGGCTCGCGACCTCATGCATCATGATCGCGGCTTCTGTGACGCCGAGCCCGGCGCCGCCGTATTCCTCCGGCATGGTCATGCCGAGCCAGCCCGCCTCCGCCATCGCGCGGTGGAATTCGCGTGGAAAAGCGCCGTCATCGTCTCGGGCGAGCCAATAATCGTCGCCGAATTTTGTCACGACGGCCCGGACGCCGTCGCGGATCGCGTTGCGCTCGTCTTCCGTCGGCAGGGACCGGCTCACGGTCATAGCTTGTCTTCCCCTTATCAGATGGACGCGAGAACCTTGCGTGCGGCCTTGAGGTGCGGAATGTCGACCATCTTGCCGTCGATCCCGAGGGCGCCCGCGCCGGGATCGGCGGCGAAGGCGTCGACGATGCGTCGCGCATGGGCGATCTCGGCCTCGGAGGGCGTATAGCAGCGGTTGATGATGGCGACCTGATCGGGATGGATCGCCATGCGCCCGAGGAAACCGTCGCGGCGCGAGCGCCGGCAGTCGCGCTCCAGGCCGTCGGAATCACGAAAGTCGGCGTGGATGGTGTCGATCGGTGTCGTCTCGGCGGCGGCGGCGGCGAACAGAGATTGCGTTCGCACCATGCGGTACGGCTCGGTCCACGCGCCGTCGCTCTCGCGATTGTCGGTCGCGCCAACCGCGGCGGCTAGATCTTCCGCGCCCCAGGTGAGCGCGACAAGACGCGGATGGGCGGGCGCATAGCTCGCGAGGCTGAACATCGCCCGCGCGGTCTCGGTGGCGACGGCCGCGAGCTTGACAGAGCCGTTGGCCATGCCGGCCTTGGCCTCAAGCGCGTCAAGAAAATAGCCGAAGCGCGCGATGTCCTCGCCGCCGTTGGCTTTCGGAATGAGGAGCCCGTCGAGACCCGGCTTCACCACAGCGGCGAGGTCTTCGAGCGTCAGGGCGGTGTCGAGGGCGTTGATGCGCACGAAGAACGACCAGTCGCGCGCGGCGGGGCTTTCCAGTAGCGCGGCGACATGCTCGCGCGCTTTGGCCTTTTGCTGAGGCGCGATCGAGTCTTCCAGGTCGAGGATGAGCGCGTCAGCGCCCGCCGCTTGCGCTTTCGCAAACTTGCGCTCCGAATCGCCGGGAACGAAGAGAAGGGATCGCAGCTTCACGCGGGCTTCCTCAGCATAAGCGCGACGCGCCGGCAGGTGCAGACAACCTCGTCCCGCTGGTTGAATCCCTTGTGCGCGAAGGTGACGATGCCGTGGTTGGGGCGCGACTTGCTCTCGCGCAGCGCGGCCACTTTCGTCTCGGCCCTGATGGTGTCGCCGGCGAACACAGGTTTCGGAAACGCGACCTCCTCCCAGCCGAGATTGCCGACCGTGGTGCCGAGCGTCGTGTCCTGGACGGACAAACCGACGACGAGGCCGAGTGTGAAGATCGAGTTGATCAGCGGTTTGCCGAACTCGGTCGTCTTGGCGTATTCGTGATCGATGTGGATCGCCGCCGGATTGTAAGTCAGCGACGAGAACAGGATATTGTCCATATCGGTCACGGTGCGGCGGATCTCATGCACGAAAGTCTGGCCAACCTCGAACTGCTCAAAATACTTGCCAGCCAAACACGCCTCCTCAGTGCAGCCGCCCGAAGATTGAAACGGCGGCGACGCTGTTGAACGGCGCGCCGCCGAGGTTGTGAGTGAGGCCCAGGCGGGGCGCCACAAGCTGTCTCTCGCCGGCGCGGCCGAGCAATTGCGTGTAGATTTCGAACGCCATGCGCAGGCCCGACGCGCCGACAGGATGGCCGAAGCATTTCAGCCCGCCGTCGATCTGACATGGCTGGGTGCCGTCGCTGTCGTAACGTCCGGCGAGGATGTCAGCCGGCGCGCAGCCTTCGTCGGAGAGTCCGAGATCCTCCATCGTGACGAGTTCGGTGATCGAGAAACAATCATGGACTTCGGTCAACGAAAGCTCCTTGCGCGCCTCCTTGACGCCCGCTTCGGCATAGGCGCGCCGCGCCGCCTCGCGGGTGTTGAGGACATAAGAGCCGTCCCAGGCCCCGTAGCTCATTTCCCAACCGTGGCTCGCGGAAAGCTGCACGGCCTTCACCGTCACGGGATTGGCAACGCCCAACCCCCTTGCAATGTCCGGCGTCGTGACGATGGCGCAGGCGGCGCCGTCGGAGACGCCGCAGCAATCGTAGAGGCCGAGCGGGTCTGCTATCATCGGCGCCTTCAAGATCGTATCCATGTCGACCGCCTTGCGCAGATGCGCGCGCGGGTTCTTTGCTGCGTTCTGATGGCTTTTCCAGCTCACATGCGCCATGGCGCGCTTGAGGTCGTCGCCATTCAGGCGGTGTTTCGCAGTATAGGCGCCCGCCAATTGCGCGAACGAGCCCGGAGCGGAGCCGTAGGGCAGCCAGAGATCGTTGGCTAACCCTTTCGTGCGTAGCGGCAGGCCTCCATAGCCGGTGTCCTTTAGCTTCTCGACGCCGAGCGCGAGCGCGAAGTCGACGGCGCCGGCGGCTACGGCGTAAACCGCCGCGCGCAGGGCTTCCGTGCCGGTCGCGCACATGTTCTCGACGCGGGAGACGGGGATTGTCTTCAGGCGCAGCGCGTGCGCGAGCGGGAGCGCACTGTTGCCGACGTTGATGTCGTCGAGCGCATTGCCCATCCAGGCGGCCTGAATGTCCGAGCGCGCGACGCCTGAGTCCGCCAACGCCTGCTCGAACGCATCGACAATGAGATCTTCCGGCCCCTTGTCCCAATGCTCGCCGAAGGCCGTGCATCCCATGCCAATTATGGCGACCTTGTCCTTGATGCCGCTCGCCATGTTTCAGCCTCCGAGCGTCGGGCGCTCAGCGGGCGCCGCCTTCCAGAAATAGGTGCGAAACCCACGCCGCCGGTCGTGCGATTTGATGCGCAAGCGCATGGCGACCCGGTCGCCGACGGAGAAGCCCCGCGCGTCGGCGTCGGTGAACTCCATCATCACCCGCGCGCCATTGTTGAATTGCGCGAGGCCGAACCAGAACGGCGGATCCGGCGTGTAGTTGAGCCGGTCGGCGGTGACGGACACGATGCGCGCGGGTTCGTCGGCGAGCCGCACGTCCTGCATCGCCTCCGGGCCGTCCGCGTCGGGCCGCACCGGGATCCGACTCTTGGGAAATTGAACGTTGCCGGCACAGTCGCGTCCGCCGATGAAGCCGAGCGTGTCGCGTCCGTAGCGGTCGAGCACCGTCGCCTGCGCTTTCTGTTCGAACTCCGAGCGGACGCCCCAGTCGAGATCCAGCGCGCCATTCAGGCTCAGGAAGCGAACATAATCGGCCAGAAGCGCGCCTTCGTTCAGCGCCGCCTCGGCCAGCTCGGCGCCCGGCATGGACCCTGTCGTCTCGAATACGAGCGCATCGCACCCGCTGCCGAAGCCGGTAAGCAGAATGCGCTCGCCAGGCTTGGCGCGCGCGGTTGCGAGCGCGAAGGCGAACAAAGCGTGCGCGGCGCCGAGATCGCCGAGTTTGGCGGAGATCTCGCTCGCGTGATTGGGGGCGGAAATCTTCATCGCGCGGGAAATGTCGCGCCAGAGGCCCGCAACGGGTTCAGGCGCCGCGACGTGATGAATGTCGCCGCCAGAAAGGCCGGCGGATTCGAGCGCGCGGCGGATCGTCGGGACGAGGACGTGCGCGGCGGCGCCTTCTTTCACGAAACGCTCTTCGGCCGGGTAGGGCTCCGGATGTTCGCGCGAGGCGTAGGTGTCGACGAGATCATAGGAGAGGCTGGCCCAACCGATGAACCGCGCCGGCGCCTCGTCGGCGACCCAGGCGGCCGCTCCGCCGTCGCCCTGGGCGAGGTGCGCCGCCGCGCCGGGCCGCGCCGGCCGGCGCTCTCCGGCGGCGATCAACGCCGATCCCCGCGCGAGCAAGGCGTCGAGCAGCGCGGACACGGCGCATCTGCGCGAGCCCGCGACATCGCGAGTTCGCGTCTCGCGCGGCAATCCCAGCGCATCGACGGCCAAGGTCGCGTGCAGTCGCTCGAAGAACGGCGCGGAGGTGGAGGCGAATATCAACGTATCCAGCGCAGCGGCGCCGCCCCGCGCGGCCTCCACCGCGAAAGTGAAGGCGTCCTCGTCCCAACCGCCAACCGCCCGATAACCGTCGCGGCGGCCGGCCAGACCGGAGAACTTGAGCGCGCGCGCCGCGGCGGCGCAATCGAGCCGCAGCAATGGCGCATAGACGCCGACTCGCGCAACGCCTCGCATCTCTTCCTCTGCTCTCAAGCGCTCGCTCCCGTTTGTCGCTTCCAACCTTGACAGCTTTCTCCGGTTTTGTAAACTAGCTTACGAACTCGCGTCGGCAAGGCGCAGAGATGAGCAAAATGCGGGAGGCTGGCCCTCGTGAGCAAGGATATTTTTCGTGAGGGCGCGTTAGCCGGCAAATCCGTATTGGTGACGGGCGGCGGCGGCGGTCTTGGGCTGGAGATCGCCAAGGCGCTCGCGGCCAAGGGCGCGAAGGTTCACATTTGCGGGCGCAGGCCGGCGGTGCTGGAGACCGCGGCCGAGGCGATCGCAGCCGGCGGCGCCCTCCCGGCATCGCACCACGTCTGCGACGTCCGCGACGCCGATCGGGTTGAAGCGATGATGGACGCGATCTGGAGCGAGGGCCCGCTCACGGGCCTCGTCAACAACGCCGCGGCCAACTTCATAACGCCGACGAAGGATCTGAGTCCGCGCGGCTTCCGCGCCGTGACCTCCACCGTGATGGACGGCAGTTTCCATGCGACCCTCGCCGCCGGAAAGCGTTGGATCGCCGGCGGACTGAAGGGTGCCGTCGTCAGCAATCTCGTAACGTGGGTGTGGACCGGCTCGGCCTATGTCGTGCCCTCCGCGATGGCGAAGACCGCGCTGCACGCGATGACGATGTCGCTCGCCGTCGAGTGGGGGCGCTACGGCATCCGGCTGAACGCCACGGCGCCGGGGCCATTCCCCACCGAAGGCGCCTGGGAGAAGCTGAACCCGCTTCCCGCTGTCGGCTCCTCGGCGACGGGGGCGGAGACGATCCCGCTCGGACGCTACGGACGCATTGAGGAACTGCAGAACCTCATCGTATTTCTGTTGTCTGACGCCTGCGAGTTTCTAACCGGCCAGACGATCGCGATCGATGGCGGCCAGCACCTCGCGGGGCCGGCGACCTTCGCCGACCTCGGCAGGCTTACGGACGAGCAATGGCGCGCGGCGCGCGAGGCGATTCGGCGTGCTTCTGACCGCGACAAGGCGCAGCGGGCGGGCGCCTAAGTTCAGGATGAAACAGATATGATCGAACGATCGCTTTTTTCCGAGGAGCACGAAATCTGGCGCGCGACGGTGCGCCGGTTCGTCGCGGAGGAGATCGTCCCCCATCACACGAAATGGGAGGGGGAAGGCATAGTGCCGCGCGAGCTTTGGTTGAAGGCGGGTGAGAGAGGGCTCCTGTGCTGCACGGTGCCGGAGGAATACGGCGGCATGGGGCTCGATTATCTGTTCGACGTCGTCGTCTTCGAGGAACTGTGGCGGGTGGGCGCCAGCGGCCCCGGCTTTTTGATCCATACCGATCTGGTCGCAACCTATATCCTCTCCTTCGGCTCGGAGGAGCAGAAACGTCATTGGCTGCCGAAGATGGTGCGTGGCGAGGCGATCGGCTCGCTCGGCATGACGGAGCCGCATGCCGGGAGCGACCTGAAGGCGGTGCGGACGCACGCGCGCCGCGACGGAAGCCAATTCATCATCAACGGTCAGAAGGTGTTCATCTCGAACGGCCAGCTCTGCGACGTCATCGTGCTCGCGACCAAGACGGATTCGGGAGCAGGCGCCAAGGGCGTCACCCTGTTCCTGGTCGAATCGAACCGGCCGGGCTTCACGCGCGGGCGCAATCTCGAAAAGCTCGGCATGAAGGCGCAAGACACGTCGGAGCTGTTCTTCGAGGACGTGCGCATCCCAGCGTCCAACATGCTCGGCGGCGAGGGGCAGGGCTTCGCGCTGATGATGACCAAGCTGCCGCAGGAGCGCCTCGCGCAGGCGATCCGCTCGGCAACGGTCACTGAGACGGTCATCGAGTGGACGGCCGACTACACTGCCGAACGTAAAGCGTTCGGGCAGACGATCGCCGATTTCCAGAACACGCAGTTTGTGTTGGCGGATTTGAAGGCGCGCGCGACGATGGCGCGCGTGTTCACCGACAAATGTGTCGATCTGTTCCGGCAGGGCAGGCTCGACGCGGTCGACGCCGCGATGGCCAAGCTTGTCACCTCCGAACTGCACTGCGAGGCGGTCGACAAGTGTCTGCAATTGTTCGGCGGCTGGGGCTACATGTGGGAATATCCGATCTGCCGCGCCTATGCTGACGCGCGCGTCGTCAAGATCGCCGGCGGTTCGGTCGAAGTCATGAAGACGATCATCGCGCGCGACATGTTCAAGGGGCGGCTCGCGCAGCGAGCGCGGCGCGACTGAGGCGAGATCTTGACCAGGGACCTCAACACCGGCCTTCGCTTCGGCTTCCTCATCCACGACGTCTCTCGGCTGCGGCGCGTGGCGGTGGACCGGGCGCTGAAGCCGCTCGGCATCACGCGCGCGCAATGGTGGGTGCTAGCCTTTCTTTCGCGGCGCGACGGCATGACGCAGACGGCGCTCGCCGCCGATCTCGATCTGACCAAAGTCGCGGTCGGCGGCCTGCTTGACCGCATGGAGGCGTCGGGTTTCGTCGAGCGGCGCGCCGACCAGAGCGACGGGCGCGCGCGGCGGGTTTGTCTGACGCGCGCGGGCGCCAGGATGGTGACCGCCATCCGCGAGAGCGTCGAGACGGTCGAACTCGACATCCTGAGCCGAGTTCCCGACGAGGCGCTCATGCAAGCGACCGAAACGCTGCGCACGCTCAAGGAAACTTTGCTGGAAATTCTCGGCGGCGAGCCCGAGGCGGGTACGACGGTCGAAATAGAGAACCTGGCTTGAGAGGAGATAAATCCGTGCGTGGATTGAAGGACAAAGTCGCCGTCGTCACCGGCGGCGGTCAGGGAATCGGGCGGGCGTTGACGCTGCGGCTCGCCGAGGAGGACTGCAAGGTCGCGATCTTCGACCTCAAGCTGGAGGCCGCGCGCGAGACCGAGAAGCTGGCGCCGGAAGGGCGCGTGAAGGGCTATGAACTCGATGTCGGCGACTATGGCGCGGTGGCCGCGGCGGTGGCGAAAGTGGAGGCCGAACTCGGCCCGATCTGGGCCCTCGTCAACAACGCCGGCTGGGATCGGCCTGCGCCGTTCCTCTCCACCGATCAGGCGTTGTGGGACAAGATCATCCGCATCAATCTCTACGGTCCGCTCAACACGCACCACGCGGTCGCGCCGCTGATGGTCAAGCGCGGCGGCGGTCGCATCATCAACATCGCCTCGGACGCGGCGCGCGTCGGCACGAGCAACGAAGCTGTCTATTCCGCCTGCAAGGGCGGCGTCATCAGCTTCACCAAATCGCTGGCGCGCGAGCTTGCCACCAAGGGCGTGCTGCTCAACGCCGTCTGCCCGGGCCCGACCAATACGCCGATGATGGCGTCGGTTCTGGGCGAGGGCGAGCAGGCTGTGAAGTGGAAGGATGCGATGGTGCGCGGCATTCCGCTGAAGCGCATGGGCGAACCCGACGACTACGCCGGCATCGTCGCTTTCCTCGCCTCCGACGACGCCAGTTTCATAACCGGCCAGACCTTCTCGGTCGCTGGCGGCATGAACATGATCTGACAAAGGAGTCCGATATGGCCAACGCCTCCGCCTTCGAGGACATTCTCTACGAAAAGCGCGACAATCGCGCCGCCTGGATCATCATTAACCGGCCGAAGCTCTACAACGCCTTCCGCGCCCAGACGATGGAGGATCTGATCAGGGCTTTCCAGTTGGCTGGCTATGACAAGTCGGTCTCGTCGATCGTGCTGACTGGCGCCGGCGACAAGGCCTTCTGCACCGGCGGTGATCAGAGCGCGCATGAGGGACAGTACGACGGGCGCGGCATCGTCGGCCTGCCCATCGATGAGTTCCAATCCGTCATCCGCGACGTGCCGAAGCCGGTGATCGCGCGCGTCAACGGTTTCGCCATCGGCGGCGGTCATGTCTTCGCGACCTTGTGCGATCTCACCATCGCCGCCGAAACGGCGAAATTCGGGCAGGTCGGTCCCAAGGTCGGCTCGATCGATGGCGGCTGGGGCACGGCGATGCTGGCGCGCCACATCGGCGACAAACGCGCGCGAGAAATGTGGTATCTCAACGAACAATATACCGCACAACAGGCTTATGAGATGGGCCTCGTCAACAAGGTCGTGCCGCTCGCCGACCTCGATGCCGCCGTCAAGGCCTGGACCGACATTCTCGCCGAGCGTTCGCCGACCGCGCTTGCGCTCGCCAAGCGCTCGTTCAACGCCGACAGCGAGAATATCAGAGGCATCAGCCTGGCGATGCTCAATGCGGTCAAGCTGTTTTACGAGACAGAAG
>JAKAPE010000175.1:1124-9684 GCA_021811945.1 Pseudomonadota bacterium | reverse complement strand
GGCGATAGCCCCTTACGGGGGACGCCCATTTTACGGAGTCAGTCTATGAAGCAAAAAAAACGGCTGAAGCCTTCCCCGTCTGAAGACGGGGGTTTGAAACCAAAGAAACTGACAATCAAGCTACGATGCACTGCGCCAGACCTGCGGCCTTCATCGACCGGAAGCAATGACGTGCTGTTCGCGCTAAACTCGTCCGAGTCGCAGTGAAACTGTGTATCTCCGCCCGGCTGTGATTAATGACAGTAGACCGCGACGCCACGCAGTGGGCATGTCGCGGCGATCTTTACGATTCTGGCTGCGGTTGATCCATGTTTTTCCGCATGAGCGAGGGCCGCGCGAGAGCGGGGTTTGCCATGACGGCGATCGCGCTGGCCCTCCTCGGCTACGGTGCCTGGCGGTTGAGCGGTGCCGAGCCTGGGCTCGGCGCGACGACGCGCGCCCGTGCCGGTTCCTCGAAGGGTAACTCGAGTGTCCCCGCCCCTGAGCACACGCGCGACAGCGTCGATCTCACGGACGCCCAGCTTAACGCGGTCAAGGTCGAGCCGATTACCGAGCGCGACTTCCCGGTCGAGAAGCGCGCGATTGGCAGCATCGATTTCGACGAGGACATGGAGACGCAGGTGTTCACGCCCTATCAGGGCAAGATCATCGCGCTTTACGCCGAGATCGGCGACGACGTGAAAAAGGGGCAGACACTGTTCACCATCGACAGTCCCGATCTGTTGCAGGTCGAATCGACGCTGATCGCCGCCGCCGGCGTCCTGCGTATGACCACGCGCAACCTGGCGCGGCTGCGCGCGCTCTACAAGTCGCTCGCAGTGTCGCAGCGCGATGTCGACCAGGCGGTCTCCGACCAGCAGACGGCCGAAGGCAACCTGCGCGCGGCGCGCGATGCGGTGCGCATTTTCGGCAAGACCGACGCCGAGATCGACCGCCTCATCGCCGCGCGCATCGCGGATCCGACGCTGGTCGTGCAAAGCCCGATCAGCGGGCGGATCACGGCGCGCAATGCGGCGCCGGGCCTCTACGTGCAGCCGGGAAGCCCGCCTGCGCCCTTTACCGTCGCCGACATCGACACCATGTGGATGCTGGCGAACGTCGCCGAGGCGGACAGCCCGGCGTTCCGCATCGGACAAAGGGTGCGGGTGACGCTCGACGCATTTCCGGGACGCTCATTTAAGGGGAAGATCACGACCATCGGCGCCACTGTCGATCCCAACACCCGCCGCGTCCTGGTGCGCTCCGAGATCAAGGACCCGAAGCACCAACTGCGCTCGGGCATGTTCGCCAATTTCACCATCCGCATCGGGGCGCCGATGCGCTCGCCCGCCGTCCCGGTCGACGGCGTGGTGCGCGAAGGCGACGGCACGCAGACCGTGTGGGTGACCGCCGATCGCCGCCGCTTCACCCGGCGGACGGTCAAGATCGGCGAACTTTTCGGCGGCTACCGGCAGATTCTCCAAGGGCTCAAGGCCGGCGAGCTGGTCGCCACCGAGGGCGCGATCTTTCTCAGCAATGCGCTAGCCATCGCGGGGCACCGATGACGGTGCGGCAGCCTCCGGTGTATGTTGGAGGGCGCTCTTGCTGAAAGGCATCCTCGCCTTTGGGCTGACCCGACGCGCGATCATCCTGCTCGGCCTTCTGGTTTTCATCGGCGCCGGGCTCGTCGCTTTCAGTCGACTGAACATCGAGGCCTATCCGAATCCCGCGCCTGTCATTCTTGAAATCACTGCGCAAGCGCCCGGACTCTCCGCCGAGGAGATGGAGCGCTATTACACGATCCCGATGGAGGTCGGCCTCTACATCGTTCCCGGTGTGGCGAATATCCGCTCGACCTCGTTCTACGGACTATCTTTCGTCCGCGTCACATTCAACTACGGCGTCGACTATTATTTTGCCTATACCCAGACCCAGATAGCCTTGCAGCAGAACGTCAGCCTGCCGGGCGGGCAGGTGCCGCAGATCCAGCAATCGAGTCTCGTCGGCGAAGTCTACCGCTACCAGATCGTCGGCCCTCCGCATTTCGGACTGACCAACCTGCGCACGGTGCAGGACTGGATCGTCACGCGGCAGCTCTACACCGTGCCGGGCGTCGTCGCGGTGAATTCCTGGGGCGGCACCACCAAGCAGTACGATGTCGACGTCGATCTCAACAAGCTCGACGAATACAACGTCACGCTGCAGCAGGTGATTGCCGCCCTCGGCAACGCCAACATCAATGTCGGCGGCCGCGAGATCACCGTCGGTCAGCAGTCGGTCAACATCCGCGGCATTGGTCTCTTCGACAGCGGCGGCGACGAGGACCTGACGAAAGGCTACCACGTCGACGACATCAAGAACGTGGTACTCACCCAGGTCAACGGCGTTCCGGTCCAGGTGAAGGACGTCGCCAACGTCCATGTCGGCTACGTGCCGCGACTCGGCATCGCCGGCCGGGACCACCAAAGTGACGTCGCCTTGGCGATCGTTGTCATGGGCCGCACTTATCACACCAACGATGTCGTCCCGCGCATCAAGGCCAAAATCGCCGAGATCGACAGCAACGGCACCCTGCCGCCCGGCGTCAAGCTCGTTCCCTATTATGACCGCTCGACGCTGGTATCGGTCACGGTCCACACGGTCCTGCACAACCTCATCTTCGGCAGCCTGCTGGTCTTCGTGATTCAATGGCTCTTTCTCGGCAACCTGCGCAGCGCCGTCATCGTCGGCGTCAACATTCCCTTCGCACTGTTTTTCGCCGTCATCATCATGGTGCTGATGGGACAGGACGCCAACCTGCTTTCGGTCGGTGCTGTCGACTTCGGCATCATCGTCGACTCGGCGGTGATCCTGGTCGAGAACATTTTCAGGAATTTTCAGAGCCCGGCGCAGCGAGCCGGCCTGCTGCGGCGGCTCGCCGAGGGGTATTTTGGCGCCGACCCGACGACAACCGCCGGCGGCGAAAGCACGCCCTATTGGACCGAACGGCTGCGGCTGATCTTGGCAAGCGCCCTTCAGGTCGACATGGCCATCTTCTTTTCCACGCTCATTACGGTCGCGGCGTTCGTGCCCTTGTTCACCATGCAGGGGGTCGAGGGACAGATTTTCGGCCCCATGGCGCGAACCTATGGCTTGGCGCTCGTCGGCGCGCTGCTGTCGACATTCACGATCACGCCGGTGCTCACTTCCTACCTCATTCCCGAGCATGTAGCGGAAGCAGAGACGATCGTCGTGCGCGCGCTGCGCGCGGCTTACGTCCCCCTTCTGCGCTGGTCGCTCAACCACCGCGTCATCATGCTGGCGGCGGCGGCGGCGCTTCTTGCCGTCTTCACCGTGTTGTTGATGCGGCTCGGCACTGAATTCCTTCCGGCGCTGGAAGAAGGCAATCTGTGGATTCGGGCGTCGATGCCGCCGTCGATCGGGCTCGAGGCCGGCGAACCGGCGGTGGCGAAGATGCGGGAGATTCTGCTCCGCCATCCCGAAGTCATCACGGTGGTATCGCAGCACGGCCGGCCGGACAACGGCAGCGATGCTTCGCCTTTCTCCAATGCTGAACTGTTCGTGCCGCTGAAGCCCTACGACGAGTGGCGGATCGGCTATACCAAGGACATGCTGATCAAGGAATTGCAGAAGGAGTTTGCCGACGAGCTACCGGGCATCGATTTCAACTTCTCCCAATACATCCAGGACAATATCGAGGAGGCGCTCTCTGGCGTCAAAGGCGCCAATGCGGTGAAAATCGTCGGCCGCAACATGAAGACGATCGAGCGGCTCGCCGGCGAGGTGATGCGGCAGATGCAGCAGGTACGCGGCATCACCGACCTCGGCATTTTCCATGTGCTCGGACAGCCGAACCTCGATATCAAGGTCAACCGCGAAAAAGCCGCCCGCTATGGTCTCAATACCGGCGACATCAACACCGTCGTTCAGGCGGCGTTGGGCGGCACCCAGGCTACCATGCTGCTCGAAGGCGACCGGCAATTCGCGGTCGAAGTCCGCCTGCCGCGGAAATATCGGTCGAGCCTGGAGGCGGTCGGCAACATCAAGGTCGGTTATGCGACGCCGAGCGGCGTCAACGCCTATGTTCCCCTGCGCGAACTCGCCGACATCAGCCTCGATACCGGCGCGTCCTTTATCTATCACGAGGCGCGGGAGCGTTATATTCCGGTCAAGTTCAGCGTCCGCGGCCGCGATCTCGGCGGCGCCGTCGCCGAAGCGCAGCGGCGCATCGGCGCGCACGTGAAGCTGCCATCCGGCTATCGCCTCGTTTGGGCCGGCGAGTTCGAAGATTTGCAAAAGGCGCAGAGGCGGCTCGCGGTCATCATTCCGATCAGCCTGCTGTTGATCTTCGTGCTGCTCTACGGCCTGTTCAATTCGATCCGCGACAGCCTCTTAGCGCTGGCCGGCATTCCGTTCGCGACCGGCGGCGGCGTGCTCGCCCTTTACGCCTCCGGGTTGAATTTCAGCGTCTCGGCGGCGGTCGGATTCATCTCGCTGTTCGGCGTATCGGTGATGAACGGCATCCTGATCATGACCTATTATAACGAGGTCAAAGCGACAGGCGTCGACACCATCGACGCGATGTTCCATGCCGCGTCGCAGCGCATGCGGCCGCTGCTGATGACGGCGCTATCCGCCGCCATCGGCCTCTTGCCCGCGGCGGTGTCGACCGGCATCGGCAGCCAGGTGCAGCGGCCGCTCGCCACCGTGGTCGTCGGCGGTATGTTCATCGGACCGATCATTCTGCTCGTCGTCGTGCCGGCGGTGCAGACGCTGTTCCTGCCGCGCGGTGATCGCGGTGCGCCGCCGGCTTCGCTCGATGAGGCGCCGGCCAATGAATGAGCGCTTTAGCGGCAGGAAGACCATCTCGCACCAGCCTGGACAAATAATACTGACTCTTGCCCGTCATCCTGAGGCGCGAGCCATAAGCGCGTTTACGCGCGTCTTCGACGCGCTATGGCGAGCCTCGAAGGATGAACGGCCCACGCATCTAGGCCGCATCCTTCGAGGGCAGCGCTACGCGCGGCCACCTCAGGATGACGGGCCGAATTGCTGGAGACTGATCTCGCGGATTTCGGCCTGCCTTCTGGCGACCGCGCTGAGCAGCATCTTAGCAGTCCCCTTGGCGGTCGCTCCGAGCCTTGCCAAGGATGCGGGCGCCGGTGCCTACGCACACGTCGAGCCGCACGCGTCGATGGTGCGGACGCCTCCTGCCGGCGAGAACGCTCCGTCCACACCGGCCCGTACCGGCGATCGGTCCGCTTCGCCGGGCAAAGGATCGACCAAGGATAATGATGGCGGAGCCACCGCAGACCGTCATGACAGGCGGCCGGCCGGAGCGCAAATCCGCTCGGCGACTTCCAGCACCAAGAACACCGAGCGGATCGATACGCGCATTACGGTCGAGCCGCGCCGCCTTCCGGGGCCGCGAGAGGAGACCGGGGTCGGCGAAGTTAGGGTTCCGGCGGCGATACCCTTTCAGAGGCGGCGGCTGTTTGTATTCCCAGGAACCGGTCGCGTCGTGCGCAATGCCATCGGCGTGGTCGTCGGGCACGAGGGAGAGCGACGCGGGTACGGCGGGTTTCGCAATTCGCGCACCGTCGTCAGGCTTCCCGGCGAAGTAATGCACACCGGCTCGGGCGCAGCCGGCAGCCCGGCAAAAGCTACAGGCGCTCTGGGCCGAACCGGGCTTAACGATCCAGCTGCCAAGCCACCCTTGGCGACCATCCGATGGCGTGGCGGCGCGATCGACGGCTCCGGCATCGTTCGCCTAGGTTCTGGTCCGGCCCGATTGGGCGGACCTGCACCGAAATCGGCCGGCATCAACGGCAGCACGCTCCGGCGCAAATATTAAGAATTAAATTACGCGGCGAACTGCGGTAATTGCCGTAATTGACGGATAAGCGAAGCGGATATCCGGCTACCGCCCTGCCAAGAAAACTCGGTCGCGGATCGCGCCGCAAGAAGCGGTCTTGCTTTCCGCCCTGCCTCTTTCCCAGGCTCCAGGCGAGAACACCGGATGCACGACCCGCGCGGCGGCAACGCCTTGCGCCGATCACCAATAATTTAGCGGAAATCGCACGGGCGTGCGTCGGGGCTCTTAAGGCGATCTTAGTTTCGAACTATATTAATTCTCGTCGGTTTGCTTTGCGGCCGCTGCCCCGGTGCGGTTCGGGTCGGCGGCAGCCACGGCAGTTGGCAGGAGGCCTTCGATGCCAAGTGGAGCAAGCGATACGGCGGTCAAAGAGGGCCAGCCTCAGTCCAAAGGGCCGGCTCCGCGAGTCCCGGCTGGCCTGCGGATATGGGGCATGGCGCTGCGGACGGCATTCATCATTACCCTGCTGCTCATCGTGCTGCGCGTCGCCATGCCGCAAAGCGAAACGGTCTGGACCGCCTACGACACGCCGAACGATCTCGTTCGCCTGGTTCTGGGGGTCGGAGTCGGCATCTGGCTCGTATTCCAGCTTTTCGGCGGGCCCAAGCGGGCCGCGGGCTTTCGCACCTGGCTCTATCTCGGGATCGTTGCAGAACCATTCGCGCTCATCTGCCTGCTCTACGTTTGGTGGGCGCGCCTGTGAGCGTATATTCTAAGGCTCGATCAGCCGCACAGTGGTGGCTTTGATGACGGCCTCGGTCCGGGTCGCGGCATCGAGCTTGGCGCGGGCGTTGTCGATGTGGAAGTCGACTGTCCGCTTGGTCAGTCCGAGAATGCCGGCGATCTCGGCCGAGGTCTTGCCGCGGGCAACCCAGGTCAAGACCTCGACTTCGCGCTCGTTGAGCTTGGCGGGCTTTGGCCACAGCCCGGCGCGCGCGATGCCGTTGAGCCGTGCGGCGATGATGGTCGCCAGGACATCGAAATCGATCGGCTTGGTGACATAATCGTCGGCGCCCAGTTGGCGGCCTTTCAATTCGTTGTCGCGATCGGAGAGCGCAGTGAGAAACACGAACGGCATTTTGGCGAACCGCGGGGCGAGGCCGATGACGCGTTCCAACAGCTCAAACCCCGACATCACCGGCATACTGATATCCGACAGCACGAGGTCGGGTATGGTCTTGAGAATGGCGGCGAGCCCCTCGCGGCCGTCATGGGCGAGCGTGACGGCGTAACCGCGATCGAGAAGTTCCTCCGTGATCAGCGCGGCGGTTTCGTGGTCGTCCTCGATGCAAAGAATCTTCTTGTGCGCCTCAGGCATGGGAAGAGCAGGAGTCTGCAGGTTTTGATTTTCCTCGGGCGTCCGGCAGGTCGAGTCGGGTGCGATCGAGGATCCGCCGGGGATGTGGTTTCCCGTTTGCCTCAACCTCGTATATATCGGACGACTGTCGTGATGAAAGAGGTTTCCTTGTTGCGATCGCAGAACTTCACTTGGCGACAGGCGGCGCCAGTACGGCGGCCGCATTCGATTCGCTTTCACCTGGCGGCGGTGTTCCTGGGCTTCTTCTTGCTGGTCGTCGTCCTCGGCCTGTTCAGCATCTGGCGGCTGAGCAATTTCAACCGTCTGTCGGCCGACGTCGCCGATGTGTGGCTGCCGACGACCCGAGCACTCGGCGACCTCAACAACTTCACTTCGGATTTCCGCGCCATCGAAGGGGGCAATCTGTTGTCGGCGGACTCCGCCGAGACCGCGGCGACGGAGCGGGAGATGGCCGCGCTCGACCGCGCCATCGCCAAGGCAGAGCGCGACTTCGAACGGATTCGGCACGATGCGGCCGAAAGCGGCCTCTACGACCGTTTCACGCAGCGTTGGTACAATTATCGCTCGATCGTCAATCAGATGCTGGCACTCTCGCGCAGCGGCCACTTGGCGCAGGCGCGTGTGATCTACCGCACCAACTCGCGTACCGCTTACGACGCCGCGAGCGACACGCTCGGTGAACTCACCGACGAGGCCGTAATCAACGCCCGCGCGGCGAGCGCCCGCCTCGACGTCGCCTACGGCCAGGCTTTCTGGCTCATCCTTCTGGTCATGGCGCTTTCGGGGGTGATGGTCGTCGCCGCGCTGGTCCATGTCAGTCGCTCCATTTCGGCGCCGCTGCTGCATCTCGCCGACCGCATGCGCCGCCTCGCCCGTAACGACACCGATATCGACATCGCCGAGACCGGTCGACGGGACGAGATCGGCGAGATGGCGCAGGCTGCCGCGGTGTTTCGCAACAATGCGATCGAGCTGATGCGCAGTCAGCGCATGCTCGCGCGCCAGGCAGCGATGCTCGAAGAGCGATTGGCGCATGAGCAGCGGCTCGCGCTTCTCCAGCGCAATTTCGTTTCCATGGCCTCGCACGAGTTCCGCACGCCGTTGACCGTGATCGATGGCCACGCCCGGCGCCTGATCAAGAAGAGCGACACGGTGACGCCGGCTGAAATCGGCGAGCGCGGCGGAAAAATCCGCGCCGCAGTGCTCCGGCTCACGCATTTGATCGACAACCTCATCAACTCCGCCCGCCTGATCGACGGCGGCGCAGAGCTTTATTTCCAGCCGGCACCGATGGACTTGACAGCCTTGCTGCGCGAGGTCCGCCAATTGCATCGGGAAATGGTGCCGGCGGTGCAGATCACCGAGCGGTTCGCGCCCACGCCGATGCC
>JAKAPE010000175.1:0-1114 GCA_021811945.1 Pseudomonadota bacterium | reverse complement strand
CTGTTTCAGGTCTTTAGCAATCTTCTCGCCAATGCGGTCAAATATTCGCCGGGCGGCGGCACCATCGACCTCGATGCCGAGGTCGCGGCCTGCGAAGCGGTCGTCGCCGTCGCCGACCGCGGCATCGGTATTCCCGAAAACGACCTCGCGCGGCTGTTCGAGCGCTACCACCGCGGCAGCAACGTGTCGGGCATCGTGGGAACCGGTGTCGGCCTCTACCTCGTCAAAAAGGCGGTCGATCTGCACGGCGGACGCATCGAGGTGAGGAGCAAGGAGGGCGAGGGCTCGTGCTTCACCGTGCGCCTGCCGATCGAAAGCCCCCGGGCGCGAAAGGAGTCGCCGCGTTCAGAAGCCGGCGCTGCCGTCGCGCAGCCGGCGCCGGTCGCTGCCGAATCCCCGTCCCTGCTGCCGAGCGCCGGCAGCCAAGCCTAGCACTGTTTTGGCAAAGTCGGTCCGCCGCGACAGAGTACGATGGAGTAGGCCGCTGATCGCAACGGCTACAAACACTTCCGAGGCGATCAGGAAGTCAATGACGAAGCCGCTAACCGCTTGAGCGGTTTCCGATCGATTGAATCAGCGCCGTCATTGCGTGGAGCGAAGGATGGCCGCTGGAGCGTTTTTTGAGATGATGGCGCTGGCGGCGCGGCGCGAGCTCGGCGGTGGTGTGCGACAGCACCTCGGTAACGACTGGGTTGAGCAGGGCGTCGCGCCCCGCGCGCGTGCGTATGGGCAGCAATTAAGGTCATCGCTGAGCCTGCTGGCGATCGCGAACAACTCACAAAATCGTTGCATCGGCCGTGCCTGCCGCCGTAGCCATGCGAAATATACTGCGAAATCTCTTCTTGGCACGGGCCGGCCCCGACAACGTCGAAAATCAGTTGAAGTCGTTGTCCGCAACAAGCCGAGTTGTGAAGGCAGCGCATTTGGCCGCTGATTATCCTGCGAACTTAGGGCTCGTCAGGGAATGAGTGAGTTGCCATGCGCGGTCCGCGCCCGGAGGGATGAAACGGGGTAAGGCGCTGTCAGGAAATAAGTCATACACTTTATCTCAGACGCGATTGCTTTCGCGATTGCTTTGGTTTGTCTGGGAAGATCGTGTAGTTCCAATCGCCGT
>JAKAPE010000174.1 GCA_021811945.1 Pseudomonadota bacterium | reverse complement strand
TGTATACTTCCATGCAGCCGTTTTATACCGGAAACGCCGCGATCCCAGCCGCCTAAAGGCGTGGGGTTTCCTGATCCCCTATCGGGGACTCTAAATTTGGCGCGGCATTCGACCGCCGGGGCCGCTGTGCGGCCGGTCCGGGGCCACGGAGGAGCAATGAGTCTCGCAGCAGAACCGGAATCCGACTTGCCGGACATGAAAGTGTCGATCCGCCAGCTTTTCGGCATCAACAGCGATTTGGAAGTGCCGGCCTATTCCGAGCCGGACGAGCACGTGCCGGAGATCGATCCCGACTACCGCTTCGACAAGCCCACCACGCTCGCGATCCTCGCCGGCTTCGCCAGAAATCGCCGGGTGATCGTCACGGGCTATCACGGCACCGGCAAATCGACCCATATCGAGCAGGTGGCGGCGCGGCTCAATTGGCCGTGCGTGCGGGTCAATCTCGACAGCCATATCAGCCGCGTCGATCTCATCGGCAAGGATGCCATCGTGATCCGCGAGGGCATGCAGGTCACCGAGTTCCGGGACGGCATGCTGCCCTGGGCGCTGCAGCACAACATTGCGCTATGCTTCGACGAATACGACGCCGGCCGTCCCGACGTGATGTTCGTGATCCAGCGCGTCCTCGAATCCTCCGGGCGGCTGACGCTGCTCGACCAGAACAAGGTGATCAAGCCGCATCCCGCATTCCGCCTGTTCGCCACCGCCAACACGGTGGGCTTGGGCGACACCTCGGGCCTCTATCACGGCACCCAGCAGATCAACCAGGGCCAGATGGATCGGTGGTCGATCGTCACCACGCTCAATTATCTGCCGCATGACAACGAGGTCGAGATCGTGCTCGCCAAGGCCAAGCATTATCGCACGGCCGAGGGCCGCGACATCGTCAACAAGATGGTGCGCGTCGCCGATCTCACCCGCAACGCTTTCATGAACGGCGACATCTCGACGGTGATGAGCCCGCGCACGGTGATCACCTGGGCGGAGAACGCCGACATCTTCAACGACATCGGTTTCGCCTTTCGGCTCACCTTCGTCAACAAATGCGACGAGCTGGAGCGGCCGCTGGTGGCGGAATTCTATCAGCGCTGCTTCGGCCAGGAGTTGCCGGAGAGTGCGGTGAATGTGGCGTTATCCTAATATTCACCTCTCCCCGCTTGCGGGGAGAGGTCGGCGAGCGAAGCGAGCCGGGTGAGGGGGCTTCGCAGCCAGCACCAAACGTAAGCGCCGCCCTCAACCCGGCCCTATCCCCGCAAGCGGGGAGAGGGAGAAGAGAATGCCCTCCAACATCAAGCCCAAGATGCCCGCGAAGGAAGCGCCGACGGAGCCGTTCAAGCGCGCCGTTTCCGTCTGCCTGCGCGCCATCGCCGGCAAGGGCCATATCGAGGTTTCATTCGCCGCCGAACGTCCCGGTCTCGCCGGCGGCAAGGTGCGGCTGCCGGAGCCGCCGCGCCGGCTCAACGACCGGGAGGCGGCGATCGTGCGCGGCCACGCCGACTCGATCGCGTTGCGGCTTGCCTGTCACGACCCGGCCGTGCATCGCAAGCTCGTGCCTGGAGGCCAGCAGGCGCGCGCCGTATTCGAAGCGGTCGAACAGGCCCGGGTCGAGGCGATCGGCTCCCGCCGCATGGGCGGCGTCGCCAAGAATCTCGCCGCCATGCTCGACGACCGCTTCCACCGCGGCAAATATGAGGAAATCACCGACCGCGCCGATGCGCCGATCGAGGACGCGCTGGCGATGATCGTGCGCGAACGGCTCACCAGCGCTGCGCCCCCGGCCGCCGCGCGCAAGCTGGTCGAATTGTGGCGGCCGCTGATCGAGGAGCGCGCCGGGCGCAACCTGGATCGCCTCGAGCGCGTGCTCAACGATCAGCGGCGGTTCGGCGACGTGGTGCATGATCTGCTCGAGTGTCTCGATATGGGCGAGGACCGCAGCGGCGAGGCGGAGGAGGAAGAGAGCGAAGACGGCGAGCAGCAGGACCGCAGCGACGAATCCGGGCAGGAAGGCGAAGCCGCCGATCAGGCCGACCGCGAGCGCATGCGCCTCGAAGAGGCGGAGACTTCCGCCGACGAAATGCCTGAAAACGCCGTCGAGGCGGCCGAGGCACCGGCCGCCGATATGGCCGAGGATGCCGAGATCGACGATTCGGAAACCGCAGGCGAGCCGTGGCGGCCGCGCCATCAGCGCAACGAGCCACGCGGCCCCGATTATCGGCCGTTCACCACCAAGTTCGACGAGATCGTCGGCGCCGAAGACCTTTGCGATGCGGAAGAGCTCGAACGTTTGCGCGGTTATCTCGACAAGCAGCTTTCGCATCTGCAGGGCGTGGTCGCGCGACTCGCCAATCGCCTGCAGCGGCTGCTTCTGGCGCAGCAGAACCGCGCCTGGGAATTCGACCTCGAGGAAGGCCTGCTCGATCCGGCGCGGCTGTCGCGCGTCATCGTCGATCCCCTGCATCCGCTTTCGTTCAAACGCGAGAAGGACACCGATTTCCGCGATACCGTGGTCACGCTGCTTCTCGACAATTCCGGCTCGATGCGCGGGCGCCCGATTACGGTGGCGGCGACCTGCGCCGACATCCTCGCGCGCACGCTCGAACGCTGCGGTGTCAAGGTAGAGATCCTGGGCTTTACCACGCGGGCGTGGAAGGGCGGGCAGTCGCGCGAGGCCTGGCTCGCCCAAGGCAAGCCGGCCAATCCGGGCCGCCTCAACGATCTGCGCCACATCATCTACAAGTCGGGCGATGCGCCCTGGCGCCGCGCGCGCAAAAATCTCGGATTGATGATGCGCGAGGGCCTGCTCAAGGAAAACATCGACGGCGAGGCGCTGGACTGGGCGCACAGGCGTCTTCTGGGGCGGGCGGAGGTGCGCAAGATCCTGATGATGATTTCCGACGGCGCGCCCGTCGACGATTCGACGCTGTCGGTCAATCCCGGTAATTACCTTGAACGTCATCTGCGCTGGGTGATCGAGGATATCGAGAGCCGCTCTCCGGTCGAGCTGATCGCCATCGGCATCGGCCACGACGTAACGCGCTATTACCGGCGCGCCGTCACCATCGTCGACGCCGAAGAGCTCGGCGGCGTGATGACCGAGAAGCTCGCGGAACTGTTCGAAGAGCCCACGGACGAACCGCAACGGCGTCCGGTACGGCCGCCGCGGCTGCACGCCTGAGGGCGGCCCCGCGCGGATTTTTGTTCGTGGCGGAGAGCGCAAACAACGCGGTTGCGGAAGATGCGAAGGAGTAAGGTTAATCGTCAGGCGTGACGCGCCTCGCGGACGCGTGCAAGGACAGTCCGGGTTGCCCTTTCCCGAGGCGGCGCGAAATGGGCGGCCGACAAAATTCGACGGCAAGCCGTCGCAAACGCGGCAGTTTGACCCTCGTCACTTGTGTGGCGCCGGCTGCCAGCGTCGTCTCGCAAGCACATCGCGCCGTCTCGCCAGAGCCTGAAAAAGCACTTATTATTTTAGACCGTGCTTCGAGTATCTCCCCTTGCCTGCCGTTCAGGGGAGGGAGAGATCCGCCGGGCATGAACGGTCGCGGCAGCGACTCTTTGAGACTGAAGGAGTTAATCATTAGGGTGACGAATCCCGACGCGTTGTCTCGCTCCGCCGACATTCGGAGCGCTGCATGCCGATGAATGCCGTCTATCGGGGGCCCGCCGACCTCCCCGACGTGATCCCGGTATTCCCCCTGCCGGGCGCTTTGCTGCTGCCGCGCGGACAGATGCCGCTCAACATTTTCGAACCGCGCTATCTCGCCCTGGTCGATGACGCGCTGCGCGGCGGACATCGCCTGATCGGCATGATCCAACCCGACCCCGTTCATCCCGGAGCGGACCAGAGCAGGCCCGCGCTGTTCCGCGTCGGCTGTACGGGGCGGATCACGCAGCTCGCCGAAAGCGGCGACGGCCGTTACCTCATCCAGCTCACCGGGATTGCGCGCTTTCGCATCGAGGACGAGCTTGCGGTTGACTCCCCTTACCGCCAATGCCGCATCACCTATCGGCCCTTTGTCGACGATTTCATCGCGCGCAAGGGCGAGGAGGCGGTCGACCGCAAGTCGCTGCTGCGTGCGCTTGCGAACTTTCTCAAAGCCAACAACCTGAAGGCCGACTGGGAAGGCATCGAGAACGCTCCCAACGAAGCGTTGGTGAATGCGCTCGCCATGATGTCGCCCTACGGCCCGGCAGAGAAGCAGGCCATGCTGGAGGCGCCGGACCTGAAAACCCGCGCCGAAATCCTGGTCGCCATCACCGAAATCGAGCTGGCCAAGAGCAAGACCAGCGGCGAGACGCCGCTACAATGAGACGATACCGCCTGCGCAAGCCGCGACGTCATGAAAGACGAAGAGGCGCTATCCGTGCCGGTTGGAGGATGGCGGCACCACCGCCGCGATCGCCGCGGCGAGCGCGCTCGGGCTTATCGGTTTACGCAGATATCCGTTCATGCCGGCTGCGCGCGCGGCCGCTTCGTCGCCGGCTTCAGTGCGGCCGGATAGGCCGATGATCGCGGTTGAAGCCGCGGCGCCGGGCAGGGCGCGGATGCGCCGTGTCGCTTCGAGGCCGTCGATGCCGGGAAGCGTCACGTCCATGAGGACGGCATCGTAGCCACGTCCGACGGCTTCGACCGCCTCCTCGCCGGAGTCTACGAAATCGGCGTCGTGGCCGAGTTCGCTTAGGATAGTGTTGAGGATGACACGGCCGTAAGGATTGTCCTCCGCACAGAGTATGGCGAGGCGGCGCATCGGCGCGGTCCCTTGCCTGGCGCGGCTGCTCGCCGCCTGCGCGGGCGCGAGCGGCAGCACGGCGGTGAAGAGAAAGCGCGAGCCGCGACCGGGCGCGCTCGTGACCGTGAGGTCGCCGCCCATCAGCTTGGCCAGACGCTTGACGATGGCAAGGCCGAGCCCGGCGCCGCCATAGCGCCGCGCGATCTCCACGCCAGCCTGCGCGAACGGTTTGAACAGCCGTTTGATCTCGTCGGGTCTTAGCCCGATGCCGCTGTCGGTGACGGCGACTTCAAAGCGCACCCTCGCGCGCCCGAGGCGCGCCGCGCGGGCTTCGAGTCCTACCGTGCCGCGGTCAGTGAACTTCACCGCATTGTCGATGAGGTTTTCCAGCGCGCCTCGCAGCCGCGCCGGATCGCCGATGAGCATTTCCGGCAGATCGTTGGCAATCGTCACCTTCGTAGCCAAGCCCTTGGTCTCGGCGCGCGCCGCGAGCAAATCCGCCAGCGTCTCAAAGAGACGCCGCGGCCGAAACGCCTCCTCACGCAGGGCGAGGGCGCCGGCATCGGCCTTGGCGGCATCGAGCACCAGCGTCGTCAGCGTGGCGAGATGCTCGGCGCCTTCCTTGATGCCGGCGGCCCAGCGCCGTTCGCGCTCGCCGAGGCTGGAACTCGCCAGCAATTCGCCGAATGCCAAAATGCCGGTGAGCGCGGTGCGGATATCGTGGGCAAAGGCGGCGAGTGCGGTCTGGTCGGCATCGACCGCCGCCCGCCGCCGCCTCAGTCGAGCGGCGGGCTTGGTTCTGGTGGACCTTAATCGCGCCATGGCAGCCCCCATGATGGCAGCCCCATAACAGCCAACATGCCACGGTAGCTGACGGAACAGAACAAGCCCGATCCGATTGTTCAGCGCCCGAGGCCGACCATGCGCCTGATATCCGCTGCCGTCGCGCCGGCCGCGCGCAGTTCGCGCAGGCTCTTTGCCTGGGTCGATTTCGACAGCTTGCGGCCCTGGGCGTCGACGATCAGCCGGTGGTGATGATAGACGGGCTCCGGCAGGCCGAGCAGCGCCTGCAGCAGGCGGTGAACGCTGGTCGACCAGAACAGGTCCTGCCCGCGCACCACGTCGCTGACGCCTTGCAAGGCGTCGTCGATGGCGACCGCGAGGTGATAGCTCGCCGGCACCTCCTTGCGCGCAAGCACCACATCACCCCACATTTGCGGCGCGGCAACGACGAGGCCGGTCTGCCCCTGCGGGCCGGCGCCGGACTCGGTCCAGGTCAGCACGCCGGTGCGCGCTACGGCCGCATCCATGGCGAGCCGCAAGGCGAATGGCTCGCCGGCACGGCGGCGACGTTCGCGCTCCGCCCGCGTCACTTTTCGCCCGCGGCCGGGGTAGAGCGGGACGCCGTCCGGATCGCGCGGCCAGGGGCCGTGTCGGTCCCGCTCGGCGACGAGCGCATCGATCTCGCTGCGACTTTCGAAACTCGGATAGATGACACCTTGCGCTTCCAGCTTCGCGAGCGCGGCTTCGTAGTCGTCGAAATGCTCGCTCTGCCGCCGCACCCGCCGCTGCCAGGAAATGCCGAGCCAGGCGAGATCGTCGTAGATCGCCGCCTCGTATTCGGGCCGGCAGCGCGCCAGATCGATGTCTTCGATGCGCAGCAGCAGCCGTCCGCCGACCTCGCGCGCCATGTCGTCGTTGAGCAGGGCCGAGTAGGCATGGCCGAGATGCAGATAGCCGTTCGGACTCGGCGCAAAGCGAAACACGCGGGTGTACATCGACGATTTTTGCTTTCAGATCATGCTTTCGGTCGGGGATTGACGAGCCGGTGGCGGTCCATCAATCAAATAGTCAGAAAGCCGCAAAAGACAGCGGCGCCAAAGTGGCAATCGTGAAGAAAATGACGATTCTTATCGAGACCGAGGCCGATCTTGACGCAGGCCTTGCGGAGCTGCGCCGCGCCGATCCGCGATTGGCCGCCGTCATGGCCGCCGCCGGCCGGCCGCCGCTGCGGCGACGGCCCGACGGATTTGCCGGGCTCGCCGCCATCATCGTGGCGCAGCAGCTTTCGACGGCCAGTGCCGGCGCAATCTGGGCGCGCCTCGCTGCCGCTTTCGATCCGCTCGACCCTGCGGTCGTGCTGCGGGCGCGACCGGCCCGGCTGGCGCGGCTTGGCTTATCGACCGCCAAAATCCGCACCCTTAAGGCGATCGCCCGCGCCGTCACGCGCCGCGAGCTCGCGCTGCCGGCGCTGGCCGGACTCCCAGCCGACGCGGCGCACGCGGCGCTCACCGCGATCCATGGCATCGGACCGTGGACCGCCGATCTTTATCTTTTGACTTGCCTCGGCCATGCCGACGCATGGCCGGCAGGCGATCTCGCGCTGCGGGAGGCGGCAAGACTCGCCTTCGCCCTGCCAGCGCGGCCGGGCATCAAAGAGATGCAGGCTTTGGCAGAACCGTGGCGGCCGTGGCGTGCCGTGGCGGCACGCGTGTTATGGACATATTATCGCGCCATCAAGGGGCGCGAAGGTGCGCCCGTCCAGCCGAAAAGAGGCACATATGGCCGCCGAGCTTGACGGTCCGCGACTCTCGCCGCGCTCCGGCACGGCGCGACAGCTTGTCGTCTTTCTTCACGGCTATGGCGCCGACGGCAATGATCTCATCGAGCTCGGCCGCGCCTGGCAGCCGCTGCTGCCACACGCGGCATTTGTTTCTCCGCATGCACCCGAGCCGTGCGGAGAGGCGCCGGTCGGGCGGCAATGGTTCGCGCTTACTTTCCGCGATCCGAACGAACGCTGGCGCGGAGTCAACGCGGCGGCACCACTGCTCCAGCGGTTTCTCGACGCTGAGCTCGCCCGTCATCGGCTGCCGCCCGCCGCGCTGGCGCTGGTCGGCTTCAGCCAAGGCACCATGATGGCGCTGCATATCGGTCTGCGGTGCACCGCGCGGCCGGCGGGAATCGTCGGCTATTCGGGACTCCTCGTCCTGCCGGAGAACGACGACGCCGAAGCGGTGGCGGCCGAGATAAAGTCTCGCCCGCCGGTGCTCCTGGTACACGGCGACCGCGACGATCTCATCCCGCCGCAGGCGCTGTTCCTGTCGGCGCAAAAGCTCGCCGACCTCGGCCTGCCGACCGAATGGCACTTATCCGTCGGCACCGGTCACGGCATCGACGCCGAGGGTATGCGGCAGGGCGGCGAATTTCTGGCGCGCGCTTTTGCGACGGGGCGCTGATGGACGCCGCGCAAAAAACCGTACCTGGCCGCGCGTCTAAGCGTCTGGCGCATAACCCCGCGAAAACGCTTCACAATCCTGTCATGCCTCCCTATAAACTGGCGGCCAACGCCGCATTGCGGCATTCCGAGTCGAGTTAGGAGCGCCCCGACTTGAACGCTCACGTATCGCCTTCAGGCTGGCCGGCGCTGGTGCTCAACGCGGACTTTCGTCCACTGAGCTACTATCCGCTGTCGCTGTGGTCGTGGCAGGATGCGATCAAGGCGGTGTTTCTCGAACGGGTGAACATCGTCGCCAATTACGACCGCGCCGTGCGCAGCCCGAGCTTCGAGATGAGGCTGCCGAGCGTTGTTTCGCTCAAAACGTTCGTCAAGCCTTCGAAACATCCCGCCTTTACGCGGTTCAACGTGTTCTTGCGCGATCGTTTCTCATGCCAATATTGCGGCGAGCGCGACGACCTGACCTTCGACCATCTCGTTCCGCGCTCGCGCGGCGGTCACACCACCTGGAGCAACGTCGTCGCCGCCTGCTCGCCGTGCAACCTTCGCAAGGGCAATCTTACGCCCGAGGAGTCGAAGATGTGGCCGGCGCAGGCGCCGTTTCAGCCGACAGTCCAGCACCTGCACCGCAACGGCCGGCTGTTCCCGCCTAATTATCTGCACGAGAGCTGGTTCGATTATCTTTATTGGGACACCGAGCTCGACCCCTGACGGTCGCTTGGGCAGCGGCATTTATCAGGTCGGCCATACTGGCGCCGCTCATACTGGCGGACCACGCGAAGCTCCGCCACCAGTTCCATTGCCACCGTCGTGTTTATACTTAAGCTTTGCCCGTCTGGCGGCCGCAACCGTTTTTGGTATCGACTTGGAGGCGGTATTCCAGAGGATACTTTGGTCCACGGCGTAATAACCGTGGCTCAGCCTATTGCGGGATTTGTAAGCAAGACTGATTATAAGTTGCAACGAGCCAGGATTAACTGCAACCAGATCACTGGCAGTTTTCCCATACTGGATTGGCTGGACGATAGGAGCCGGGTGAATTGGGAGATTCACGTCCGGTCGCGTGGGGGCGTGAGGGTGAGATTCCGTTGGGCTACGCGACCACACATAAGCCTCCCTCGATTACGAAGCCTCTGGCGCATTGCCGCCGGTCAAGGACCAATGCGTTTGCACCAGGCGCCAGCCTTCGTCATCGTGACGGTAAACCTCGGTGCAGTTCCATCGCATCGCGTTCTCGTTTCCACCCCAGGAAACGAAGTTGAACGATAGGCAGGCCATGGGCCCAGTCGCGCAGACATGCGGGTTCAACAGTTCGAAGCGCTGGGCGCTGATCTTGCCTCGCAAGGATTCGTAATAAGCGGTGAGCGCCGGCAGACCATCCAGACGGGCGCGCAGGAAAGGGTCGAAATAACTTACGTCCGGCGCGCAGATTTCGAGAAAGCCGGAGGGATCGCCGTTGCACCAGCGTTCCAGCGCGCCTGTTTCCAACATAATAAGCCGTTCGGCAACCTGAGAAGAGAGCAGGATTTCTGCAGAGGTCATAACACGTTTCCTTTCAGGCATCGCAATCAGTTGCGATTCAGGGTGCGTCGCCATTCGGGCGAACGGATCAGTTCGCGTGAACACTCCACCGCCTAAAGGCGGTGGCTTCGGATTGCGGCTTAAAGCCGGATTTGGTCCGCCATCCGGCGGACTTAGGTCACATTGAAATTATCATCCGGTTCC
>JAKAPE010000173.1 GCA_021811945.1 Pseudomonadota bacterium | reverse complement strand
CGCCAACAAGAATAAGGGAAGCGTCAAAACACGACGTAAAACCGCAGGTTGGAGCCCGGAGTTCCTGCTACAAATCCTTCAGCTCAAAGAGCGTTAACCTGGATTCCGTGCCCTGCTCAGCCGCTTCTCAGCCGCTCGGCTTGGCATCGAATTGACGTCGCGGCACGGGATCAAAGGCGTTGAACAGCAGCAGCCCGGCGAGGAAGCCGCCGATATGGGCCTGCCAAGCGATTTCCTGCCCCTGCTCGCCGATCGAGACTGTACCCAGGCCGATCAACAAATTGAGACCGATCCAAGCACCGAAGAAAATCAAGAAACGCGGGTCGCGCAGCGTCGCTTTCAGCGGCTCGGCGGGCACGCGATAAGCGTTGCCGGGCGTTTCCGCGCGCCACAGTCCGCCGAGCGGGCCGCCTGCTTGGAAGACAAAGCGCAGCGCCGCCGCCATAGCGCCGGAAATCGCCGCAGAGGCCCCGATCATCGGCGCCATCTGACCGGGATGGCTGATAAGATGGGCGAAGGCGCCGGCGGCTGCGGCGACCAGCATGAAGCCCGCATAGCGCCACGCCCCGAAGCGGCGCGCCAGTGCGGTTCCAAACGGCAACAGCCAAGCCACGTTGAGGCCAATGTGCAAGAAGTCGGCGTGGATGAAGGCGTAGGTAAAAAAGGTCCACAAATCGGCGCCGAAACCGCCCGGATATGCCCCGCGGGCGAGAAGATCGGTGTCATAGCGCGAGGGAATGAAGGCGAAGGTGAGCAGAAAACGCAAATCCTCGGCATTGGTCAGGATCAGCGTGCGTACGAGATGAACGAGCACGAGCACCGCCACCGTCGCGACGACGATCGGCGGTACATTGAACATCGGTTCTGAACGTTGATTCACCGGGACCCTGTGTCGCCTTCGAGATAGGCCCCTAGGGCCGCGACCGCAAGCGGCGGCGAGTCAAGCGCGATAGCCGAGAAAAGGCAAAAGGGAGAGCAGCCGCCCTCCCTTTTGCACCCCTGCGCGGGGTTTCCGCAGTCGACGCCGATGCGTTCGGGTGCACCCACGGCCAATCCCGAACCTTTTGCGGGCTCATTCCGGGCCCGTCCGGCGTCGGTCACATCCCCTCGCCTCCCGAAGTTGAGAACGCTGCGACGGCCGCAGCGGTACGAACTCGGGCGCCATCCTAAAGGCCGCTCCGGCGCCGCCAATGGCAACATCTTGTTAATATTAATTGCGCCCTGCCACCACCGCCCGCCGATGCCGGCAACAGTCGGCACGTCACCTGCTCCACCTCCATCTGCAACCCGAACCGCGGCCATTGTGTCCCGTTTGGGGACAAAGTGGTCGTCAAAGGGCGTGTGCAGGGGCGCGTTTGATCATGAAACATACTGCAAGCCGCGAGCTTTACGCCTATTGGGAGGAGCGGCGTGGAAACCGTTTAGCGCCGGAGCGCGCCGAGATCGAACCCGGCGCCATCCGCGGTGCCCTCAGCGATTCCTTCATCCTTGCCCTCGACGCCGTCGCCGGACATCCGCTCCGGCTCGCCGGCACCCGGGTGTGCGCTCTGTTCGGTCGCGAGATCAAAGGCGAAGCCTTTCTTGGCCTGTGGACCGCCACAAGCCGGCCGATTGTCGCCAGTCTCTTGACCATCCTGGCGGAGGAGCTTGTCGGCACCGTTGCCGGCGTGGCGACGCAGAATGGCGCCGGCGATGCGGTCGACCTCGAATTGTTGCTGCTGCCGCTGGGGACGCGGCGACCGTCTCTTGCACGCGCGATCGGTGTGTTGGCGCCGCTCAAGATTCCGCAATGGCTGGGAACGAACCCGATTGGCCCGCTCACGCTCGGCAGTCGCCGTCATCTCGGCGCGGCCGTCGAACGGCGCCTGCTGCCACGTTTCATGGCACCGCGCGGTCGTCGCGATCTGCGCGTCTATCAAGGCGGCCGGCCTTGAGCGCAAACTGATGCGTCCGCTCCGCGCCGCAGCGTCAGGATTTCTGCGGTGGCCGCGACTAACGGGGCGTTAACATCGCCCGCCTACGCTCGTTTGCGCCGGAAAGGGCGAAGCGGTCGGCATGGCGTTTGTCGAGCAAAAACCAAATTTGCGGGCGTTGAATGAGGATCGCCGCCGATTTCAGCGCGTGCAGGTCAATCTGCTCGGGCGCTACATGCTGGCGGATCGACGCGAATTTCCCTGCCAGGTTGTGAACATGTCGCCCGGAGGCATGGCCCTGATCGCGCCTGTCGCTGGCGAAGTAGATGAGCGCGTCATCGCTTACGTCGATCATCTAGGACGGCTCGAAGGCCATATTGCGCGCCTTTTTCAGAACGGCTTCGCCATGACCATCTCGGCGACGGCGCGCAAGCGCGACAAGCTGGCCGCGCAGCTCACTTGGCTTGCCAATCGCCATATTCTCAATCTACCTGAAGACCGCCGCCACGGCCGCATCGTGCCACGCAATCCCGTCGCCCGCCTGATCATGCCGAACGGCCTCAACGTCACCTGTCGCGTCATCGACATGTCCCAATCGGGTGCCGGCATCGCCACCGACCAATGTCCGCCAATCGGCGCGCTCGTCACTTTGGGAAAAGTGCAGGGCCGGGTCGTGCGTCACCTCGAGGGAGGGATCGCCGTCGAATTCACGCGCCTGCAGCATCCGGACTTTCTCGAAGAGAACATCATCGGCGGCTAGTATCCCGATTTCCGAGGTTCGCATCATTTTGCGGCTCGCGCGTTTGCCAACCTCGGAATCGAAGGACACGAGCAACTTATTGATCTCGTGTGGCTTTGGTTCGGAAGTCCGCATGACGAGCCCGCGGCAACAATGATGCGGACTTCTGAACCGCCGCACTGGCGCCGCGGCGGCAGGCGAGCGGCGGCGGCATGGGGCGTGCGCGCCGGGTGCAGCCCTGTGCTTTGGGAAACATTTCCAATGTGTTAGGAGTTCCAGGACTGAACCTCGCAGGCATTGCGCGTCGGTGTGTATTGCATGCTGTCTTGGCAAAGATTCGGCTCGCGGCGGCTGCTCGTTTTCGTCGGCATTGTTGTGCTTCTGGGCATTGTCGCGGTCGGCGTGCGCCAGCTCAGCGGCCGCACCGAGCCGAGCAGCCGCCTCGCGAGCGCGGCGGCCGTACCGGTTACTGCCGCGGTGGCGGCGCGCCGCGACGTTCCCGACGTCGTCCATACGATCGGCACGGTGCAGTCCATCGATATCGTCGCCATTCAGCCCCGCGTCAACGGCCCTATTGTCAAGATCGAATTCACGCCCGGGCAGGACGTGAAAGCGGGGCAGGAATTGTTCCTGATCGATCCGCGCCCATACCAGGCGGCGCTCGATCAGGCACAAGCGCAGTTGGCACACGACGAAGCCGCGCTCAAGGAGGCTGAGCTCGACCTGACGCGCTATCAAACGCTGGCGCGGCAAAACTCCATCGCAAAGCAACAGGCCGAAGATCAGGTCTACATCGTCGCCCAGGACAAGGGCACGGTTGCGCTCGATCAGGCGGCCGTCGAGACCGCAAAACTCAATCTGGAATTCTGCCATATCGCCGCGCCGATCTCCGGCCGTGCCGGCGTGTTGCAGATCGAGCTCGGCAACCTCGTGGGCCCGCAGATGATCTTCGCCCAGAGCGCGAGCGGCAGCGGCGTCGCCAGCGGCCAGGGCCCCATCAATCCGGGCGCGGCAGCCCAGACCGGCAGCGGTTCCGGGCTGGTCTTGATCGCACAAATGCAGCCGATTTACGTGAGTTTTCCCCTTCCGCAGACCGTGTTCGACAAGGTGAGGCAGAACCAGGCCGCGGGCCCGCTGCAGGTCGAGGCCTATTCGCAAGCCGGCAAGCTCCTGGAAAAGGGCAAGCTTACGGTGATCGACAACCAGGTCAACGTCGCGAACGGCACGGTGACGCTGCAAGCCAAGTTCGCGAACACCAGTGAAGCGTTGTGGCCCGGCGAATTCGTGCGGATCGGATTGGTCGTTTCCACGCGACACAACGCGGTCACGGTGCCGGCACAGACCGTGATGGAAGGTCCAAACGGCGCCTACGTCTATGTGATCGGGTCCGACAGGACCGTCCATCGCGTCGTCGTCCGCGTCGCGACCCGCCAAAACAACATTGCAGTGATCGAGAGCGGGCTTCCTGCCGGCGCGACGGTCGTCACCGACGGACAGTATCGCCTGACCAACGGCGTCAAAGTGGAGATCCAGCGGGCAGCCCGGCCGCCGGAGGCGGTGAGCGAGCGATGAACATCTCGGAAGTGTTCATTCGCCGCCCGATTGCCACGACGTTGCTCATGGCGGGCATTCTCATCTTTGGCCTCGTTGGCTACGAACTTTTGCCGGTCGCCGCGCTGCCCAGTGTCGACTTTCCGACGATCGTTGTGACCGCGGAATTGCCCGGCGCCAGTCCCGAAATCATGGCCGACACCATCGCCACTCCGCTGGAAAACCAATTCACCGCCATGCCGGGCCTGTCGCAGATGACCTCGATCAGCGGGCTCGGCTCGACGACGATAACGCTGCAATTCGAATTGAGCCGCAACATCGACGGCGCGGCGAGCGACGTGGAGCAGGCCATCAATGCCGCGAGCGGCTACCTGCCGAAAAACATGCCGACGCCGCCCACTTACCGCAAGACCAATCCGGCGGAGCTCCCGGTCCTCATCTACGCCGTCAATTCCGACGCCATCCCGTTTTATCAGCTCGACCAATACGCCAATGTGATTCTGGGGCAGTCGCTATCGACCATCTCCGGCGTCGGACAAGTGCTGATCGCCGGCGAGCAGTTGCCGGCCGTCACCGTCCAGGTCAATCCCGAGGCGCTGGCCGCCCGCGGCGTCAGCCTGGCGCAGGTGCAGACCGCGCTCAGCAGCGAAACGATCGAGTCGCCGAAAGGCAATCTGGAAGGCCGGCATCAACAAGTCAACGTACAGACCAACGATCAACTGTTCGATCCCGGTCAATTCCGTAAGGTGATCGTGGCCTACCGGAACGGGGCCCCGGTCACCGTCGGCGACGTCGGCGACGTCATCAACTCCTCGACCAATCTCCACTCCGCCGCGTGGCTCAACGCCGATCCCCACCCCGCCGAATTGTTGCTGGTCGAGCGCGCCGCCGGGGCCAATACGGTGCAGCTGGTCGACGCCGTCAAGGCGAAATTGCCGCAGCTCTTGAAGTCGATTCCGCCTTCGGTCCACGTCGACCTTCTCCGCGACCGCTCGCAGTCTGTCCGTGCTTCGGTCGCCGACGTCGAATGGACGCTGTTGCTGACGATCTTTCTCGTCGTGCTGATCATCTTCGCGTTCTTGCGCAAACCGTGGGCGACGACCGTGCCGAGCGTGACAATTCCGCTGTCGCTCGTCGCCACTTTCGGAGTCATGTACGTTCTCGGCTACAGCATCGACAACCTGTCGATGATGGGGCTGTCGCTGGCGATCGGCTTCTTGGTCGACGACGCCATTGTCATGATCGAAAACATCGTGCGCTATATGGAGGCCGGCGAGCCCGCATTCACGGCCGCGCTCAAAGGCGCCGGCCAAATCGTCTTCACCATCATTTCCATGACGTTGTCGCTGATCGCCGTATTCATTCCGCTCTTGTTCATGTCTGGCATCATCGGCCGCTTGTTTCACGAGTTTGCCATGACGGTCAGCATTGCGCTGGTGGCATCTGCCTTCATCGCCTTGACGCTTTCGCCGGTGATGTGCGCGCTGTTCCTGGCGCGGGAGCGCGAGCGGCCGCCGGGACGTATCAGCCGAACCTTCGAGTTTCTTTTCGTCCGCATGCGGGACGGCTACGATCGCGGCCTGCATTGGGTCTTCCGTCACCAGCGGTTTTCGCTGCTGGGTACCATCGCACTGATGGTCTTGACGGGCTATCTCTATCTGATCATTCCGAAAGGTTTTCTTCCCGAGCAGGATTCCGGATTTATCTTCGGCGTCGCCCAAGCGAGAGAGGATATTTCGTTTGCGGCGATGGCAAAGAAGGAACACGAGCTGTTGCGGATCATCATGCGGGACCCGGCGGTTTTCGGCGCCATCGGCTTCGTCGGCTCGACCGCCGGCAATGGCAGCGAAAACATGGGCCGCACGTTCATCCAGCTCAAGCCGGTCAGCGAGCGGCCGCCGATCGAACAAGTGATGCAACGATTGCGGCCCAAGGTCGCTCGGATAATCGGCGTCAAGTTCTATATGCAGGCCGGGCAGGACATAAGGATCGGCGCGCGGCTGGAGCAGGCGCAATACGAATATACGCTCACCGACACCAATATCGACGAGCTTAATCGCTGGGCGCCGATCATGCTCGCCAAGATGGAGGCGATGACGTTCCTCACCGATGTCGCGTCCGACCAGCTCATCGCTTCGCCGCAGATCACCGTCGAAATTGACCGCGACGCCGCTTCGGCGCGCGGCCTCACCGTGGCCGCGATCGATGCGGCGCTCTACGCGGCCTTTGGGCAGGAGCAGATCGCGACCATCTATACGGCGACGCAGCAGCCGCGGCTGATCCTGGAAGTCCAGCCAAAGTTTCAGATGGGCCGCGCGGACCTGTCGCGAATCTATGTCGCTTCGCCGACTGGCGCCCAGGTGCCGCTTTCAACCGTCGCCCATTACACCAATCAAGTCGTGCCGCTGACCGTCAACCATCAGGGGGTGTTCCCGTCGGTGACGCTGTCGTTCAATCTGGCGCCTGGCGTCGCGCTCAGCCGAGCGGTCGATGCCATTTCCGCCTCGGCTGCACAGCTCCATCTGCCTGCGACCCTGCAAGGAAGCTTTCAGGGCACAGCGCAGGCGTTCCAGGCTTCGCTCACCTCGACGCCGCTGCTCGTTCTCGCCGCCATTGTCGTCATCTACATCGTGCTCGGCATGTTGTACGAGAGCTTCGTCCACCCGATCACCATTCTCTCCGCGCTGCCGTCCGCCGGCGTCGGCGCGTTGCTTGCGCTGATGCTGTTTAACTACGACCTGACGCTGATCGCATTCATCGGCATCATCCTCTTGATCGGTATCGTCAAGAAAAATGCGATCATGATGATCGACTTTGCGCTCGAGGCGGAAAGAAACGAAGGAAAAGCTCCGCGCGAGGCCATCCACGAGGCCTGTCTGCTGCGCTTCCGCCCGATCATGATGACAACCATGTCCGCGATCGTCGCCGGCCTGCCGCTGGCGCTGGGCCAGGGAGCCGGCTCCGAACTGCGGCGGCCGCTCGGCGTCGCCATCGTCGGCGGCCTTCTGGTATCGCAATTTCTCACCCTTTATACGACACCTATCATTTACCTCTATCTCGACCAGCTTAGCCACTGGCTGGGCAGGCGCCTCTCGCCGGCGACGCGCCCGCCCGCGGGCCGTCCGTCGAGCGCGGCCTGACGCTGCCTCGGCGAGGCCCGGGACGATCGCGCGGAAAATGCATCCACCTGATTGGCATTTGCGCAATTTGAGTCGAAATTGAACAATCTCGATTTGATTTGCCCTTAACAAAGATGTCGCATCGATTTTGCCGATTGTTTATCAATGTTTGCTTCAAATTGAAGCTCTCGACTTAGCGGCACTGCAAAGGCTTTGTGAGAGAAGTGACCCCAATAAAGCGGGAGAGGGGTCACATGAATTCGACAACGAAAACCATCCTCCGCGGCGCAGCGGCGGGCCTCGTCGCCCTGGTCGCGCTGACAGCGCCGACCGCGAGCAGCGCCGACCAGCAACCCCTGTTCGTCTCGATCGGCGGTACAGTGCGCCCGCCGATCGGGTGGATCGGATTCTGCGAGGATTATCCGCGCGAGTGCACCGTGCGGCCGACGGTGCCGCGCGACGTGGTGCTGTCGACGCGGGCCTGGCATGAGCTCACGCGCGTCAATTTGTGGGTCAACGGCCACATCAAGCCGATGACGGACCTGGAGAATTACGGCGTGGTGGAGAAATGGACCTACCCCGACGACGGCTACGGCGACTGCGAGGACTACGCGCTGCTCAAGCGCCGTATGCTGATGCAGGAAGGCTGGCCGCGCTCGGCGCTGCTGATCACCGTCGTGCGCGACCAGCGCGGCGACGGCCACGCCATTCTCACCGTCGAGACCGACAAAGGCGAGTTCATTCTCGACAACCAGACCGACGACATTCTGCTGTGGTCGGATACCGGCTACCGCTATATCAAGCGCCAGTCGCAATCCGACCCGAATGTCTGGGTGTCGCTCGGCGAACCGCGCCAGACGCCGGCCACGGCAGCCGCGCGTTAAGAAGGCGAGGAACGAGTTCGCGACCCGGTCACGTCCCCACCCCTCCCCGTCCCCAGACCGGGTTCGCAGCGGCCGGCTCTCCCCCAAGGGCCGGCCGCACCTTTTTGCGTTTACGGAACCAAAGCGTTTACAGTGATTCAACACGGGCAGTTACGCTTCAGAACCGAACGAACCGCGAAAACGACGCTTCAACCCGTGGAAAATCCGTGGACTTTGTTCATGCAATGTCCTAACAACCCGGTGCTTCGTCGCCGGGGTAGTCGTTGCCGCGTCCCCGCACCTCCATCACCCTGTAGGCAAGCGACGCTGGCGCTATGCTGACGCTCCTGCGGCTACCCAGTTACCTGGTCGCGGAACCAAAAGCCTGCGCGCACCTATCGAATCAGCTAATATGCTCACAAAATTCTCTCCATGCCGGGTCCGCGACTGAACGCATGAGGGGATGCATGAGCACTGAAGAGAAGCGTTTGGGCCAAGAACGCCGATCAGGTTTTGGCAGGCGCTCGGGCCGCGAAAGGCGCTCCGGCTTCGACACGCGGTCTGAAGAGGAGAAGCAGCAACAAGGCGAACGTCGGGTGCAGCCTGACCGTCGCTCGGGCACCGACAGGCGCGCCCGTTTCCCCCGCCGAAGACCGAATTAACCTGCAAAAAGACGCAACCCATTCCCGCAGCCACGCCAGCAAATCCCTGCTATCCCACCAAAACTCGTGACGTGGATTTGAGTCGCTCATGGTCCTCCCCACGGTCGCCGACGCGCATCGCGGATATGAATGATCCAAATTTCCTCGTCCTCCACCTCGTAATAAACCTTACTCCTCTTTCCAGGGCCGGCGCGAGGTGTGGTGGAAATTATAAACGCGCTGGTTCTTTCTATAGAAAGGCCAAGAACTCGGCCACCGTCAGACCAGCCTGCGCGATGATTCCACGCAACGTTCCGCGTTTGAGATCGTTTGCATGCAATGGCACTGTTACCTTTCGCGCCGGCTCGGTTCGATGGATCAGTCGGCAGTGACTTCCCGAGGTGCGCGTCACAATAAAACCCGCGTGTTCAAGCGCGCGGATGACTTCTCTGGATCGCAGAGACGGGAGACGATCGGTCATGCCGCCATGGTGACGGTAACCTGCCGGAGGCGCGGTGTCGGGGATTCGGGAATGGGCTCCCCTCGTGCCGTCATATCCTCCAATACAAGCCGAATGGCGTCCTCTGCCATGGCGAGCGCTTCGGTTTCATTCTCGCCATAGGTTACGATCTCCGGCAACGACGGAACACGAACGGTAAAGCCGCCCTGTTCCTCGGGTTCCAGCACAACCGCGAACGTGCGCTTTTGATCGACCACGATTTGCCTCTTTGCCATAGATTCTTGACTAAATGGTACGGCATTCAGGTGTGCTGTCAATGAAGGCGGCAAGCGCATGCACGGCTCGGAAGTCAGGTTAACGGGCAATTTCGGGTGATTTTGTATTGACTGGAGGATCGTGATCCCGTTGGCGCTCTGATTCGGCATGGAGCGCGATCATGGACGCCGTCGCTGTCACGATCC
>JAKAPE010000172.1 GCA_021811945.1 Pseudomonadota bacterium | reverse complement strand
GTCAACGCCGGCGCGCTTGGCGAGCGCGGGTTCGCCATGCAGCATCAGCGCCGCCTTATACGGGCGCGCAAGCGGCATGAGGGCGCGTGCCAGCAGAACCTGCTCGTCGGCCGGCAAATCCTTCTCGCGCAAGCTGACCCAGCGGCAGCCGCCCTCGAGCGCCGCAGCGACGATTTCCGCCAGCGGACGCCGCGCCTGGCGGCGATCGGTGAGCAACAGAAGCGGCGGATAGGGAAGACTCACGTCGATCTCGTCCTGAGTTACCCGGTCGCTATGGGCACCGGCAAACATCTTGTCTGACCGCTCATTTTATGAAACATTGACGCTTGATTTGAAGGGGACTGGGTCCATGCGTACGACACGCTTTCTTTCTACAAGACCGGTGATGAAAGTCGCATTGGCCGTGGCGTTCACCGCCGCAGCAATGTCGCCCAGCTTTGCAGCAAGCCAGCATCGCCATCGCTACAGGCATTACGTCGTAAGAGCAATCAACGCCTGCGCCAAGCCGACGCTGCGGTGCATTTCCAATTGCGACGCGAACCATTGGTGTCGTGTCTATGCCTGCAGCAACAATCAAACGATCGTGGCGCCGCTTCCTTGCAAGGAAGACACCGGACTTTGCTTTGCGCCGCGCTGCTGAGCGCCGAATCGCGCGTCGCTGCCTTTGCGGGTTGCAGATATGGCGGGTGCATATGCGATTGTACGCTGCGAAGTCGGATGCGCTGACAGGTAAGTGGATCGCCAGCCGGTCACGCGAACATAGCGGCTCACGGCAGCGTCTGACATCACCTGACGGCAGCGATAAGTAGTTGCCGAACCTGGCCGGCGGGTGCGGCGCGCGGCGGCGCGGCAGGTCTTTTTCGCCACTCCGCTCCGCTTCATCCTGGATACACATGCCCAACATGTTCTATAAGGTCGCCGCAAGCCGACGGGCGACCCATGTTCCCGCTTCCCAAACACGTTTTCCTTACCCGCGGCGTCGGCACCCACCGGCACCAGCTTTCGGCCTTCGAATACGCGCTGCGTGACGCCGATATCGAGCAGCAGAATCTTGTTTCGGTATCCTCGATCTTGCCGCCGCGCTGCGAGCTTATCTCGCGTACCGTCGGGACCGCGGCCTTGGGTCCGGGCGAGATCACGTTCTGTGTCATGGCGAGGGCCGAAACCAACGAAGCGGGACGCCGCATTGCCGCCGGCGTCGGTCTCGCCCGGCCGAAAGACGTCGCTCATTACGGCTACATCTCGGAGCATCACGCCTTCGGTATGTTCGAAGCGGAGACCGGCGAATATGTTGAAGACCTTGCGGCCACCATGCTCGCCTCAACGCTCGGCATCGAGTTCGACCCCGAGGCGGCCTGGGATGAACGCAAACGGGTGTACGAAATGAGCAATCTCATCGTCGATACCCATTCGATCGTGGCGGCGGCTGAAGGAGCCCCCCGCGGCGATTGGACCTGCGTCGTCGCGGCCGCGGTGTTTTTGTTCACTCCGGCCGTGTGACGATGACCGCCGTCGCGACCTTTTCCGTTCCACCGACTTTTCTCGGCATTGATCGCCGTGATCCCGGCTCGCCGTTTTGCGTCGCCGGCATTCCCTTCGACCTCGGCACCACCAACAGGGCCGGCGCGCGGTTCGGACCGACGGCGATACGGCAGGCAAGCCGGATGCTCGTCGACGGCGACCACCCGCTGCACTGGGTCAATCCTTCGACTCTGCCGTTGGCCGATATCGGCAACTTCACGATCGCCCTGGGCGACATCGCCGCGAGCTTGGCGCAAATCGAGGCCCAAGCCGGGCGGATCAACCACCTCATCGCGTTTGGCGGAGACCACGGCATTACGCTGCCGCTTCTTCGCGCAATGGCCAAGCGGCGCGGGCCGTGCGCCCTGATCCACTTCGACGCCCATGTCGATACGTGGGCCAAAAACTTCGGGCAGACTTATGCCCACGGCTCGGTCTTCTATCATGCCGTCGCGGAAGGCCTGGTCGCGCCGCGGCAGATGGTTCAGGTCGGCATCCGGTCTCCAACGGAGCGTGCGGTGCATGACTGGACACTCGCGCAGGGCATCACGATGCTGACGGCCCAGGAGCTGCATGAGCAAGGCGCCGCAGCAGCAGCCGACCGTATCCGGCAGGTGATCGGCAAGGTCCCGGTTTATCTCAGCGTCGATATCGACGTACTTGACCCGGCCTTTGCGCCGGGCACCGGCACGCCGGAAATCGGCGGACTCGCCACGTGGCAAGCGCAGGCGATCCTGCGGCGGCTGCGCGGGTTACACTTCATCGGCATGGACCTGGTCGAGGTGTGCCCGGCTTACGACGTGGCGGAAATCACGGCGCTCGCCGGGGCAACCATGGCCTGGGAGTATCTTTGCCTGCTGGCATAACCTCCTATGCATTTCGCAGCGGCGGCGCTTTCGGGGAGCCGCCCGCTGCAGCCTTCCGCGGAGCTTAGGACAGGCGCTCAACGGGCAGATGCCGGGCGCAGCTTCCTCACCTCGGCATCGGAGGGCATAACGCTGGCGCCATCGACGTAATGGAAATCGATCATGGTGCCGTGGCCGTTCTTGAGCACGATCTTGCCGACGAAGGCGCCGAGCGTCGATTGATGATCGATGGCGCGGAAATAGAACGGCCCGAAGGGGCCGTTCATCTTCAGGCCGCGGAAGGAATCGACGAGCTTCTCGGTGTCGGTCGAGCCGGCCTTGGCGATACCGGCCGCAATCGATTTCATGGTCAGATAGCCGACGACCGAACCCATGCGCGGATAGTCGTGGTAGCGCTTCTGATAAGCGGCGACGAACGCCTTGTTCGCCGGCGTATTGACCTCGTTCCAGGGATAGCCGGTGACGATCCAGCCGACGGGCGCTTCGCCCTTGAGCGGGTCGATATATTCCGGCTCACCGCCGAGGAGGTCGACGACGACGCGGCCCTTGAAGGCGCCGCGTGTGTCGCCCTCGCGCACGAATTTGATGAGGTCGCCGCCGAACAGCGCGCTGAAGATGCCGCCGGGCTTGGCGTCCGCAATCGCCTGCACCACCGCGCCGGCGTCGATCTTGCCGAACGGCGGCGCCTGCTCGGTGACGAATTCAACGTCGGGCTGATGCGCCTTCATCAGCTTCTGGAAAGCGGCAGCGGCGGACTGCCCGTACTCGAAATTCGGATAGACCAGGGCCCACCTCTTCTTCTTTGCCTTGAGCGCGTCGGGCAAGAGCATCGCCACCTGCATATAGGTCGATGGCCGCAGCCGGAAGGTATAGTGGTTGCCGTCTTGCCAGGTGATCTTGTCGGTCAGCGGCTCGGCGGCAAGAAAGAAGATCTTCTTTCTGCCGGCAAATTCGGTGACGGCGAGCCCCACATTGGAGAGAAACGTCCCGCACAGGATGTTCACGCCGCTCTCGGTCACCAGCTCCTGGGCGACGCGAACCGCATCGCCGGGATTGGCGCCGTCGTCGCGCGAAATGACTTCGAGCTTCCTGCCCAGGATGCCGCCCGCCTTGTTGATCTCGTCGATCGCCATCTGCCAGCCCTTCTTGTAGGGATCGAGAAAGGCGGGCACGCTCTTGTAGCTGTTAAGCTCCCCGATCTTGATGGTCTGCTGCGCCGCGGCCGGCATTATCGCCGACAGGGAAATCACGCCGGCAACAACGACGATGGCATGAACGCGCATGATCCGATCTCCTGTCCGCTGTTCGATGGATGCCTCTGCCCCTGATCCTCCCTATCACGCCGGCCGTTCGCGCGCAGCAGCTATTGCAAGCCACAAATAGCCGCCGATGAGCGTCAACTCGATAAGTACGATGAAAACACTGCCGCCATAGACCTGCGGAAAGAACATTTCCACCATCGCCATGGACACGACCGAGGTCAGCCACACCACTGCGCCCCAGGCCGCCGCAAGCCACAGCCCGACCGCCGCGACGAGATCGATGATGGCGAAAAAGACCGTGGCAGTCTGCCAGCCGATCGTGTGCGCCTCGAAGCCGCCGCCCGAGGGCGCGCCGATCCCGCACAATACGGCCCAATGATAAAGGCCCTTGATCAGCGACGCCACCGCCATGATGCGCAGGAACAGAACGAGATATTCGGTCCAGGATCCGCCCGCCTTCTCGTTCCTGCCTGCATGCACGGGCTCGAGCATGTCGCTCGGCCGCAGACCCTGCCGCTGCGATGGATCTCTCATGGCCATACGGGCTTTCGCACTTGCGGCTTCCACCGTCAATATGCCGACCCTTGGCTTTGCGATCCACCGTGTGAGGTTACGCCCGGCCCTAAGACCGCAGTGGCGGGCGCAGGCCGGAACAGCTACAAAGAGCCGCCGACATAGTGCAACGGCCGCGGAGTGCAGTCATGGCGATCAAATTCGGCCGTCCCCTCGAACGCGGCCATCCTGTTTCCGCTCCCCTCCCGGCCCCGCGGACGAGAAAGCAACGGGAGACGGAACCGGTCGAGCGGCTCGATCTTGCCGTGCGCCCGCGCCGCAACCGCCGCGCCGAGTGGGCACGGCGCATGGTGCGCGAAAATGTGCTCACCACCGACGACCTGATCTGGCCGCTGTTTCTCGTTGACGGAACAAGCGTCCGCGCCGCCGTCCCCTCGATGCCGGATGTCGAGCGCCTCTCGATCGATGAGGCGGTGCGCGCGGCCGAGCGGGCGGCCAGGTTGACGATCCCCTGCATCGCCCTTTTTCCCTACACCGACCCGAGGCGGCGCGACGAAACCGGCTCGGAAGCCCTCAACGCCGACAATCTCGTGTGCCGCGCCATACGCGCCATCAAGAAGGAGGCGCCGGAGATCGGCGTCCTCTGCGATGTGGCGCTCGATCCTTATACCAGCCACGGCCACGACGGCCTGTTGCGCGATGGCGTGATCCTCAACGACGAGACGGTCGCGGTGCTGGTGCGCCAGGCGCTGGTCCAGGCCGAAGCCGGCTGCGACATCATCGCGCCGTCCGACATGATGGACGGCCGCGTCGGTGCCATCCGCGCCGGCCTCGATGCCGCCGGCTTCGCCGATGTCCAGATCATGGCCTACGCGGCCAAATACGCCTCGGCTTTTTACGGGCCGTTCCGCGACGCGGTCGGCTCCAACGCGACGCTCGTCGGCGATAAGCGCACCTACCAGATGGACCCGGCCAACGCCGATGAAGCCTTGCGCGAGGTGGAGCTCGACATTGCCGAGGGCGCCGACATGGTCATGGTCAAGCCCGGCCTCCCTTATCTCGACATATTGCATCGCGTCAAAGAGACATTCGGCATGCCCACGTTCGCCTATCAAGTGTCGGGCGAATATGCGATGATCATGGCCGCCGCAGGTAACGGCTGGCTCGACGGGGACAAGGCTATGAGCGAAAGCCTGCTCGCCTTCAAGCGCGCCGGCGCCGACGGCGTGCTCACGTATTTTGCGGCGAGGATAGCGGAGAAATTAAAGAAGCGCGGCGCTTAACGCATGATTTTCGAACAAGCGCTTTTCGGGAGGGATCGCGCGGCATTTTCCCAAGGGAGGTGCCGGTTCTCGGGAACGATCATGCGCGAGAAGTGAGATCGTCCCCGCCTGCGAAGAGAGAACGAGGCGGCAGCCATGCACGACGATGACAGCTTACGGCATTTGATGCCGCTCTTGCGGCGGATCGTTATCCTCGTGGCCGTGCTCACCGCGGTTCCGGTGATCCTGTGGACCATCACCGCCCTGGTGCGCGGCTATGTCGGCCCGCCGCAACTGCCGACTTCCCGCCCGGCGGCCGTGACGGCGCAGGCGGCAGCGCCGGAGAGGCCTGCGGCAGGCGAGGACAGGAGCGATCGGCTGGCCATTGCGGCGCTCCCGCCTGCCGCGGCGCCGGCACCTTCCACTTCGCCTTCCCCGGTCGTTTGGCCGAAGGCAATGAGCGCGGAGGTGGGCGGCTCGTCACGAGCGCTGAACGCGCAACCTTTGAACGATGCTGCGGGCGTTGAAGCCAACGCGCCGCCGGGCACGCCGGCGATCGTCGATGAAGCCAAGGCGCCGCCGGGCACGCCGCCCGTTGCCGAAGCTGCTCCCGCAGTACCGGCAAACGCCGATGCGACCGCCGGTTCGGCACCGGCCACGGCGCAAGGATCGACGCAGACAACCGCCGCGCTGTCGCCGCAGCCGCCTGCCGCACTCGACGCGGCGGCAGCCGAGCCGACAACTGACCCGGGGCCTGGGCCGGCCGTCGAGGCTTTGCCGGCTGTAGCGCCGCTCACCGGCCCGATCCCGCTTCCACCGCGCCGTCCGCGTCATTTCGCGATGGCGCAAATGAGCACCACGCAGACCCGCGATGGGTCGACGATGATTCCCATGCCCCGACCGCGACCCGACGCCGCCGGTGCGCCTGCGCCGGAGCCGACGACGCCCGGACCGTTCGACTGGCTCCAGCATATCTTTCAGCCACAATGAGACGCCATGCCCAAAACCGCGTTGCATCCTTTGGACGCGCTCGGATTTCAGTACGGTCTAAGCGTTTGCAATGGAGTAGCCCACGGCCCGCCACAGGTTCGGACCCGGCTCGCCGATAATGTCCGCCGCGAGACGCAAGGCCAAGTCTGACGCTGTCTGTCGACTGGAGTCTGAGCTTTCACACATTCATTGCGACCGGAATGCCACACACCCTGCGTAAGGCCCGGCCTGCTGCCAGTGTCGCAGCCTAAATCTGTAATCTTTCTGCGTCAGAAAGCCTCGCGCATGCAATGGGCGCCGTTGCGGCGGCGACGCTCTGTTATGCACCGCCTCGGCCTTTTCTGACGCAGTAAGACTAAGCCGCCCGACAGCCTGGCATGGATTCTTCGCGGATTGAAATTATGTGATGCTGTGAGACACGCGCTCGCGGAGCGCGTTGCGGCGCGAATTTTCCTCTACCGGGATTTGGACATGAGCAGACTGCCGACACTTTTTATTCCGCACGGCGGCGGGCCGTGCTTCTTCATGGAGTGGGATCCGCCCGACACCTGGGACCGCATGGCGGCGTACCTGCGCGCAATCCCCGCTGACGTGGGCGTGCCGCCCAAAGCGCTCGTGGCAATCTCCGGCCATTGGGAGGAGAAGGTCGCCACGATTCAGAACAATCCCGCTCCGCCGCTTCTCTACGACTATTACGGTTTTCCGGAGAGCACTTATCGGATCGGCTACCCGGCGCCCGGGGCTCCGGAAGTTTCGGCGCGAGTCGCCGAACTGCTCGGTGCCGCGGGCATCGCCTGGAAATACGACCGCGAGCGCGGCTTCGATCACGGCGTCTTCATTCCGCTCAAGGTGGCGTTCCCGCGCGCCGATGTTCCGATCGTGCAGGTTTCGCTCTTGGCCAGCATGGACCCTGCGGAGCACATCCGCCTTGGCCGGGCGTTGGCGCCGCTGCGCGACGAAGGCGTGCTCATCGTCGGCAGCGGCATGAGCTACCACAACATGCGGACGCTCATGGGCAGCATGCGCGGCGGCGCCGACGGTCGCATCGCCGACCCCGCCTCGCAGCGCTTCGATGACTGGCTGAAGGAGGTCTTGACCGGGACGGCGCCGCAGGCGCGCGCCGACGCGCTCGCCGCCTGGGAGCGGGCGCCCGGCGCCCGCGACGCCCATCCGCGCGAGGAGCACCTGTTGCCGCTTCACGTCGCAGTCGGCGCCGCCGTTGCCGACCCGGGGCGCAGGACGCTGAAGGACGTCGTCATGGGGGCGGCGGAATCGGCCTTCCGCTTCGGCTGAGATTTTATTTCCGTTTATTTCCGCCGCGTCCGGCAACGAACGTCGGGGCATCGGCGCTTTGCGCTTTTGCCCACGCCAGGCTCGCTGATCTACGACTTTGCGCCAGCCGAGCGGAAGCTTGCCGCGATAGTACCCGCTTTGGTGAAGGCGCTTTTCATTTCCGCCGACGTCATTGCGACCGTCGTTTTCAGATTCGTCGCGCCGCCGCCGGCCGCCGCGACGATGGCTGCTGCCGCTGCGGCCTCGGTCGAACCTTCCGAGATAACCAGGAAGCCATACGCGCCGAAGGTCATGTAGTACGCGAGAAGCTTGCCTCCCGCTTTCGAAACTCGATTGGCGCGTGGCGCGGCAGGCCTTATCTTTGCTTCATGCTGGTTGGGAAGCACGACGAGCCCGGTCGCGCGCTGCAGGCAACTGCGGAGCTTTCGCTTGCCGACAAGGTCGCGTTTCTCTCGCGTGGTGATGCCTATCGGCCGCCGGTCGCGCGGGTCGAGCGGCACGAGACTCACATGTCGCAGGTGTTTCTTGCCGGCGATCGGGTCTACAAGCTCAAGAAGCCGGTGCGTTTCCCTTACCTTGATTTCTCGACGCTCGCGCGCCGCGAGGCGGCGTGCCGCGCCGAGCTCAAGCTCAATCGCCGTCTCGCACCCGATATCTACCGCGGCGTCGTTCCGCTCGTCCGTTCGCCTCAAGGGCTGGCGATCGGCAGCGGCAATGGCGGCAATGGCGGCAATGGCGGCGAAGGCGGCGATTGCGGCGAAGTGGCCGACTGGCTCGTGGTCATGAACCGGCTCGACCAGCGTGAGATGCTCGATCGCGTGATCGCCGACGGGCGCGTGCATCGCTGGCAGCTCGACCGTCTGGCCGGCGTTCTGGTGCAGTTCTATCGCCGCGCCAGCCCCGTCTTCGTCTCGCCCGCGGCGCATGCCGCGCGGCTTTGGCAGAGCCTTGCCGTCAATCGCCGCATTCTCCTCGACCCTCGCTTTCGTGTTCCGTCCGGCCGCGTCCGCTATATCGACGCCATGCAGCGCCGCTTCCTGCGCCGGTGTGCCGAACTTCTGGCCGCGCGCGTTCGGGCGCGGAAAATCGTGGACGGCCAAGGCGACCTCCGCCCCGAACACATTTTCCTCGGCGACCCCGTGCGCATCATCGACTGCCTGGAATTCAACGCCCGCCTGCGCATGGTCGACCCCTTCGATGAGATCGCCTTTCTCTGTGTCGAATGCGAGCGGTTGGGCGCCGCCTGGGTCGGCCGATACTTGCGCCGCCGCCTCGTCCGCGCGCTGCATGACGGCGATCGCGAGGAGCTTTTCGTCTTCTATCGCTGCCATCGGGCAACGCTGCGGGCGCGGCTTGCCCTCGCCCATCTGCTCGACGAGCGTGATCCGCGCACGCCGGAAAAATGGGTGCCGCTCGCGCAGAGCTATCTGCGGATCGCAGCCGCCGACGCAGTGCGGCTGGAGCGCGCGCTTAAGGTGTAGATGCCGGCCGTCACCGATGATGTGATATACCTCTTGACATGCGTCTCTGTTTCAGCTACATATTCGCCATCCCGCTCATCGAGGGGCGCTTTCGCGAAGCGATCCGAAGGTGGGGCGGGCGCGGTGCCCGCGGGCGGTCTCGCAAGCCGCTCCCGGGCGGCTTGGGCATCATCCTGCCGGCACTATGACCGGCGCGCGAGGTGCTTCGCTGGACGGGGACAGGTTTTCTTGTTTTTTCCGGCGCGGGTAACGCCCGTGGAGCGGCGCGCGGTCTTCGCCCCGGTTGGCGGTCCATAGGACCGCGCGCTCCGGCCGAGTCCCCGGAAGCATGGCCTGACGCTGAGCCTCGGGCGACGAAAGTCCCCTTGGCGAGAGCCGCGACGTGGAGCGCCGGAAGGCGGCGCGCCTCCCCTCACCCCGCGCAAGCGGGAGGAGAGAAAAAGGTGCGCCGCCGTGCCTTCGCCGGCACGGTGCATGTCTGGTGAGCCTTCCGGCGCTCCGCTCCCCTCGGTTGTCTTCTTCTTCGGGCCGAAGGGAGAAAGAAAACAAACAACAACTCGGGCGCGGACAAAAAACGCGCCGCGAGAA
>JAKAPE010000006.1:15191-41709 GCA_021811945.1 Pseudomonadota bacterium | reverse complement strand
GGATAGCCAGGATATCTGTTTCGTGCCGAGCGGACATTACGCCGACATCATCGAGCGGCTGCGCCCGGGCGCTGCCGCACCGGGCGAGATCGTCGATCTTGACGGCCGCGTGCTCGGCACCCACGACGGCATCATCCATTTCACCGTCGGCCAGCGACGCGGGCTTGGCATCGCCACCGGCACGCCGCTTTACGTCGTGCGCCTCGACGCCGCTTCGCGCCGGGTGGTGGTCGGGCCGCGCGAGGCTCTGCGCACGAGCAGTATCCGGCTGCGCGAGGTCAATTGGCTCGGTGAAGGCACGGTCGAGGACGCCGCGGCGCGACATGTCGAGGTTTTTGTCAAGGTGCGCTCGACCCGGCCGCCGCAACCCGCTTGGCTGCGCCGGGCCAACGACGGCAGTATCGAAGTCGAGTTGATCGGCAGCGAAAACGGCGTCTCGCCTGGCCAGGCGTGCGCTTTCTACGACGCTGCCGCCGGCCAGGCCCGCGTACTCGGTGGCGGTATCATCGCCTCGGCCCTTGGTGCGGCGAGCGTACGGCACACGCGAGGCGCCGATCTGATGGCGGCGCATTGATGCTTCACGACAGAATACCTGGCCGAGGTCGGCAGCATTCACACCACTGCGATGGGAACTGAACTCGACAAGATCGGCATCACCAGGGCCTATGCACGCTGGGCGCCGATCTACGATCTAATCTTCGGGGCGGTCTTTGAGCGCGGACGCAAGGCTTCGGTCTCGGTAGCCGAGCGCGTCGGCGGCCGCATTCTTGATGTCGGCGTCGGCACCGGCATGTCGCTGCCCGAATACCGCTGGACCAGCCGCATCGTTGGCGTCGACCTGTCGCTGCCGATGTTGCGCAAGGCGAAAGCGCGCGTCAGCGAACATCGCCTGACCAATATCGACGGCCTCGCCGTAATGGACGCGCAACATCTCGGTTTTCCCGATGCTGCTTTCGACGTCGTCGTCGCGCAATATGTCATCACCGCCGTGCCGGATCCGGAGGCTACGCTCGACGAATTCGCGCGCGTGCTCAGACCCGGCGGAGAGATCGTTCTGATTAACCATCTCGGCGCCGAAAGCGGCTGGCGCTCTACCGTCGAACGGTGGTTCGCGCCGCTCGCGCGCCGGCTTGGCTGGCAGGCCCAGTTCCGCTGGCAGCGGCTGGCGCGTTGGGCGGCGCGCCACGGCGGGGTGCGCATCGTTGAACGCCGCGCCATACCCCCGCTCGGACATTTCTCGTTGATCCGGTTTGCACGCCTGGACGGCTTGGCTGACGCGCGTCTTACGACAGGTGCAGCGCCGATCTGATATGCATTGTCGGAAGGCCCGCATGAGGAGCGAAATGCCGGATTGAGGTTCGGCTCCGGGGCACCAAAAGCACGTGGGGTCGCATTTGTAATCTCGCAGGCTGAACGGCCGCGAGCCTGATTTTATCCCGCGAACAGGTTGCGCAGCAGCGGACCCCGCGTGGGGGATGCGTTCGCGACCGGTTTGGCAGCGCCAACCATGCGGCGGCTGAGGACGGCAGCGAGCTGGTCCTTTGACATCGGCTTGGCGAACAGAAATCCCTGCCCGATGTCGCAACCGAGCCCTTGCAGCTTGTGGCTTTCGTGCGTCGTTTCGATGCCCTCGGCCACCGTTTTCAAATCAAAGCGCTTGGCGAGTTCGACGATGGTCTCACACAGGCCGGCGTTGACGCGGTCGAGGTGGCAATCGGTAACGTAGCTCTTGTCGATTTTCAGCTCGCTGAACGGCAATTGCCGCAGCCGCGCCAGCGACGAATAGCCGGCGCCAAAATCGTCGAGCGCGAGAGAACACCGGTAGTTGCGAAGCTCGTCGGCGACTTCGTTGGCGATTTTGAGGTCGTGCATGACCTCGTCCTCGGTGACTTCCAAGATGAGACCGGGCCAATTCGCCGCCGCCGGCCGCTCCTCGTGCAGCATGCGCGCGATCGGCAGCTTGACGAAGGCGGAGGCCGGCACGTTGACGGAGAGCTTCAGCACAACGCCCAGCGCCGCGTAGTGCTCGTAATCGCGCAGCGCGCTGAGAATGACGCGCTCGGTCAAAGCGAGCATGTCGTCCTCTTTGGCTCCGGGCAGAAAAAGGCCGGGGCTGACGAGGCTGTCGTCCGGCCGCCGCGCCCGTACCAGCGCCTCGGCGCCAACGAGGCGCTTCGAGCGCAGGTCGATCTTGGGTTGGTACCATTGCTCGAACCAGCCCCGTCGCAAGACATCGCCGAGCGTGATCTTGGCTCCCGCCGGCTCCGGCTCGGGCGTCTTGGATCGAAATAGTCTGTTCAGTGCTTGCAGCATCGCACCGCCCGCCGACAGCGGCTTCCCGCTCGGTCTCCTCGCCGTGGCCGAGTTATCGCCGACCAGGTAAGGCAACACCGTTAATGCGGCCGCGGCAAAGCGGAACAGGGTTTGCGCAGCGTAACGCCGGCGCGCGCATCGCAGCGGGCTTCTTTAGCAATTTGTTAGAGTTGCCGGCTCATGGCAGTTCGCTCAGCCTGCCCTTGATGATCTTGCGTGTCGTCCGCGGTATCCTGGCCGCGCGAAGGCCGCAGGCCGTTCAATCTCCGCAACGGAGCAAGAGCGCTTTCGAGCGGACGGGCCTCGCGCGCAACCTTCGGCCGAGGAGGTGAACGGTGTTTTTCGGGATCGGCGTTTCGCGACCCCAACGGATAGACCGCCGTTTCAATGCCGAAAATGCCTAGTTCCCGTAAACACCATGGCGATGCCGTGGTCATCTGCGGCTTTGATCACCTCGGCGTCGCGCACCGAGCCGCCGGGCTGGATTACAGCGGTGGCGCCGGCTTCTATGGCAGCCAGCAAGCCGTCAGCGAAAGGGAAGAAGGCGTCGGAAGCAACCACCGAGCCTTTCGTTGCCGGCTCCCGGAGGCCGAGCGCCTGGGCGGCGTCGGCCGCCTTGCGGGCGGCAATGCGGGCGGCATCCACCCGGCTCATCTGCCCGGCGCCGATGCCGACCGTCGCCGAATCCTTGGCATAGACGATCGTGTTTGATTTCACGTGCTTGGCGACGCGGAAGGCGAAGCGCAGGTCGCGCAATTCGGCATTGCTGGGCGGGCGTGTGGTCACCGGCTTGAGCTCCATCTCGTCGACGACGGCATTGTCGCGCGACTGCACCAGGAGGCCGCCGGCGACAGTCTTCGCCGTAAGGCCTGCGGCCCGCCGATCGGGCAGCCCGCCGGCGACCAGCAACCGCACGTTCTTCTTGGCGCCGATGACGGCGACCGCTTCCGGCGTGGCCGCCGGCGCAATGATGACCTCGGTGAAAATTTCGGTGATGGCACGCGCGGTCTCTGCGTCGAGCGTGCGGTTGAGCGCGACGATGCCTCCGAAAGCGGAGACCGGATCGCAGGCGAGGGCTCTGCGGTAGGCATCCAGGAGGTTTTCGCCCTCGGCGACGCCGCAAGGGTTGGCGTGCTTAACGATAGCGCAGGCTGCGGTGCGCAGCGGATCGAACTCGGCGACGCATTCATAAGCAGCGTCGGTATCGTTGATGTTGTTGTAGGAAAGCTGCTTTCCCTGCAGCTGTCGCGCGGTGGCGACGCCCGGACGCACATCCGGCGTGCGATAGAAGGCCGCCGACTGGTGCGGGTTCTCGCCGTAACGCAAGGGTTCGAGCAGCCGGCCGCCGAAGGCGCGGTAGTCCGGCGCCGTTTCGCCAAGCTCGCGCGTGAACCAATTGGCGATCGCCGCGTCATAGGCCGCCGTGCGCGCAAAAGCCTTGGCGGCAAGCCGCTGGCGCAAGGCAAGCGTCGTCATGCCGCCATGCTGAGCGAACTCCGCGAGCAGCGCTGCGTAATCGGTCTGCTCGACCAATACGGCGACATCGGCGTGGTTCTTGGCGGCGGCACGGATCATCGCCGGACCGCCGATATCGATATTCTCTATGCAGCCGTCGAAGTCGGCGCCATCCGCCACGGTCGCCTCGAACGGGTAGAGGCTGACGACGAGAAGATCGATCGGTCTAATGCCATGGGCGCTCATGGCTTCGATATGGGCGGGGTTGTTGCGCATGGCGAGCAAGGCGCCGTGCACGGCCGGATGCAGCGTCTTGACGCGACCGTCCATCATTTCCGCAAAACCAGTAAGCTCGGACACATCGGCCACGGTCAGCCCGGCCGCGCCGAGCACGCCGCGCGTGCCGCCTGTCGAGACGAGTTCGACGCCATAGTCCGCCAGCGATCGAGCGAATTCGACAATCCCGGTTTTGTCGGAAACGGAAATGAGCGCGCGCGCGGCGCGGCGCAGATGCTCGGTCATGGTTGCTTTCTCCTCATGCTTTTGCGTAGCGAAGGGGGTTCCCCGCAAACCGGCGAGGAAAATCGAAATCACAACGGCAGTTTCGGCTCTTCGCCGCGCGCGCGACGCGAGGCGCCTGCGGCGGCCGCTACCTGCTGCAAGGTCCACATCACGCGCGGCCGGCGGCGGGCGTGGCCGTAGATGACCATCTGCGCGGTTCGGCGCGGGCCGTTGGTTGTCGCGAGATAGACGCTGTCCTCGAGCTCGACGCGATCGTCGTGAGCGCTGAAAGTCCAAGCCTCCTTGTTCGGCGCTACGAGCATGACGCCGTGACCGTCGCTGAGCCGGCTGGCTTTGATCGCTGGGTGCAGGTGAAAGCGCACCGCATAGTGGTCGCGGGTGGTGCGTACTCGCGCACTTCCGTCGGTGGCAAGGAAGACATCCTCGCCTTCGAGCCGCGTACCATCGGCTGCGAGCGAGAGCGTGCGTTGGTGCACGATGCCGTAGGGGTCAGCGTAACCGTCATGGGCAGTGCGCAGCACGATCGAGTCGGCACCGGTCTCGCGCGTCACCGAGACATGGCTCGGGCCGGCCAGCATCGGTGCGCCGCCGAGCATGTGGCGGAACGTGGTGGATTCAACAAAGCGCGCCGAGGAGGTCTCGTTGAACGTAACCGTGGAATGCGCAGCAGTGCCGCGCGCGTGCTGGCGCCAGGCGTCGCGCGACATCGCCGGCATGCCGCAATTGACCACGATAAGGCTCTGCTTCGGCGAAGAGAATTCGAACGACAGACAACCGGCGTGAGCTTCAAGGCTCATGTCGATCGGCGGTGCCCTGCCGGTATCCATGATGAGCACGCCACCGCCGGCCTCGACCCGTTGATAGGCGGAGTGCGGCGCATGGGAGAGCGGCGCACCGCGTGTCTCGTCATAGGCCAGCAGCGTCAGCAACAGATCAGCCGGCGTCGCCCCCATGCCGTTGAAATGCGCGAATGTCCCTTCCGAATGGCGGAAGAAACGCAGCATCGGCATCATGCGGTCGATGGCGTTGAGCAGCGCCTGCGGCGGCGCGATATTGCGCGACGCGAACACTTGGCGCAGCGGCAGGAAGTCCAGCAGCAAGTCAATGACAGCGCCTGGATTGCGGTCAATATGGCCGCCGTCGGGCAGGATCTGCCGCTCGATGTCGTGACGCAGGCGTTCGGTAGCGAATTTGATGTGACGGGCCTGGCCGGCAATGCAAAGCGCAGCATAGGTGAGCGCGATGGTCGCCTCCAGACGTGCGACGCCGCTTCTCGCATCGCCCGCGGTGTAACGCAGATAGCGCACCTGACGAACGAGGCTGCGCAGGAAGCGCCGATAGAAGCGCACATCTGCGTCCTGGAGCACCAGCGTCGCCTGGCTGAGCCAAGAGATGATACGCCGCGATAAGACATCCGGTCGCCAGGCGAGCGGGTGCCAGGAGCCTTGCAGCGCGATCCATTCATCGACCAGCGCACGGCCATTGGCGCGTGTGATGCCGGATTCGGCGGCACGCAGGTGGCGCAGCCAGTCGAAGCTCAGGAGCGCCGTTGCCCATTCCTCCGATGGCGGTTCGATTTCGAACACCGAACGGCCGCCGCAGAGGACCACCTTGCCCGCAAAGGCGAAACGGCCGGCATAGATTTCGTTGGCAAGCGTCGGATCAGCGGTGTGCAGATCTTGCGGAGCGATCAATAGCCGGTCGGTTTTGAGTGGCCCAAGCGACCAGCGCAGCAACGGATGGCCGTTGAGCCGTCCCGCCAGTTGCCGAAAGGCGCCGCGCAGCAACAGCCAGGACAGTTTGGCATGATTCGCGACCAAAACGCGCGACATCGACGCGCTTGCCCCTCCTTCGGCGCGGCGGCTCACGGCGCTCCGCCGATTCCGCCGTCAAGAATCGATCCAACATATAAAGAACAGCGCGCCCACGGCCAAGCGAGGGCCAGTCGTTCCAGTCGTCAGTGCCTTTGCAGGCGCGCGGCGTAGAAGCCGTCGAGACCCGAGAACCGCGAATCGGGATCGGGAAAGTGGCAAGGCAACGTGCGCAAATCGCCGTCCTTGGTGATGAGCTCGCTGCGGCCGAAAATCTCGGACGCGGCGATCGGCATCCGCCGCACGCGGGTTTCATGCGCGAGAAGGTCGGCAACAACCTGCTCGCCTTCCTCGGGGTCGAGCGAACAGGTGCAATAAACGAGCGTCCTGCCTGGTCGCGTCAGCACGACGGTACGGGCGAGGAGGCGGCGTTGCACGGCGGCGAGCGCGGCGATGTCGGACGGGCGCTTGAGCCAGGGTATGTCGGGGTGGCGGCGGATCGTGCCGGTCGAAGAGCACGGCGCGTCGAGCAGAACCGCGTCGAAGGGCTCGGCGGTCCACTCCACCACGTCGGCGCACACCAATTCGGCTTTCAGCGACAGCCGCGCCAGGTTGGCGCGCAATCGTTCTAGTCGCGCCGGCGCCCGGTCTACCGCCGTAACGTGGGCGCCGGCGGCGGCCAACTGCGCAGCCTTGCCGCCAGGTGCCGCGCAGAGATCGGCAACGCGCAGCCCGTTCACGTCGCCAAGCAGCCGCGCCGGCAAGGCCGCGGCGGCGTCCTGCACCCACCACTCCCCCTCGGCGAAACCCGGTAGCGCAGCGATAGCGCCATGGGCCAAAGTACGCACCGAGCCGGTCGGCAGCAGCCGCCCATTGAGCCGCGCGGCCCAAACTTCAGGATGGTTTTTCACGGTCAGATCGAGCGCCGGCTCGCGGCCATTGGCGGCGGCGATGGCACGCGCAGTTTCGGCGCCATAATACTTCGTCCAACGCGCCAGCAGCCACGGCGGAGTGTCGAGAACCGTCGTGTCGAGGCCGGCCAACCGTTCGCCACCTTCGCGCGCAACGCGCCGCAGCACCGCATTGACCAAGGCGGCATAGCGCATCCCCTGCCGGTCGGCCTGCACGAGCCGGACCGCGAGATCGACCGCGGCATGATTGGGCACGTTCAAAAAGAGGATCTGCGCCGCGCCGAGAAGAAGCGCGGTTTCTACTCGCGGTGCCTCCCTCGGTGGCCCGCGATCCAGAAAGAGTCCGACGAGATGGTGCAGCGTGCCGAGCCGCCGCAGCACGGTCGCCGACAGCGCACGGGTAAGAGCGCGGTCGCGGTCGGCGAGGTCGGCAAGGTTGCCATGAGCGCAAGCGCCGTCGAACTGCTCGTCGAGTGAACGGCCGCGGCGCAGAACGCCCTCGACAATATCGGCGGCCATGCGCCGAGCGGCCAAACCCGGCGCTGGCGCGGCGCTCCCAAAGTGTCCTTTTGCTTTTTGCGCCGCCTTCATCGCGCTCCCCCGTACGACCGCCTTATACTCCTTGCGCTGCGGCTTCAGCTGCTCCAAGTCAAAACCATGCCTAGCGATGGAAGTTCGACGGATTCAAATGCGCCCGCCGCTCCGGCCGCGGAGGCGACGGAAAATCGCGTGCCGGAGCCGCGCCCGCTCACGCCAGTAGCTGAGCGCGCGCTGGCCGAGGCGGCGGCGCGCCGCGCCGAAGGAGACCGCAAGCTGTCCGGTCGCCCGCAGGAAATCCGCGGCCGCGGCGGTCTGGAACCGACCCGCTACGGCGACTGGGAGATCAATGGGCTAGCGTCGGATTTCTGAGGGGCTGCGCGTACCATTAACAGGGATCAGGGATGCCTCCGCGCCCCGATTACCTCGTAACGACGACTGTCGTGCCGACGCTGACGCGACTGTAAAGGTCGGTGATATCGGCATTGTACATGCGGATGCACCCGTGCGAGACGAACCCGCCGATCAACCTCGGCTGATTGGTGCCGTGGATGGCATATTGGGTGCCAGACAGCGTCATGGCTGCCACGCCCATCGGATTGTGCCGGGAGCCGCCCCGGATCAAGTTCGGGAGTCTCGGGTTTTCCCGCTTGATCGAGGCCGGCGGCGACCATGCCGGATGGACATATTTGCCGCTAATGGAGGTCCTTCCAGACCACTGCATGCCGGGGCGCCCGACCCCCACCGGGTAGCGGATGGCGCGTCCGGTGCCCAGGAAGAGATAAAGCCGGCGTTCGTGGGTCCGGATGAGGATCGTCCCCGCGGCGTAGCCGTCTCTGGTCTCCACGACCGTACCAAGCGCCAGTGCCGGTAGCGGTGCCAGCGCCAAAAACCCAAGAACGGCCGCGATTGCGGCAGTAAATCGACGTTTTCCCAGCATTTGCAAAAGTTCCTACCCGAAGAGCCCGGAAACTGCGCGCTCGCGCGCAATTATCAGCCCATCAACATCATACGCGAAAGCCTGCCTTTGCTCAGTATCGTGGCGGCCTTACGTAAAGTTTTCCCAAATTTTTTCCGCCAGTGTGTTCTGTCTGCACCAGCGGCGTCGGCACCGCGCTGATTCTGGTGAATCTCGGCCATGACCCGTTCCGGCCCCGGCGGTTCGCGCTTCGGATGCCCCTCTAAGGCGCCAAGCCGCCCATCTTGCAGACCAGCTTCCATTCCTGCGCGGTTACAGGTTGCACCGAAAGCCGGGCGTATTTGACCAGCGCCATTTCTTTAAGCCGCGGCTCGGCCTTGATCGCCGCAAGCGTAACCGGACGCGGCAGCCTCTCGACCGCGCCGGTCGTTACGGCGACCCAGGGCTCGCCCGCCTTGGCCGTCGGGTCGGGATAAGCCTCGCAGGTTACCTCGCCGATCCCTACCACCTGTTTCTCGCCGCCGGTGTGGTAGAAAAGAAATTTTTCGCCCTGTTTCATCTCCTTGAGATGCCGCCGCGCGGTGAAATTGCGCACACCGCTCCAGGGCTCGCCCTTAGCGCCGCGGCTGACCTGATCGTCCCAGGAAAATTCTTCCGGCTCTGTCTTCAGGAGCCAATACGCCATGATCGTTCCTCCCTCTTCGCCGGCGGCCACCAGTCGGAGACCGTGCCGACAGCGAGCGGCATAATCGCCGTTGCAGATCAAGGGGCGGTGTCGAACCCGGCCGTCACCTGTACACGGAAGGTGTTTTCACCCGTTGCGATCGGCACCGGCGAGGGCCTTGCCGAGGCGCGCATGGCCGCAAACGGACCCGGTGGGGCGTACGCGGAATCCTCTGTGATCCAGGCGACCCGACCGAGCTTCAGGCCGGCCGCTTTGGCATAGAGTTCGGCCTTGCGCCGCGCATCCGCGATCGCGGCTTCCCAGGCCTGGTCGAGCGCCTTGGCAGGATCGGAACGGAGGAGCTCTACACCGCCGATATCGGTTGCGCCGGCCGCCACCAGCCGATCGAGAATTTCGCCGATCGTGTCGATCCGGCGAACCGTTACGTTGACCTCGTTGGCGACGCTGAAACCCGTCAACTTCGCTTCGTTGTGCGACGGCATGGAAGCGTAAACCGGTTGCAGCGAAAATCGCACGGTCTGAATGTCCTTTTGCCCGATGCCCGCGTTGAGCAGTGTCGCAGTGACGGCAGTCATCAGCTTCGCGTTGGCGTCTGTCGCTGCTTTGGCCGTCTTGGCCGTGGTGGTGACGCCGGCCCTGATCCGAGCGCAGTCCGGCTTGACGCTGACGCTGCCTTGCCCGATCACGATCACGCGCGCTTGCGGCGAAGCTTGCTGCTGCGCCTGCGCCGGGGGGATCGCGATCAACATCGTCGCCGTCAGCGCGACGGCGGCGAATAAAGGCTGCCGTGCGCCGGCCGGCGCGGTGAATGATGCGGCAAAGCACGATACGGTCGATGCGGGGTTCATGAACATGTGAAAGTTCATACTCCAGTAACAGACAGCGTCAGACTTAGCCTTACGTCTCGCGGCGGACATTATCGGCGAGCCGGATCTGAATCCTCAAGTCTAGATTTCTACACATTGACAATCTCCATGAATGTGGCTCCGATTTTGGCAGATGTCCGCACATGCTTGGCGGGGCCAATATGGCGTGTTTCGCCGCGCTGCGCCTTGCATTGGCGTCAGCGTGCTGCAATCAAGACGTGATATGTTCTGCCGCGGTCGCGGGCGTCGCGGGCGGATAATGCAATACGGAGGGGCGATGAAAATCTTCAGACCTAGCCGCCGCGGATTTCTCGAATCGGTGGCGGCGACCGGCGCCGCGGCGCTGGTCGGCGCGCCGTTCGTGCGACCGCTGCGCGCTGCTCCGGCGAGCGGGACGGATGTGCAAGGTCTGCGTGCCAAGATCGACAATATTGTCGTGATCTATCAGGAGAATCGCAGCTTCGATCACTATTTCGGTGCCTACCGGCCGGCGCGTGGCGGCGCGGTCGACGGCCTGCTCGATCGCGACGGCAAGATCGACGCGCGCTTCAACGGCTGGCAGAAAAACGCCGCCGGCGTTTCCTACAAGTATTTGCCGCTGCCGGACCAAATTCCCGGCTTTGCCGGCGCCCTGATCGAGAACCGTCCGTTCTCCCTCGGCCCTTTCATCCCTCCCGGGGACAACGTTCCCTGGGACCCGATGCATCAGTTCTTCCGCATGTTCGCGCAGATCGATCACGGCAAGATGGATTTGTTCGTGGCGCTGGCATTGCCGGGAAAGCACGTCTTGTTCGAGCGCGCGCGGAGCCTGAGCGCGGCGCAGATGATGCTCGCCGAATCGACGCCGTCGGGCGCCGTGCTCGGCTTCTACACGCGCGAAGACCTGCCGGACTACCATCGTCTCGCCGACGAATATGTCCTGTTCGACCGTTTCTTTCAGGCGATGTCGGGCGGCTCGACCGGCAACGCGCTTTACCTCGTCGCGGCGCGCTCCGCCCAATCGTCGAAAGTGCCGGCTCAAGCGATCGGCAGCCTGGCGCCGCCACTGTTCGATCGCCCCTACGACAAGAACGGCATCCTTATCAACGATCTGGCGCCGGTGAACGGGCCGACCGAAACCTTCATGTGGCCGCTCGATCTGTCGCCGCCGCCGGACGAGCAGACCTATCCGAATATCGGTGACCGGCTCGCGGCGGCTTCGCTGTCGTGGGCCTGGTATAATGAAGGTTTTGACGCGGTGAAACCCTGGGCATTGAAGACCGCGTTCGACGCCGGCGACGGCTCGATCGTCGTCGATTCGACGGCGGGTTATCTGCCGCACCACAATCCGTTCCAATATTATCCCACTTGGCGGCAAAACGTCGAAGCCGGCCGCATCCGCGACAGCGAGGACTTCTTCGAGGACGTTAAAACGGGCAAGCTGCCGCACGTGGCGTTTGTCAAGGCCACCGGCAGCCGCGACGAGCATCCCGCCGACTCCGCGCCGCGCTGGGGCGAGCAATGGGTCATGCGTCTGTTGCGGGCGCTCGGCGCAAGCCGCCTGTGGGAGAAGACCGCCATCGTCATCACCTATGACGAAGGCGGCGGGTTGTGGGATCACGTGGCGCCGCCGAGGCTGGACGCCTACGGCTGCGGCACCCGCGTGCCGGCGCTGTTGATCGGCCCGTGGGCGCGGCGCGGCTATATCGATCATCGCGTCGCCGACACCACCTCGATCCTGGCCTTGATCGAGGCCCGCTTCGGTCTTGCACCGCTGCAGGCCCGCGACGCCGCGGCGTATGATCTGCTCGGCGGTTTCGACTTCACGCAGCAGCCCCGCGCGCCCGCCTTCGGCTGAGGCGGCGCGCTGTAGGACGCGTCATGCGGCAGATCGAACAACCCTCACCCGAACCGACAGCCCGGCTCGCGCCGCCAGTTTCATGAGGGCGTCGAGGCTGAATTTATCAATCCGGCCGCGGACATGCGTGGCCGCGCACGCGGAAGCGGGCCGGAGAACCGTTCCTGGATTTCGCTGCGCTCCATTCGGGCTACTTGCTGCCCAATGGCTGTTTCAAGCCTTCGCTTTCTGATAGCCGATGCGGATACAGAAACGCCCCACCGCGGCATCGATGGCACGGCCAGAGACCCGTCCAATCGAATTGACCACCGGCGTGGCGCCGCGTGCGTGATTGGCCCTATTTTATTCGTCGTTCTATCGCTATGTCCGGCTCGGTCTTTTGCCGCGGGATTGGGGCGGCGATTTCCGCCAAGAGTGGGGAAATTTCGGCGAGCGAAGCCATTAGATCCCGGATTTCGCTCCGCTCAATCCGAGCTACAGGCGGAGCATGATCGAGCCGAAAGCCGGTCCCACCGCCGCCTTGCGGTCTGGCGCGATCCTGCTCCGCGGCACGGTCTTGCGAAAAACTCGGGCGCACACGCGTCCCGAGAACAGTGTTGTTTGCGCGCGCGTTCAAGCCGAGTTGCGCAGCCGCGCCTAAGCGGCGCGTGGCTCCGTCGCCGCGCTCGCGGCCCGCCGCGTCCGCGCCGAATAGAACGATGCGTTCTGTTCCCCGCGCAACGCTTCGCGCGTGAAACGGATCAGATGATGGGCGACGACGCCCATGCCGAGCGCACCGTCGATCTGGCCGCGGCGCAACGCGCGCCAGGCGGCGCGCCAGAACGGCCGGCGATAGTCGGAAAAAATGCCGATGCGCAAGGTCACATTGAACATCAGCACCAGCAAGCTGCGCAAATTGTGCAGCGTGAGCTTGCCGCGCACCGGGCCCATGAAGCGGTTCGCATAGGTCGCTTCGATCTGATGGGCGAAGCGTTGGAACAACCGTTCGGGATCGTAGGCGTGGGCGATGCAGCGCCGCCACATCGCCACCACTTCGTCGTGGTGGCGCAGGAAGCGCACATTGCTCTCGCGGCCGTGGTCGTCGGGCAGCAAGCGGCCCGCGCGCTTGAGGCGATCCCACAATGGCGTCTTCGGCAGCGCCTGCAGCAGGTTGATGGTGAGGATCGGCACCTGCGAAGAGTCGATGAACGCCTTGAGCCGCGCCTCGGTGTCATCGCTGTCGGAGTCGAGCCCCAAAATGATGCCGGACGTGACTTCGAGCCCGTAGCTGTTGAGCGTGCGGATCGCCTCGTGCATCGGCAGCGCCGCGTTCTGGTCCTTGCGCATCTGCTTGAGCGCATCGATTTCCGGCGTCTCGATGCCGACGAACACGGTGTGGAATTCGGCTTCGCGCATGAGCGCCAGGATTTCGGTCTGCTTGGCAAGGTTGAGGGTCGCCTCGCAGGCGAAGCGCAGCGGATAGCCGCGCCGCCTCTGCCATTCGATGAGATGCGGCAGCATCTCCCGCGTCGCCTTGCGGTTGCCGATGAAATTGTCGTCGACGAAATAGACCACGGGCGGGTGGCGTTTCTGCGCCAGCATCGCATCGAGCTCGGCGGCGATCTGCTGCGGCATCTTCAGCCGCGGCTGCCGGCCGTAGAGCGCCGGTATGTCGCAGAACTCGCAGCGGTAGGGACAGCCGCTGGAGAATTGCAGCGAGCAGAGCAGATAACGGTCGAGTTCAACGAGGTGATAGGCTGGCACCGGAAAGTCCGGCAGCGGCAGGCGCTCGGTGGTTTCGAACCGCACCTGCGCCGGCGGCGCCGCCACGCTGTCGTCGAGGCGGGTGAAAAGCGCGTCGGTGCCGTCGCCGATCTCGCCGATGTGCAGATAATCGAACTCCGGGTACATTTCCGGCGCGCCGGAGACCGACGGACCGCCCAGCACCGTCAACTTGCCGGTGGCCTTGGCACGGCGGGCGATGTCGTGAATCTGCGGCGCCTGGACATGCATGCCGCTGACCAAGACCGCATCGGCCCAGGCGAAATCCGCGGCGCTGGCCCGCCGGATGTTTTCGTCGACAAAGCGGACCGGCCAGGCGGCCGGCATATAGGCCGCAATCAGCAACAGGCCTTGCGGCGGCATGAAAGCACGCACGCGTCCGAACAGTCGATAGGCATGGGAAAAGGTGCCGAAGGACGGCGTATAGGCCGGGAACAGGCACAAAATCCGGCGGGTATTGCGGGGAGACAGCGGGCAGCGCATACGACCTCGCAATCACTTCCGCCGCCGCATCGGCTTGGCGTTGGATGCGGCAGCGGCCGTCAGCCGGGACAACCTCGATCCTGTCCGAGCGTTCCGCGCGGCCAGGTTTGCGATCCGGCGGTGGCTGACTATATTCCCGGCGGACGCGGGCCCCTCGGGGCCCGTAACGATTTAACACGCTCCGCATGAAGCTGCGCAATATCGCCATCATCGCCCATGTCGACCACGGCAAGACCACGCTGGTCGATCGGCTGCTGCAGCAGTCCGGCTCGTTCCGCGAGAACCAGCGCGTGGCTGAACGCGCCCTCGATTCCAACGACCTCGAGCGCGAGCGCGGCATCACCATCCTCGCCAAGGCGACCTCGCTGCTTTGGCACGATACCCGCATCAACATCGTCGATACGCCGGGCCACGCCGATTTTGGCGGCGAGGTCGAGCGCATCCTCAACATGGTCGACGGCGCTTTGGTTCTGGTCGACGCCGCCGAAGGACCTCTGCCGCAGACGAAATTCGTTGTGACCAAGGCGTTGCGGATGGGACTGAAGCCGATCGTGGTCATCAACAAGGTCGATCGACCGGATGCCCGGCCGACGGAGGTCGCCAACGAAGTTTTCGACCTCTTCGCCGCGCTTGGGGCGAGCGAGGAGCAGCTTGATTTTTCCATCCTCTATGGTTCGGCCAAAGAGGGCTGGATGGCGGCCGATCCCGGCGGTCCCAAGGATTCCGGGATGGCGCCGCTGTTCCAACTCGTTCTGCGCCACGTCGCGCCGCCGGCGGTCGAGGAGGGCCCGTTGCGCATGCTGGGGACGATCCTCGAGGCCAATCCCTATCTCGGCCGCATCGTCACCGGGCGGATATTCTCGGGCTCGGTAAGGCCCAATCAGATCGTCAAGGTGCTCGACCGCAACGGCAATTTGGTTGAAGAAGGCCGCGTGACCAAAGTTCTCGCCTTCCGCGGCCTGGAACGGACGCCGATCGAGGAAGGCTTGGCCGGCGATATCGTCGCTGTCGCCGGCCTGCCGGAGGCTACGGTATCGCACACCTTGTGCGCGCTCGAGGTTGTCGCCCCGCTGCCGGCGCAGCCTATCGATCCGCCGACGCTGGCGATGACCTTCCGCATCAATGATTCCCCGCTCGCCGGCACCGAAGGCGGCAAGGTGCAGAGCCGGGTGATCCGCGAGCGCCTCTTGCGCGAAGCGGAAGGCAATGTCGCGTTGGGCATTTCCGAATCGACCGAGAAGGATTCGATGGAAGTCGCCGGCCGCGGCGAGCTGCAGCTCGGCATCCTGATCGAAACCATGCGGCGCGAGGGCTTCGAGCTTTCAGTTTCGCGGCCGAAGGTCCTGTTACGGCGCGACGATGCGGGAAATCTTCTCGAACCCATTGAGGAGGTCGTCATCGACCTCGATGAGGGCTATTCCGGGGTGGTCGTGCAAAAGCTCGCGGAGCGCAAGGGCCAACTTGTTGACATGCGCGCCTCCGGCGGCGGGCGCGTGCGGCTCATCTTCCACGCGCCGACGCGAGGGCTCATCGGCTATCATGGCGAGGTCCTGACCGATACCCGCGGTACCGCGGTCATGAACCGCCTTTTCCACGCCTATGGCCCGTATCGCGGCGAAATCGTCGGACGGCGCAATGGCGTGCTGATCTCCACCGATGCGGGCGAGGCGATCGCCTACGCGATGTGGAATCTGGAGGACCGCGGCCCGATGATGATCGAGCCGGGCGCCAAGGTCTACCGGGGCATGATCGTCGGCGAGCACACGCGCGGCCACGATCTCGAAGTCAACGTGCTCAAGGGCAAGAAGCTGACCAATATTCGCACCCATGCCAAGGACGAAGCCGTTCGGCTTACCCCGCCGATACAGATGACGCTGGAAAAGGCGCTCGCCTATATTCAGGACGACGAGCTGGTCGAAGTGACGCCCAAATCGATACGGCTGCGCAAGAAGCTGCTCGATCCCATCGAGCGCAAGCGGGACGAGCGGCGAAAACAGCCGGAATGGGCATAAACCCGCCTTTCCCTTCCGGACTGCCGCGTGGCGCCGCAGGCGCTGGCGTAAAATATCAGACGACCGTGTCGCCCGTGCAACAGCCGCGCCAGATTGCGGCCAAGCCATGAATTTTTTCGCCGACGAAGATGGCGCAGCCGGCGCCGTTGCGGTAGTAATCCACACCGTTAACGAAGAGTGAATCTCGGCCCTTGAAGGCCGCAGAACCGCTTGCTTTGATCGCGTCATGAGCACCGTTCTGATCGAGATTCGTCGCGCCAAGCCGTCCGACGCCGGCGCAGTCGCCGATGCCCACGACGATGCGTGGCGGAAGGCCTATCAGGGCATCATCCCGGGCACCGACCTTGAGCGGCTGATCAGCCGCCGCGGGCCGGCGTGGTGGGACAGCGCGATCCGCAAGGGTAGCCGCATCGCCCTCCTGCAATTCGGCGACACCGTCGCCGGCTACGCCAATTACGGCCGTAACCGTGCCCGCAGCCTCTATTATGACGGCGAAATCTACGAGCTTTATCTGCGCCCGGAATTCCAGGGGCTGGGTTTCGGCCGCCGCCTGTTCACCGCCGCGCGCCGCGATCTCGCCCAGAGCGGGCTCAGATCCCTGATCATCTGGGCGCTGTCGGAGAACGAAACCGCAGTCGAATTTTACCGCGCCCTGGGTGGCAAAGCGGTCGCCCGGTCATCGGAGAAATTCGGTGCGCGCGTGCTGGATAAGGTCGCCTTCGGCTGGAATAGCTGAGGACGGACCACGGAGGACAGAGATCAGATGTCGGATGTCAGATGACAGACCCCTGATTTTCGTCATCTGACCTCCGTCATCTGTCCGCTGTCATCTGTCCGCTGTCATCCGCTCCAGAATCGCGACGAGCGCCGCCGTCTGTCCCTTAACGCGTATTCGCTTCAGCCGCGAGGTCGCCCCTGCCGCGAGCTCGACGTGCCGGGACGCAATACGGAGCGCCTTGGCGAGGAGCCGGCAGAGCGCTGCGTTGGCCTCTCCTTCAAACGGTGAAGCGCGCACCCGCGCCTTGAGCACGGCACGGCCGTCGGCGAGGCGCTCGATCCCTTCGATTGCGTCGCGGCCGGCACGCGGGGTCAGGCGCACGTCGATGACGACGCCGTCCGGCGTCGCCGTCCACGGCGTTTGCGCCGCGGCACTCAATAGACGTTGGGCAGAATGTAAAGCCTGATCACATTTTGAATGAAGATAATGATCAGGAAGAGAATGACGGGCGAAATGTCGATACCGCCAAGGTTCGGCAATATGCTGCGGATCGGCCGCAATGCCGGCTCGGTGATGCGGTAGAGGAATTCGCCGATCATGGCGACGGCCTGATTGCGGGTATTGACGACGTGAAAGGCCACGAGCCAGGAGAAGATCGCGGCGACGATCACGATCCACATGTACAGTTCGAGGGCAAGATCAATGACGAGAAAAAGAGCTTGCATGGATCTGGTTCGCGATGAGGGTCACGGGAACCTAGCGATTTGCGACGGCGCGAACAAGCGCAAGTGACGCTGGACGCGCAGCGGCGCGCTGGAGCGATCCCTCGAGCGTCTCCCGCGATCGTTGCTTGACGCACGGTGCACGCCGTCAAATTTCCCCGCCATAGGGCCCCTGCGGATCGGCGAGCGCCTGCAGGCGCAACGCCGCGGCATGAGCGAAGCGCAGCAGCAGGCTCTTGCGCCGCGCCGCCGCCAGCCGATGCTCGGGCGCCTCGCATACGATCGCCGCGCCGAAGGCGTCGGCGACGATGAGGCCGGTCTGGAGTGGAAAAATCTCGCGCGGCACGGCGGCGACGGTGGCAAAGTAGAGGCGGTCGCAATGCAGCCGATAGTCATTCCACTTCTGGTCGGCGCGGAAATCGGCGACCGAGGATTTGATCTCGATGATGAGGATTTCGCCGTCGCCGCCCAGCGCGACGAGATCGGCGCGGCGGCCGGACGGCAGCGGCAGTTCGCTCACCACGCAATAGCCGAGCGCATGCAGAAAGCGCGCGCTGCCACGCGCGACCGCGAGCGCGGTCGGCGATTGACGCCCATCGATCGGCACCCGCGGGGCAAAAGCCGCCAGACTCATGGCCAGAATTCCCGGCAAAGGCGGATTGGAAAGAACATGTTGCTCATACTTACGCGTACTATCACGCATAGGATCAACCCCGTCATACCCCTATCGTCTCCTCCCGAGGTCAAGCCTATTCTGCCGTGCCTGCCCGCTCGGGAAAAGCCCCTGCGAGCGCCGCGCGCGAGGCGCCGATCACGCCGCGCTCGGTAATGAGGCCGGTGACGAGCCGCGCCGGGGTTATGTCGAACGCGTAGTTGACAACGGCACAGCCATCAGGCGCTATACGCACGGTCTCGATGCGGCCGTCGGAGGCGCGTCCCGTCATCGTCGCCACCTCCGCGGCGCCGCGCTCTTCGATCGGGATCTCTGCGACTCCGTCGGCGACGGTGAAATCAATGGTTGGCGAAGGCAGCGCCACGTAGAACGGCACGCTGTTGTCACGGGCGGCAAGCGCTTTCAAATAGGTGCCGATCTTGTTGCAGACGTCGCCGTTCATGGCGACCCGGTCGGCGCCGACAATGACGAGATCGACAAGGCCGTGCTGCATCAAATGGCCGCCGGTGTTGTCGGCGATGAGCGTGTGCGGCACCCCGTGCCGTCCGAGTTCCCATGCCGTGAGCGAAGCGCCTTGGTTGCGCGGCCGCGTCTCGTCGGCAAAGACGTGGATGGGAATGCCATTGTCGTGCGCCAGATAGATCGGCGCCGTGGCGGTGCCGATATCGACTGTCGCCAGCCAACCGGCGTTGCAATGGGTCAGCACGTTGACCCGCTCGCCGGCTTTTTTCCGCGCGGCGATCGCCGCGATCAGCGGCAGACCGTTGCGGCCGATGGCGGCGTTGATGGCGACGTCTTCCTCGCTGATTTCCGCAGCGCGCCGATAGGCCGCAGCGGCTCGCTCGGCGCGCGGCCGGTTGCGTACCGCCGCCGTCATCTCGTCGAGCGCCCATTTGAGATTTATCGCGGTCGGCCGCGTGGCAAGCAGCGTGGCATAGGCGCGATCGAGCGACTCGTCGGAGGGGTCTTCTCGCAAAGCCAGGCACACGCCATAAGCGGCCGTGGCGCCAATCAGCGGCGCGCCGCGGATCACCATGGCGCTGATCGCATGCGCCGCCTCTGCGAGGCTGGCGAGGCGCGCGGTGACGAAGCGGTGCGGCAACGCCGTCTGATCGATCACGCCGACCGACCAGTTGTCCGGCTCGACCCAGATGGTGCGCATCGCCTTGCCGTCGACTTTCATGGCACTACCCTTAGCAAGATTGCCGCCGACCTGCGAACCTGCTTATTTCGGATCGTTTAATCGTCATGGGAACGCCCCGGGAGCTGCCGATGGCCGCCATCGATTGCGAGGCAGAGTACAATGTGCGCGTCCGTGTGCCAGAGCATCCGCAGATTTTCGCCGGCTGGGCGTGCGACGCCGAAGACTATCGCACCGAGATGCTCGAGCGCGACCGCGCCGAACTCGGGTTGTCCTATGGAGATACGCCGCGGCAGATCCTCGATCCATTCTTGCCGGAAGCCAGGAATAACACCCCGCTCGCGCTCTTCGTCCACGGCGGCTATTGGCGCACGCTCGATCCATCCTCGTTCTTGAGCAAGAACCATTTTACCGTGATCGATGCGCTCGCCGATCCCTTGAGCACGATGGTCGCGCGCCTCGCCGAGCTGGCGCGGCAAATGAACGGCGCGAACTCCCGATGAGCACCGGATTCTCGTCATCGACGCGGCGATGGCCGATGCGCCGGTCGCCGGCGCGCCGCTGCCACGCCGAAGACCGTGAGCATCACTGCGCAAATACAGCTCGGCATGAAGCTCATCCATGCCAGCCCGGTCCAGTCCCATAACGCGCCGCTGACAATCGGAAAGATAATGGCGCAGGCGTAGCTGATGGTGAACATGCCGGCAGCGGTAGGCGCCACGTCACCCGGTGCGCTGAGAAACGGCGGCAGCGCCAGCGTCGCCGTCATGGTGACCGCCGAAGTAAAACCCACCAAGGCAGCGGCGACGAGGATAACGGGCGGTGTCGGAACGAAGATCAATCCGAGAAAGGCGGCAAGCAGCAGAGGACCGAAAATGGCAAACGGCCACGCACGCCCTTCCAGGCGATCCGCCGCCAGCAGCAGAAGTCCGAGCGCCACGATTTGCGCGCCATTGAGCCAAGCGAAAGCCGTGCCCAACCACGGCGCATTTCCTTGACTGGCGAGATAGTCGCCGAGAAAGGCATTAGTGGCGTAATAAGCGGCGTTGTTGCCGCCGAAGGTCAGCCCGAGAAGCCAGACCACCGGACTGGCGAAATCCGGCCACCAGCGCCTGCCGATCACCGACTCGGCCGGATCGTGGTCCTGCTCGCGCGGGCTCAGCAGGAAAAATCCGGGGACGAGAAGAATGGCGAACAGACCCCACAGGCCGAGAGCGAGGCGCCAACTGCCGCCTACCAAGGGCAGGACAAAGGGAATCGTCAGGCCCGAGGCGACGGTCGCGCCGATGAGCATTCCGCTTGAATAAGCGACGGTGCCGAGCGCGACGCGGCGCGGAACCCATTCGCGGACAAGTGTGGGCAAGGCGGGCTGTGCGACGGCAATGCCGAAGCCCAGGACAATCACCGTAGCATAGAGAGCGCCCACGTTCCCCGCTGCGCCGCGAGCGGCACCGCTAAGGGCGGCGATGGCCATGCCGAGGATGACCGCAAGCGTCGATCCGATCCGCGCAATGAGCAACGATCCCAGCACCGACGCCAGAGCAAAGACCGCCAGCGGAAGCCCGATCAAGAGCCCGACCTGCGTTTCCGAAATGTGCAGGTCGTTGTGAATGAGCGGGACCACGGGCGGTATCGCCAGCAGCGAAAGGCGGACGCCAATGCCGGCAAGCCAGAGGGCGCAGAGAAGCCTGATCAGTTGGCCGGTGCTCTGGCCAATTGCAACAGTTCCAGTTTTCAGCATGAAGCTTGCACGCAGTGCGGGAAGCGGCCACAGGTCGCGCAAAGAACTGCATTGCTGGGCCAAAAGCGCAAGAACGGTATCGTCATATCTGACCTGTTCCGCTGCCCGGCTTCAGGCGGTCACAAGCCGGCGGCGCCGCCGCGGCAGCCCCGCGCCGCGCTATTGCCGCGAGAAGCACTTGGTGAGAAGCACTTGGTGAGAAGCATTTGGCGTTTCAGCTCCACCATGTTGCACCGCATTCGACAGTATGTTAGCAAGCCGCGATTTTTGCGGGACCGTGGGGCGCCCGGCGGCCTTGATTGTCGAAATCCCGCTGAATCCCGAGCTTCGCGCCGGCGCCCCGTACCGGTTGCGACTCTCGGCAAATCCCAGGAAACCCGGAACGACCAAAGACTTAGCGAGCGTACGCGCCTTGGCAGCCGCAGAACCCATTGTCACCGGCATGGTCGGCCGCTACGCCACCGCATTGTTCGACCTCGCACGCGAGGCCAATACGATCGATGCGGTGAAGTCGGATCTGGAGCGATTCGACGGGCTCGTCGCCCAAAGTCCCGATCTGGCACGGCTGGTGCGCAGCCCAGTGTTTTCCGCGCGCGAACAGATTCAGGCGCTTGCCGCGGTGCTCGACCGCGCCGGCATCAGGGGGCTTGCGGCGAAGTTCCTCAAGCTGGTGGCGTCGAACCGCCGCCTGTTCGCAGTGCGCGACATGGTCAAGGCGTTCCGCGAATTGGTCGCCGAGTTCGAGGGCAAGGCCACGGCCGAGGTCGTCGTGGCCGAGCCTCTCGGGGACAAGCACGTCGTTGCCCTGCGCGATGCGCTCAAGATGGTCAGCGGCAAGGACATCGACCTCGATATCAAGATTGATCCCGCCATCATCGGCGGGCTCGTGGTCAAGCTCGGCAGCCGCATGGTGGACACCTCGCTGCGCACCAAGCTTGAGGCGATCAGGCAGGCGATGAAAGAGGCCCGATGATGGATATTCGTGCGGCGGAGATCTCCGCCATCCTCAAGGAGCAGATCAAGAATTTCGGCCAGGAGGCCGAAGTCTCGGAAGTAGGCCAGGTGCTGTCGGTCGGCGACGGCATCGCCCACGCCTACGGGCTCGACAACGTCCAATCCGGCGAAATGGTCGAATTCGAGAGCGGCGTCAAAGGCATGGCGCTCAACCTCGCAAGCGACAATGTCGGTATCGTGATCTTCGGCTCCGACCGCCAAATCATGGAGGGACAGACCGTCAAGCGCACGCGCGCCATCGTCGAGGTCCCGGTCGGCAAGGCACTGCTCGGCCGCGTCGTCGACGCGCTCGGCGAGCCGATCGACGGCAAGGGCCCCGTCAAGGCGGAAAGGCGGGCGCGCGTCGACGTTAAGGCGCCCGGCATCATTCCCCGGAAATCGGTGCACGAGCCGATGGCGACCGGATTAAAGGCGATCGACGCCCTAATCCCGATAGGGCGCGGCCAGCGCGAATTGATCATCGGCGACCGCCAGACCGGCAAGACCGCGATCGCGCTCGACACCATCCTCAACCAGAAGTCCCTCAACGCCTCCGGCGACGAGAAGATCAAGCTCTATTGCGTCTATGTCGCGGTCGGCCAGAAGCGCTCGACGGTCGCTCAGTTCGTTAAAGTCTTGGAAGAGAACGGCGCCATCGACTATTCGATCGTTGTCGCCGCGACCGCCTCCGACCCCGCGCCGATGCAGTTCTTGGCGCCGTTTGCCGGCTGCGCCATGGGCGAATATTTCCGCGACAACGGCATGCATGCGGTGATCATCTACGATGACCTTTCCAAGCAGGCCGTCGCCTACCGACAGATGTCTCTTCTGCTGCGCCGGCCGCCGGGACGCGAAGCCTATCCGGGCGATGTGTTCTATCTGCATTCGCGGCTCCTGGAGCGCGCGGCGAAGATGAACGACGACCACAAGGCCGGCTCGCTTACCGCGCTGCCGGTAATCGAGACGCAGGCGAACGACGTGTCGGCCTACATTCCGACTAACGTCATCTCCATCACCGACGGGCAGATTTATCTGGAGACCGACCTCTTCTATCAAGGCATCCGCCCGGCGGTTAATGTTGGGCTCTCGGTGTCCCGGGTCGGATCATCGGCGCAGACCAAGGCGATGAAGAAGGTCGCCGGCCGCATCAAGGGCGAGCTGGCGCAGTACCGCGAGATGGCGGCGTTTGCTCAGTTCGGCTCCGATCTCGACGCCACCACGCAGCGGCTGTTAAATCGCGGCTCGCGGCTCACCGAATTGCTCAAGCAACCGCAATTCTCGCCGCTGAAAATGGAAGAGCAGGTGTGCGTCATCTATACCGGCGTCCACGGCTATCTCGACCCGCTGCCGGTGGAGCGCGTGCGCGCTTTCGAGGACGGCCTGCTTGGTACGCTGCGCAGCCGGCATCCTGACATTCTCAACACGATCCGCGATTCTCGCGACCTCGATGACGCCACGGCGGCCAAGCTCAAGGCAGCGGTGGAGAGCTACGCCAAGACGTTCGCGTAATCCGACGACAGACAACGGAGGACGGACGACAGATGAAGTAAGCATGGAGCGGAGCTCTTCTTAATCCGTCCTCCGTCGTCCGTCTTCTGTCGTCCCCTGCTCAGCCATGCCGAGCCTCAAAGATTTACGCAACCGCATCGCCGCGACCAAAGCGACGCAGAAGATCACGCGCGCGATGCAGATGGTCGCGGCCTCAAAACTGCGTCGGGCGCAGGTGGCGGCCGAGGCCGCGCGGCCCTATGCCGCGCATATGGACAAGGTTCTGGGCAATATCGCCGCCTCGGTCGCGGGGCTTGCCACCGCGCCGCGACTGCTGCGCGGAACCGGCAGCAGCAACCGCCATCTCCTTCTCGTCTGCACTGCCGAACGCGGTTTGTGCGGCCCGTTCAACACCGCGATCGTGCGACTTGCCCGCGAGCGCGCTGCGGCGCTCGCCGCCGACGGCCGGGAGGTCAGGTTCTTCTGTGTCGGCCGCAAGGGTTTCGATCAACTCAAGCGCCAGTACGAAAAGCAGATCGTCGAAATGGTCGATCTGCGCGCGGCGCGCACGCTGCGCTTCGAGCACGCCGAGAAGATCGCGGAAAAGATCATCAGCAGCTTCGAGAATTTCGAATTCGACGTCTGCACGCTGTTTTTCTCTCGCTTCCGCTCGGTGATCGCGCAGATTCCGACCGCGCAACAGATCGTCCCGTCGGTATTCGACGCCGAGGCGATGGACGCGCTGGGCGGCGCCGCCTACGAGTTCGAGCCGGAGGCGGAAGAGATTTTGCACGACCTGCTGCCGCGCAACGTCGCGGTGCAGATTTTCCGCGCACTCCTCGAAAATGCGGCGTCGTTCTACGGCGCGCAGATGTCGGCGATGGACAATGCCACGCGCAACGCCGGCGACATGATTCGCCGGCAGACGCTGACGTACAACCGCTCCCGCCAGGCGATGATCACCAAGGAGCTGATCGAGATCATTTCCGGGGCGGAAGCGCTGTGACTTAATCCCGCCGATTTGCTGACGCTCATTTGGCGCGATAGGATAGCGGCATGGCAGAGCAAGCTGAAAATCTCGTGCTTGAGCACGTTCGACACATCCGCCGGGTCGTCGATACTTTGGAGGCCGATATGGGCGTGGTGAAAGGTCGGATCACGGGATTTGAAAGCACGATGGGCCACGTCATGGCTCAGATCGGTCATCTGCAAGCGCAGATTGCCAGCCAGACTGGCCACATCGATCGTATCGAAGAACGCCTTGGCCGCATCGAACAACGGCTCGACCTCGCGCACGTATGACCACAAGCTTTCCAATAGCTGCCAACTAAGGATTCGTTATGCCGAATAAGGTCGGACGTATCACCCAAGTCATCGGCCCCGTGGTCGATGTGCATTTCGAGGATCACCTGCCCGCGATCCTCAACGCCATGGAGACCACGAACCATGGCCAGCGCCTGGTGCTGGAAGTCGCGCAACACCTCGGCGAATCGACGGTACGCGCGGTGGCGATGGATACCAGCGAAGGATTGGTACGCGGCCAGGAGGTGATGGACACGGGACGGCCGATCGCGGTGCCGGTTGGCGACGGCACGCTTGGCCGCATCATGAATGTGGTCGGCGATGCGGTTGATGAAGCCGGGGCCATTCCCCATCGGGAGCGGCGCTCCATCCATCAGGAGGCGCCGGCCTATACCGACCAATCGACCGAGGCGGCGATTCTGGTGACCGGCATCAAGGTCGTCGACCTGCTCGCGCCCTACGCCAAGGGCGGCAAGATCGGCCTTTTCGGCGGCGCAGGAGTCGGCAAGACCGTGATCATCATGGAACTTATCAACAATATCGCCAAGGCTCATGGCGGCTATTCGGTATTCGCCGGCGTCGGCGAGCGCACACGCGAGGGCAACGACCTCTATCACGAGATGATCGAATCCGGCGTCAACAAAGACCCGAAGAAGGGCGCGGTCGAAGGCTCCAAATGCGCCCTCGTCTACGGCCAGATGAACGAGCCGCCCGGCGCCCGCGCCCGCGTCGGCCTCAGCGGCCTCACCGTGGCCGAATATTTCCGCGACCAGGGACAGGACGTGCTGTTCTTTGTCGACAATATCTTCCGCTTCACGCAGGCGGGCTCGGAAGTCTCGGCGCTGCTCGGCCGCATTCCCTCGGCAGTCGGCTATCAGCCGACGCTCGCAACCGACATGGGCGCCTTGCAGGAACGCATCACAACGACCACAAAAGGATCGGTGACCTCGGTGCAGGCGATTTACGTGCCGGCCGACGATCTCACCGACCCGGCGCCTGCGACCTCATTCGCGCATCTCGATGCCACCACGGTGCTGTCGCGCTCGATCGCCGAAAAGGGCATTTATCCGGCGGTCGACCCGCTCGATTCGACCTCGCGCATGCTCGATCCGCGGGTCGTCGGCGAGGAGCATTATCGGGTGGCGCGTCGGGTGCAGCAGATTCTCCAGCGCTACAAGGCGTTGCAGGATATCATCGCCATTCTCGGCATGGACGAGCTTTCGGAAGAGGACAAGCTCACTGTGGCGCGGGCGCGCAAGATCGAGCGCTTCCTGTCGCAGCCTTTCCACGTCGCCGAAGTGTTCACCGGGGCGTCCGGCGTGTTTGTCGAACTCGCCGACACGATCCGCGGCTTCGACGGCCTGTGCGAGGGCAAATACGATCATCTGCCCGAGGCCGCGTTCTATATGGTCGGCACCATCGAGCAGGCGGTCGAAAAGGGAAAGAAGCTCGCGGAGGCTGCGTGAAGGCGAAATAGCGAATGGGAAAAATTCGGCGGTCTCTTGGCGAGCCGCCATTCGGCGTTCGCCGTAGGGCAGGAACTTCATAGGTAATCGATGGCTGCTTTGCATTTCGATTTCGTCTCGCCGGAGCATGTCCTGTTCTCGGGTGAAGTGGATCAGGTGGAT
>JAKAPE010000006.1:10189-15181 GCA_021811945.1 Pseudomonadota bacterium | reverse complement strand
TCTGCCCGGTGTCGAAGGGGGTATGGGCATTTTCGCCGCTCATGCGCCGCTGGTGACGGCGCTGCGGCCGGGCATCGTGACCATTGTCCGCGAGGGACGACGCGAAGAGATCGTGGTTGTTGGCGGCTTCGCCGAGGTTGGTCCTGCCGGGTTGACCGTGCTCGCCGACCGCGCCATGCCGCGAGAGAGCGTCGATCTCGCCACGTTGACCGCCGAGATAAAGAACGCCGAGGAGGACGTTGCCGACGCCGGGGATGAGCCCGCGCGTGACAAGCTCCGGCGCCATCTCGACCAGCTCAAAGAACTGCACGCGGCGTTGGCGCAATAAGCGGCAGATCTACTTCTTCGGACCTTTACTAGGAGCCGAAGAGGAGGAGGGCTTTGGGCTTTGCACGGCAGAGCTGCCTCGGGGTGGCATTTTGGGCGGAGTTGCCGATACGGGACGTGTGCCGCCTCGAATCCCATGGTCGTGGGCCATCGTCGGCCGAACACCCCACTTAACCCACTCGACGAGTGGTTTAGTTTGACGCTGGCGATCGTCCGTCATTTGGCACCTCGTCCGGTACAACCATCAGTTCAATATACTTGTAGTCAGTCGGCCGTAAAATCAAGCCACGAGAATCCGGCACCGCGGACATAAACTTGCCTTGTTCGTCCATGTACCAAAGCTGTTCAAGATAGATGTGACCGGAAATGGGATACAACCCCGCAAAGGATTTCGCGCCATAATAGCCACCGACTCTTCCCCCATCATTCAAATGTACAATAATGAAATACGGCTCATCCCGTAAAAACACGTCATCCCACGCGCTACGCGATGTGATAAGTATTACATTTCGTGTCTGAAGCAGCCGCATGAGCCAACGAAGCGGAAATGGCCAGATCGCCGGTAGCAGCACGAGCGTTACAATTGCCAGCCCATATAGTCCAATCGGCGTTGCCGGCTGCAATAACAGAAATAATGGAACGCAAATCATTGCGTTCAAAATTCCAAAACTGATAGCCTCGCCGAGTTGATCCTTCAACGGTTGGTCTGCAGTGGGGAAAATAAGGCCCCACACACGAAGTGAAATGAAGCCGGGCAGGGCGAACAGCATCACGATTGCAAGTCGCGACCAATCGAATGCGCCAAAGAAATCGTGTATCCCTTGCATCGGATCCTACTCCGCGGTTAGCAGGAAGGAATCCCAAAACGGGCGAACTCCATCACCACTCGCTCATAGACCTTGCGCTTGAACGGCACCACAAGGTCTGGAAGTTTGGCGAGCGGCTCCCAGCGCCATTCCACGAATTCCGGCTCGTGGCCGCTCGCGGGGTGGGCGATGTCTATTTCGCTGTCGTCGCCGATAAAACGTAGCGCGAACCACTTCTGCGTTTGCCCGCGGTACTTTCCCTTCCAAGCCTGTCCCACGAGCTCGCGGGGAATGTCGTAGGTAAGCCACTCGGCGATCTCGCCGAGGCGTTCCACCGAGCTGATGTTGGTTTCTTCGCGCAACTCGCGGATAGCCGCCGGCCAGGGGTCCTCTCCGGGATCGATGCCGCCCTGCGGCATCTGCCAGGCATGCGCGCGATCGAGATGCTCGGGACCTTCGCTGCGACGGCCAACGAAAGCAAGGCCGGCACGGTTAAGCACCAAGAGACCGGCACAAGGACGATAGGGCAGATCTTCGAAGGCCATGATCGGGAGCAGGAAGTCGGGAATTGGAAGTTGCCGGAAGATAGTCTTTGTTTACCGATCGGTCATCCCTGCGCTGCGTTCGAGGTTTCGCGTTCCGGCTTCCGACTTGCGCTTTTCCATTGCCGGCTTGCGTTTCAGCGCCACGGCGGTGATGGGTACGAGCAGCACCCCGCGCCGCGTTGCGGCCTTTGCCCATTTGGCGACGTGTTCGATTGAGACGGGCAGCGCGGAGGCCAAGCCAACAGCGGCGCCGTGGACGCGCGCCGACATTTCGAGCCGCCCGAGGGCGTGATCGATCTCGCTCGGTGTCGGCACCGAATCGACGCCGATGTCGGCCTTGGCGAAGGGTAAATTGTCGGCCCCGGCAATGCGGGCAGCGACGCTCCGCGCGTTGCTGCCGTCGTCGACGAAGATCAGTCCGCGTTTGGCGGTCTCGCGCAGGATCGGGACAAAAGACCGCTCGGAGGCGGTGAAACGCGCGCCCATGGCGCCGATAATGCCGACATAATCCTGGAACCGGCCCATCAGCCAATGCAGCCGGTCGATATTCTGCTGTGCCGTCAGCGAGGTCAGGAGCGTTTTTGGCCCCGGATCATTGTCCGGATAGTTGAACGGCTCCATCGGCACCTGCAGCAACACCTCGTGGCCCGTCGCGCGGGCGCGCGCAACCAGAGGCTTGATCCCTTGGGTATAGGGCATGAATGCAAGCGTCACCGCTCCGGGTAGCGTGGCGATGGCTTCAGCCGAAATCCTTGTGCTCACCCCGAGCCCGGCCACGATGAGCGCGACGCGGGGCGCGTCCGGCTTTCCGGGAAGCGGCCTTACGGGCTGCGCAAACGCCTCCGCAGGCCAGGTGCCGTCGGCGGCTATTTTCGGGACGAGGCCTTGCGCCGTCGTTTCGAGGAATTTTTGTCCAAACGGACTGCTGTCCATCGCGCCGGCGTTTTCGGTGGCGGCCGGGATCTCCACCTCCTGGCGCGCTCCGGTCTCGCCGTTGATGATGGTGACTGTCTTCATTTTTGCTGGCGTCATTCGATTCGATGGCCTCGTAGCCGAAGTGTCGGACTGGCCGGTATGCCGCCGATCAGCAATCGCATCAGTACCGGCAGGCACACCCGATTTTCTCGCTATCATTGCGGCGCCCGAATCGATTGGCACCGCGACCATTGGCTCGCCGCCGAAGGGATTGTCGCCGACGATTGCCCACAGCACGAACACGCCGAGGAACAGCGCAAGCGCCCCGACGAGCGCGCTCAGCACCAGGGCCGGCAGACGTCCCTGCCGCTTTGCCGGCTCTTGGCCGAGCGGCGCACTGAGGTCATCGGCCGTCACGGTCCAAGCCTCGGGGCCAAGCCCCGGCGAAGAAGACAGTGCGAATCATGCTGCAGAGTCTATCACGGGGGCAGGGCGCCGCGGCGCGTTGCTGGCGCGTTGCCGGGCTCAATTGTGCCACCCGGCGCGCAAAACGCGAAAACGCAACGAAGAAAAGGGCGGCTCTCGTCGCCGCCCCGGCATCTCTCTCCGTCGGTCCCCAAGAAGCGGCTCGCGAGACGCCGCCTAATTGGGAACTACGGTCTTCGGGTTCGGCGGGAAAGCGGCGTCGGTGGTCGCCCCGCGCAACAGTTCCAGTGCCATTTGGAGCGCTTTGTCGTTTTTCTCGTCAGGCGGCACATAAGACTGCGAGCCGGATTCCTCCTTGCCTTGGGCCTTGAGGTGACCGCGCAGCGACGCCTCGCCCACGGACTGCATCTCGGTTTTCAGCTCGTCGGGAACTTTCTGCAGCACAATGATGTCGGGCGTGATGCCCTTGGCTTGGATCGAGCGGCCCGACGGCGTGTAGTACCGCGCGGTGGTGAGCCGCAATGCGCCGTTGCCGGCGCCAAGCGGAATAATGGTTTGCACTGAACCCTTGCCGAAGGAGCGCGTGCCGATGAGGGTAGCCCGCTTGTGGTCTTGCAGCGCACCCGCGACGATCTCCGATGCCGAGGCCGAACCGCCGTTGATCAACACGATAAGGGGTTTGCCGTTGATCAGATCGCCGGGATGGGCATTATAGCGCTGCGTTTCCTCGGCGTTGCGGCCGCGCGTGGAAACGATCTCGCCCTTGTCGAGGAACGTGTCAGAGACCGAAATCGCCTGATCCAGGAGGCCGCCAGGATTGTTGCGCAGATCTAGCACATAGCCCTTGGTCTTGTCGGCGCCGAGCTTGTTCTTGAGCTCGCTGATCGCCTGCTTCAGGCCGTCGGTGGTCTGCTCGTTGAACTGGCTGATGCGGATATAGCCAACGTCATCGCCCTCGGGATGCCAGCGCACCGATTTCACCCGGATTACGTCGCGCATGATCGTCACGTCGAACGGCTTGTCCCGCCCCTTGCGCACGATGGTGAGCTTGATCTTGGTATTTACCGGGCCGCGCATCTTCTCGACTGCCTGATTGAGGGTGAGGCCCTGCACCTGCTGGCCGTCGAGCTTGGTGATGATGTCGTTGGCCCTGATGCCGGCCTTGGCGGCCGGCGTATCATCGATCGGCGCCACCACCTTGATCAGCCCGTTCTCCATGGTGACCTCGATGCCGAGCCCGCCGAACTCGCCGCGGGTCTGCACCTGCATGTCCTGGAAGCTCTTCGGGTCCATGTAGCTCGAATGCGGATCGAGCCCGGCGAGCATGCCGTTGATCGCGGATTCGACGAGCTTCTTGTCGTTCGGCTTGACGACGTAATCGGCACGCACGCGTTCGAAAACGTCGCCGAAAAGGTTGAGCTGCCGGTAGGTGTCGGCCGATGCCGCCTTTGCGCTCGCGCCAACGAAGGCGAGGTGTGGCTGCGTCGCGAGCAATGTGAGCCCGGCGCCTGCGACCGCACCGAGGAAAATGAGGGAAGTCTTGCGCATCATCCGCGAACCTTTTCGCTTTCGTTTTTCGCCCACCATGGGCTGGGATCGATGGGAGCGCCGTCTTTGCGGAACTCCACATAGAGCACTGGCGGTTTCGACCTTGTCGCCGCGCCGGCGGATAGCTGCAATCCGCTCATTGCCGCCACGGGTTCACCTGTTAGCACGAACTGGCCGAGATCAACGGAAATCCGCTCCATCCCCGCTAACAGCACATGATAGCCGCCGCCGGCATTCAGGATCAAGAGTTGCCCATAGCTGCGAAATGGGCCGGCGTAAACAACCCAACCGTCGCATGGGGATGTGATCTCGGCACCTGCCGCGGTGGCGATGGAAATCCCCTTCCGGATTCCGCCGAGGCCGTCGGCGGCGCCGAACTCGCGGATTTGCACGCCGTTTGCCGGCAGCGGCAGGGGCCGGCGTGT
>JAKAPE010000006.1:0-10179 GCA_021811945.1 Pseudomonadota bacterium | reverse complement strand
TCTAGATGCCCGCGTGTAGAGGCGAACGGAACTGCCGGCATCAACCGGCCGGGATCGTTGAGCGCGGCGAAATACGGCCGGCCTTGCGCGGCGGGCCCGGCATCATGAGCGAAGCGGTGCGCCGCGTCGAGACTTGCCTCGAGCTTGCCAATGAGTTCCTGCAGGCTGCCGACTTGGCTGGCGAGATCGACCGCGCGTTGACGCTCGGCCTCAAGCGCCTGCTCGACGGCAGCCTGCTTTTTCTGCCGTTTGTCGATCAGCATGTTCAGCCGCAACTGCTCGCGCCCGAGCAAAGCGAGATCGCGCGAAAGCCGCTGCCGATCGCCGACGATGTCCTTACGTACACGCGCGAACTCGGCAAGATCGTCGGCGATGGCGGCCGCCTGCATCCGCAGGCTGGGCACTACCGCGCCAAGCGTTATGGCAGTTCGCACGGCCCGCAATGCGTCCTCAGGCTCGACCAACAAAGCAGGCGGCGGCTGCCGCCCGATCCGTTGCAACGCGGCGAGGATTTCCATGATCGTGGAACGGCGTTCGTCGAGCGACTTCTGCAATAGACGCTCCCTCTCACCGAGAGGCCGCAAACGCGCCTGCGTCGCTTCGATGCGTGCCTCGACGTCGCGCACTCGCGCGGCCGTCTTGATGAGCTGTGTCTTCAGTGCGCGCCGATCATTGCCGAGCGCCTGAATCTCAAGCCTGAGTTTTCCCTGATTCTCCACCGCCGCCCGCTGTGCGGCGCGTGCCGCGTCGAGTTCCTGATTGCGTTGCTTGAGCAGGACGGCGTCAGCCGACGGGGCACGGTCGTTGTCCGAATTCGACGACGCCTGACTCGAGGTTGTTTGTCTCGGCGCCGCCTGGCTCGACGGCGTCTGCGCGAATGCAATCGCGTTGGCGACGAACGGCAGCGCCAGCGTCAAAGCCAAGCCCACCACACAGCGCGGGTCGGTGCGGTTCGGCCAGCGGAGAATCATCGTATCCAAGGATAGACGCAAGCCTGAGGAACGCAAATAGCAAGCACCTTGTTGGGACCGGATTTAGACGTCGCCGACCGCTGTCCGTCACAATTGAGTGAAGCGGGACTGATGCGAGATTGCGCGATGGTTGCGGCGCTCAGGCACGATGATAGGGATGGCCGGCCAGGATGGTTCCGGCGCGATAGAGTTGTTCGAGCAGCATGATGCGCACAAGCTGATGCGGCCAAGTGGCCGCGCCGAAGGCGAGCCTGACCTTGGCGCGTTCGTAGAGACTGGGTGCAAGCCCGTCGGCGCCGCCGATGATGAAGCAGACGGCGGGACGGCCTTCCGCACGCCATTCCCGGAGCAGCGCTGCCAGCTTCCTGCTGTCGAGGTTCTCGCCGCCGCGGTCGAGAACGACGGCGATCGCGTCTTCCGGGACCACGTTGGCGAGCGCAATCGACTCCTCTGCTCGCCGCCGTTCCGCATCCTGCGCGCGGCTCTCGCGGATTTCGATGATTTCCAGATTCCGCAAACCGAGCGGACGGCCGGTCGCTTCCGCCCGCTTGCGATATGACGCGGCGAGTTCGCGCTCCGGTCCTTGTTTGCAGCGGCCGATTGCGGCGACGATGATGCGCATGCGGTTCGAGAATAGCGCAAGCCCGAGGCACAGCGCACGCCCCACGGCCCTTTTTTTGGCCAGCTCCAGCCCTATTCCGCGCGCGAGGCGAGCTGCTGGCCCGCGCGTTGCGCCGGCCGGCCCAGCCACATCTTCTCGAGACTGTAGAAGGCGCGAATCTCAGGCCGGAAGATGTGGACGATCACGTCGCCGGCGTCGATCAGCACCCAGTCGCAACGCGGCATGCCTTCCACGCGCGCGGTAACGCCGGCTCTGCGCAGATCCTCGCCAATCCTGTCGGCCACCGAGCCGACATGGCGCTGCGACCGGCCGCTGGACACGACCATATAGTCGCCGATCGAAGATTTGTCCCGTAGGTTGACGGTAAGAATGTCCTCGGCCTTCATGTCGTCGAGGCGGGCGAGGACCAAGCGGAGGATCTCCTCAGCGTCAAGACGCGTTCCGGAGACCGGTTCGAGCGCACGATGTTCGGCCCGAGAGATCGCAGGTTTGAACAGGGGTTCCTATCCTTTCGCTCCGTTTTCGGCCCCATCGCTGTCGGGACCGCCACTAAGATAGGCATGCCCGGTTAATATTTTCAACCGCCTTGCAAGGCCCGCGCCGCGCGTAGTGCCGTCGAAGACAGCGGCGACTTGAGACCGTGGAGGTAAACCCAAGCCGGTGGCGATTGCTGCGGCAGCGCCTTCGCGGCCGATTCGGGAAGGCGAGCATAGGCCAATGCCCGCCCGGCGACGCTGCCCGTGGCGTAAAGGCTCGGCCCCAGCCGGTCGATGACCGCGATCGGCACCAGGGCCGCCGTGTCGCGCCAGCGCTGCCAGCGGTGAAAGCTGCGCAGATTGTCGGCACCCATGATCCAGACGAAACGTACATGCGGGCAACGGCGCACGAGATAGGTGATCGTTTCGTAGCTATAGTGTGTGCCGATCTGCGCCTCGAGAGCGCTGACATCGATGCGCGGATGGTGCGCCAGCACGCGGGCGGCGGCGACGCGCTCTTCCAGGGGGGCAAGACCGCGCGTATCCTTGAGGGGATTGCCGGGGGTCACCAGCCACCACACGCGATCAAGACCGAGCCGCTTCATGGCAAGGAGGCAGGCACCGCGGTGCGCGGCGTGAGCCGGATCGAACGTGCCGCCAAACAGGCCGATGCGCATTCCGGGCGCCTGTGGCGGCAGGACGATCCGGGATTCGTGGGGCTTAGCTCCGCCTTTTGCGGCAGCGGTAACAAAGGGCGTCGCCCGACGCGGAAGCGGGTACTCGCAACTCATGATCTTCGGAAAAGCATTTCCCCCCGACGCGTCGTCCGCCCGTCCTCCTTCGCCGTCAGGAGTTGCGGAGCGGCGCGAGCCCTATGGCCGAGTCTGCCCGTTGCCCCGGATGCGGTATTTGAAACTCGTGAGTTGCTCGACGCCGACCGGGCCGCGCGCGTGCAGCTTGCCCGTGGCGATGCCGATTTCTGCGCCGAAGCCGAATTCGCCGCCATCGGCAAACTGGGTTGAAGCATTGTGCAGCACGATCGCGGAATCCACTTCGCGCAAGAACTTCTCGGCCGCCGCCTTGTCGTCTGTGACAATCGCATCGGTATGATGCGAGCCATAGCGCTCGATATGCGCAATCGCCGCCTCGACGCCCTCGACCACGCCGGCGGTGATGATGGCATCGAGGTATTCCATCGACCAGTCGGTTTCGCTGACGGGCTTTACCCGGCGGTCCACCGCCTGTACGGCCGCATCGCCACGGATTTCGCAGTCGGCGTCCAGCAACATGACTACCAGCGGCTTGAGCAGTCTCGCCGCCCCAGCGCGATCGACAAGCAGCGTCTCCGCTGCGCCGCATACCCCGGTGCGGCGCATCTTGGCGTTGAGCACGATCGCCTTTGCCATGCCGAGTTTGGCCTTGCCGTCGACATAGACATGACAAACGCCTTCGAGATGAGCGAAGACCGGCACCCGCGCCTCCGTCTGCACGCGGGCGACGAGGTTCTTGCCGCCACGCGGCACGATGACGTCGATTGCACCGTGGAGCCCGGCAAGCATCATGCCGACTGCGGCCCGGTCGCGCGTCGGCACGAGCGTGATCGCGGCGGCGGGTAATCCGGCCGCGACCAAGCCCTCAACCAACGCGGCGTGAATGGCGCCGGCCGAGCGAAAGCTTTCCGAACCGCCACGCAGGATGACGGCGTTGCCGGCTTTCAGGCACAACGCGCCCCCATCCGCTGTGACATTGGGCCGGCTCTCATAGATCACGCCGACGACGCCGAGCGGCACCCGGACGCGCTCTATGCGCATCCCGTTGGGCCGCCGCCACGACGCCATAACGGTGCCGACCGGGTTCTTGAGCTTGCGGATAAGAGTGAGGCTCGCCGCCATCGCCTCGATTCGCTCGGCATTGAGCGCCAGACGGTCGAGAAAGGCCGCGGTTGCGCCTGCAGACGCCGCTTCTGCAACATCCTGAGCATTGGCGGCAAGGATTGCGGCGCGGGTGTCGCGGATGGCCTTGGCCATGGCGGCGAGTGCGCGGTTCTTCTGCGCCGTCGGGGCAAGCGCAAGGACGCGGGAGGCCGCGCGCGCCTCGCGGCCGAGCAGGTGCATCGTCGCCGCGAGCTTCGCAGAGCCTTCGATGGTCTTGAGCGGTGCATTCATGGCAATGATCCGTCGCGCCTTTATTCGCTTCCTACCATGTTCGGCAAAGCCCCGCGAGGCCGCTTTGCGACCGGATTGTCCACAGCGATCCACAGCGTTTTGCACGGGCGTCATCGAATCCGCGGAACCTCCCTCTCCCGGGAGGGTTGCGTTCTCGGTTGTGTACGGAAACCGCCTTAGGCGGGTCATAAGGGGTAGCCATGAGTTCGTCAGCGGATCGTTTGTTCCATCGCCTGCCGAAGCGGTTCCCGGTCGGCGCCAAATATGTGGTAGAGGCGCAAGACGGCGAGCAGGGAGAATTGCGCGTACGCTCGCGCTATGTGCTGTTGCCCGGCGGGCAGCGGATCAACCTTTCATCGGAAGCCGGCCGGACCGCATCGCCGGCACTGGCGTCAATGCGCCAGCCGCCGCCAAAGCGATTCACGCCGAAAAGCCGGTCCGCTCAGGACCAAAAAAAATTCACCCTCGACGGAACGCGACGACGGCAGGGACGTTAGTGGCATAGCGCCGGGCGAAGCCCCCCAGCCCCTCACCCTCAATCACCCGGCGTCGAACCCCGGTTGCACATGTGGCCGGGGTTCATCTTTTTCGGCACAGCCGCTTTCGGGCATAGCCGCTCCGGTTCGGAACCCGGCGATTGGCTCGGAGGTTAGGGCCATGTTTGCGTCGCGCGTGGGCGCGTCGAACCGGGTGCGCGGACCCGTCCTTCGGGATGGCACCCGGTTCGCCCATGCCTGCGATCTTGCTGAAAGCGGAGGGGGTAGGCAAGCACCCGGCATTCGGCCGCCAACCTCCCGCGGGGAGGAATGACTAACCGATCCCGTTTGATCTGCGCCATTATTCCGGGCCGACGGCAAGGTCGTCGCGATGGATCATCTCGGTTCGGCCGCTGAAGCCGAGAATCGAGGCGATATCGGCAGAGGCGCGGCCTCTGATCTTGCGCGCGTCCTCGGCGTCATAGGCACACAGACCGCGGCCGACCTCCAGGCCGTCGGGACCGCGGATGATCACCGCGTCCCCGCGCGCAAAGGCTCCGTCAATGCGCGCGACGCCGGCCGGCAGCAGGCTTTTGCCGCCGCGCAATGCCGCGACAGCACCGGCATCGATGGTCAAGACGCCCTTGGGTTCAAGGGCGCCCGCGATCCATTTCTTGCGCGCGGTGACCGGGTTGGCAGCGGTGAGAAACCATGTGCAGCGCGCTCCCGCGGCGATGGCTTCGAGCGGGTGGTCGCGGCGGCCGGAAGCGATGACCATGTGGGTGCCGCCGTTCGTCGCAATCCGCGCCGCTTCGATCTTGGTCTGCATGCCGCCGCGGGAGAGTTCCGAGCCGGCAGCGCCCGCCATCGCCTCGATCTCCGGGGTGATGCGGGCGACGCAGGGGATGTGCCGCGCCGAGACATTGCCGCCGGGCGGCGCGTCATAGAGACCGTCAATGTCGGAGAGAAGCACCAGCAGATCGGCGCTCACCATGGTGGCTACGCGCGCGGCGAGCCGATCGTTGTCGCCGTAGCGGATTTCGCTGGTGGCGACCGTATCGTTCTCGTTGATGACCGGCACCGCGCGCCATTCCAACAGCTTAGTGATGGTCGAACGTGCGTTGAGGTAGCGTCGCCGTTCCTCGGTGTCGCCCAGCGTTACCAGGACCTGCCCGGCGGTGATGCCATGGCGCGACAGTGCCGCGGTCCACGTGCGCGCCAGCGCGATCTGTCCGACCGCCGCCGCCGCCTGGCCGTCTTCGAGCTTCAGCAGCCCGTTCGGAAGCTTGAGCACCGCCCGGCCGAGGGCGATGGCCCCGGAGGAGACCACCAGGATGTCGCGCGAACGGCCGCGTTTGTCGTCATGAAGCGCGGCGAGATCGCCCGTCAATCCGACCAGCCACGATTCCTTGAGGCCGCCGGCCTGCGCATCCACGAGGAGTGACGAGCCGACCTTGACGACGATGCGGCGGAAGTCGGCAAGCGCAGGCGTGTTCATGGCACGGCGGTGTTACAAAAAATTGGCGGCGCTTGACGGCCGCGGTTCGGCTTCGTGTTCTAGTTGCGCCCTGTTTTCGTGGCAACAACGGCGTCGCCGTCGGCGTCGCGCAACGTGATCCGGGCCCGATGTTCGAGCGGCTGCGCGACAGCGGAAAGGTCCGCGTCCGGCCCCAGTTCCGTGCAGGTGAGATCGAACTGGCGAGCGACCGCCTCGATCACGGGCGCCGGCACTCCGAGCGCCCGACTCTCCGCGAGAAAGAGCTTCATGTCCTTCATCATCAAGCCGGCCGTGAAGTCGAGGTCGAACGTCCCGGGAAGCACGGCTCTGGCGATCTAATACGACCGCGGCAGTTCCAAGACGTGCTCGCCGATGTAGGAGAGAATGAGATTGGTGGAAATCGGCGCCACCATATAAAGTCTGGTCTCGCGGAATTTCCGCTCGATGTCGAACTCCTCGGCAAAGCCGAAGCCGCCGTGGGTTTGCAAGCACATGTCGGCCGCTGCCCAGGAGGCTTCAGCGGCGAGGTGTTTGGCCATGTTGGCCTCGGCGCCACACGCCTTGCCGGTGTCGTAGAGCGCAGCCGCCTCGCGCACCATCAGTTCGGCCGCGCGCATGCCGATATAGGCGCGGGCAATGGGAAACTGCACGCCCTGGTTCTGTCCGATCCGGCGGCCGAAGACGACGCGCTCGCGCGCGTAGAGCGCGGCCTTGTCGATGAACCATTTTGCGTCACCGATGCACTCGGCGGCAATCAGGATGCGCTCGGCGTTCATGCCGGAGAGCAGATAGCGAAAGCCTTCGCCCTCGACGCCGATGAGATTTTCCGCGGGCACGCGCATATCCTCGAAGAAGATTTCGGTGGTGGCATGGTTCATCATCGTGCGGATCGGGTGGATCGTCAGGCCGTTGCCCTTCACCTCGCGCATGTCGACCAGAAACACCGAGAGGCCGGCGGTGCGCGATCCCCCCACCCTGCCCTCCCCCGCTCGCGGGGGAGGGCAAGTCAATGAATCGTCTCCCGCATGCGGGGGAGGGTGGGGTGAGGACCGCGGCGTGGTGCGGGCGACGAGCAGCATGAGGTCGGAATGTTCGGCGCGCGAGGTCCAAATTTTCTGGCCGTTGACGACATACTGATCGCCCTCGCGCCGAGCGGTGGTGCGCAGACTGAGCGTATCCGTGCCGGAGGTTGGCTCGGTGACGGCGAAGGCTTGCAGCCTGAGATCGCCGCGCGCGATGGCCGGGAGATAGCGCGCCTTCTGCTCGGCGCTGCCGTGGCGCAACAGCGTTCCCATGGTGTACATCTGCGCGTGGCAGGCGGCGCCGTTGCAGCCGGAATGCTGGATCTCCTCCATGATCGCCGCGGCCGCGGTCATGGCGAGGCCGCTGCCGCCGTATTCTTCAGGGATGAGCGCGGCGAGAAACCCGGCCTTGGTCAAAGCTGCCACAAAGTCCCGCGGATAGGCGCGCTCGCGGTCGAGGCGGCGCCAATATTCGCCGGGGAAATCGCCGCACAGCACCCGCACCGCCTCGCGAATCGCGGCGAGGTCTGCGCTTTCGATCACGGCTTCACCTCGGCGCGGCCGTGGTTGATGGCGATCGCATCACGTCCGACGACCCGCGCGCAAAAACTCACCACCGCGCCGTCACGCCACATCTCCGTGCGGATGGTCTCGCCGGGAAAGATCGGCGCGGAAAAGCGGCCGGCAAAGGCCGTGAGACGCGCGGGATCGTAGCCGCACATGGTCTTCACGACGGCGTGGCCGGCGACGCCGAAGGTGGCGAGCCCATGCAGGATCGGGGAGGCGAAGCCGGCGGCCTTGGCAACGGCGGGATCGGCGTGCAGCGGATTGCGGTCCCCGCTCAGACGGTAGATCAAGGCCGCCTCTGTCCGGGTGCCGAGATCGCAGACCGCATCCGGCGGGCGCGCGGGGAGCGGATATGGCGCCGGGCTCTCGCGCGGCGGGCCGCCGAAGCCGCCGTCGCCGCGGCAAAAAACCGTCTGCGTGACGGTCGCGATCAATTCGCCGCTCGCTTTGTCGCTCACCTTGCGCTCGGTGAGGACGAGCGCGCCCTTGCCGGCGCCCTTGTCGATCACCTCGACGACGCGGGTGCGCCCGATGACCGTGCCGCGGCCCTTCAACGGGCGGCGCAGCGTCACTCCCTGCTCGCCGTTGACCACCTTGACCCAATCGACGCCGGTATCGAGATTGCGCAGCCAGGGGCCGGGATAGCCGAGCACGGCGGCCATGGTCGGCAGCACTTTCAAGTTCTTTTCATAGACGAAGGCGAGCTCGTCCTCGTTCATCGGGTTCTGTCCCAACCCAACGCCGAGCGCATAGAGAATGCAATCCTTTTCGTCGTAAGTCTGTTCGGCCGGCGGGATCTTGAGCGCCATCAGCTTGTCGTAGACGATGGTCATCGAGGTTATCCGTCTCCCTGAGAGGATGTGAAGGATTCTGCTTTTGCGCACAAGCTTGAGCGTGATGGCAAAGATGGCCGCAGGCAAGCGCCGCTTGCAGCGGCCGGTTGCGCGGCACCTACGCCGATATCGAATCATTGGAGGATCGATGATGTCGCCGCGTTGGTGGCTGGGGCGGCCTCACCCTTGCGCCAGGCGTTCGCGCGTGACCCAATCGAGCGTCTTGTCCAGGGCGCGCTTAAGCCGGTCGAAAAGCTCGTCGATTTCCGCCTCGCTGATGACGAGCGGCGGCGACAATGTGAGCACGTCGCCCAACACGGAGCGCACGATGAGACCTTCGTCTTCGGCAAAGCGTGCGGCGCGGGCGCCGACGCCGTGCGATGCCGCGAACGAACGCTTGCTGGCCTTATCGGCGACGAGTTCGACGCCGCCGATCAAGCCGAGGCCGCGCGCTTCGCCGACCAGCGGATGATGGCCGAGCGCGGCCAGCCGCGCCTCGAACCGCGGCGCCTTGGCCGCCGCTTTCTCGATGATGCGGTCGCGCGCGTAAATCTCGATCGTCTTGAGCGCGACAGCGGCGGAGACCGGATGGCCCCCGTAGGTAAAGCCGTGGCCGAAGGCGCCGAGCTTTCTGCTCTCGACGAGCAGCGCCTGATAGACGTTTTCCGGAATCATCACCGCCGCGATGGGCAGATAGGCCGACGACAGCGCCTTGGCGAGGGACAGCGCATGCGGCTGGAAGCCCAGCTTTTCGCAGCCGAACGTCGTGCCGAGCCGTCCGAACCCGCAAATCACCTCGTCGCCGATCATCAGCACGTCGTGTTTGGCGCACACCGGCATGATTTTTTCGAAATAGCCTTTCGGCGGCACGATCACGCCGCCGGCGCCCATCACCGGCTCGGCGATAAACGCCGCCACCGTCTCCGGGCCTTCCCGCACGATCAGCTCGTCGAGCTCGACGGCCAGCCGCGTGGCAAAATCTTCTTCGCTCTCGCCGTCCTGCGCGAAGCGGTAGTGATGCGGGCACGAGGTATGCAAAAAGCCCGGCAGCGGCAGGTCGAAGTCGCGGTGGTTGCCGGCAAGGCCGGTGAGCGAAGCGGCCGCTATGGTGACGCCGTGGTAAGCCTTGATCCGGCTGATGATCTTTTTCTTGCTCGGCCGGCCGAGCGCATTGTTGAAATACCAGGCCAGCTTGATCTGGGTATCGTTCGCCTCCGACCCCGAATTGCAGAAGAAAACCTTGGAGATCGGTACCGGCGCCATCTCCTTGAGTTTTTCCCCGAGTTCGATCGCCGGATCGTGGCTCTTCCCGGTGAATACATGCGCGAAGGAGAGCGCGCGCATCTGCGTCGCAGCGGCTTCGACCAGCTCCTCGTTGCCATAGCCGAGCGCAGTACACCACAGCCCCGCCATGCCCTCGATATACGGCTTGCCGTTGGAGTCGTAGACGTACACGCCCTTGCCGCGCTCGATGACCATCGGTCCGCTGTCGCGGAAGCTCGACAGATTGGTATAGGGATGCACCAGAGTTTCGATGTCGAGATCGGAA
>JAKAPE010000171.1 GCA_021811945.1 Pseudomonadota bacterium | reverse complement strand
ACTTCCAGGCTTCCAACGGATCGGTTGCCCTCCCCGTTGCTGGGTATGACTACAACAGCGACTGGACTCCTCTGTTGGCGGGACTTTCACCCGCTAGAATGGCAGCTAGCCTCGCTGCACCAGAACGTAGCGTGCGGATTTCCCGCACGACGCTCTTCGGCAGTTGGCTCACGCGCACGTTCACAGCGCACGGTCTCTTCACAATGGCCCATCATGCTCCCGCTTAAATCCGCCGAACCGCCGTGTACGGACCCGTACGCACGGTGGCGTGGGAGGGGTGAAGCCGCGAGGCTTCCCCCTATCCCGATTGCGGATGATTTCGAGCTTTTGGCCGGCAAGTTTGCCGCCGCGCTGCTTGAGGTAGAGCTTGATGCCGTCGTCCATCCGCGTCGCCGCGTCGCCGCTTCGGCGAGCTGGCCAGAATACGGCATAATAACGCCGATCTTGACGGCACCCTGCGCCTGGCCCGCGGTCGGCAGAAGGCGTACTGCGACGAAGCCGGCGCCTGCTGGTAACAGGCCCTTCATGGTATCCTCCTACTTGTTCTCTCGACGTCAGTGCGCGCCAGCTTACCGGCAAAGGGATGTCACATCGTGAGAGTGTCAACGGGCCACCGCCCATAGGATGTGCGTATGGAAAAAGGGCCAGCGACAGTGGGCACAATCGACCGGGACGAAGTGGCGCGGTTTGCGCGCGTCGCCGACCAATGGTGGGACCCGCGCGGGCCGATGGCGGCGCTGCACAAGTTCAATCCGGTCCGCCTCGGCTATATCCGCAACCGAACGGCGGCGCATTTCCGCCGCGACGCGACACGGCGTGACAGCCTCGCGGGCCTGCGCATTCTCGATATCGGCTGCGGCGGCGGCATCCTTTGCGAACCGCTGGCGCGGCTCGGCGCCTCCGTCGTCGGCGCCGATCCGGCGGCAAAGAACATCGCGGCGGCGCAGCATCATGCTACGCAGTCCGGCCTTGAGATCGATTACCGCGCCGCTACCGCCGAGACGCTGGCGCAGGCGGGCGAAGTTTTTGATGTGGTCCTTGCCATGGAGGTGGTTGAGCACGTCGCGGACTTCGGCCTGTTCATCGATCTTGCGGCCAAAATGGTGAAGCCCGGCGGGCTTCTGTTCGTCGCCACGCTCAACCGCACCATGAAGAGCTTTGCGCTGGCCATCGTCGGCGCCGAGTACATTTTGCGCTGGCTGCCGCGCGGCACGCATCAGTGGGAAAAATTCGTCACGCCCGACGAGCTTGCAGCCGCGATCGGGCGAAACGCGTTGCGTCTCATCGAGGAGACCGGCGTGAGTTACAATCTCTTTGCGGACCGCTGGCAGCTCACCGCCGACAGAGACGTGAACTACATGGTGGTGGCGGAAAGGCCGGCATGACGCCTGCACCTGCGTTCGCCGATCAGCGGAACGTCGAAATGGCCGCGGTCAATTGAACTCGTCCGGCAGGATGGGCAGCGGGTGGAATTCAATGCCCTCTTCGCGCAGTTCGCGCGCTTCCTCGGGCGAAGCCTCGCCGTAGATCGAACGGTGTTCGGTCTCGCCATAATGGATTTTGCGAGCTTCCTCGGGAAAATGCGGGCCAACATACTTCGCATTCTTGGTGACGTGGTCGTGCAGCTCCTTGAGCTTTTGCCGCAGCTCGCGCTCGGGCGGCGACATGATGGCAACCGGCGCCTTCGCGGACACGGCCGGCGGCGGCAAGGTCGGCAAAGCCGGCAAGGCCGGCAAGGCCGGCAAGGCCGGCGGAGCGGGACGGGGCCGCGGTTCCGCGATATCGGCGCGCGTAAGCCGCGGCGCCATGATCGCCTTCTCGACCTTGGCGGAACCACAGACCGGACAGGTCACCAGCGCACGCTCGGCCTGCTTGTCGTAGGCCGCCGAGTTCCGGAACCAGCTTTCGAAGGCGTGGCCCCGCTCGCAATTGAGCGTATAGCGGATCATGGCGAGTCCTGCACGGCGTGCAAGTGGGCCGGCTCCGCCATCGGCTCGACCAGTTCGAAACGACGGCCGTGGTAAAGCGAGGGTATTTGCGCTCGCGCAGCCGCGACTTCCGCTGGATCGATGTCCGCCAGCAGAACCGCCGGCTCGGTGCGACCCTCGGCGACGATGCGCCCCCACGGATCGACAATGAGCGAGTGGCCAAACGTCTCGCGCCCGTTCCCGTGCTTGCCGCCTTGCGCGGCGGCGAACACGAAGCAGCCGTTCTCGATGGCGCGCGCCCTGATCAGGACGTGCCAATGTGCTTCGCCGGTCTTGTGGGTGAACGCGGCAGGGATCGAAAAGAAGGACGCGCCGGCCTCCCCAAGCGCCCGATAGAGCGCCGGGAAACGCAGGTCGTAACATATGGTGACCCCGAGCCGGCCCCACGGCAGGTCCGCGACGACGGCGACATCGCCGGGGCGATAGTTGCGCGATTCGCGGTGGCTTTCACCGCCGGCCAGATCGACGTCGAACATGTGGATCTTGTCGTAGCGGGCGATCACGTCGCCGCGGCGGTCGATCAGGAAGGAGCGGTTCGCCGCCTTGTCCGGCGAGGTCTTGACCGCAAGCGAGCCGAGATGGACGTAGATCGAATGCTTGCGCGCGAGATCGCGCGCGGCCGCAAGCGTCGCGTCGTGCTCCTCATCCGCGATCGCGGCAAAGAGGCGCTCGCGCCGGGCCTCCATGATGTTGGTCATTTCCGGCGTCAGCACATAATCGGCGCCGGCCGTTCCGGCTTCCTCGATGCCGGCCACGACCGCCGCGAGATTGGCCTGCGGATCGGTGCCCGAGCGCATCTGAACGAGGGCGGCTTTGAAAGCCGAAGGCACCGGCGCGCTCATGCCGGCTGTTCCTGACCGGCCTCGAACAAGGGGTCGAGCTTGCCGGCATCGTCGAGCGCATAAAGGTCGTCGCAACCGCCGACATGGGTTGCGCCGATGAAAATCTGCGGCACCGTGGTCCCGCCCTTGCTGCGCTCGATCATCTGTTGTCGCATCTGCCGGTCCGCCGTAACGTCGATCTCACGAAAGACGACGCCCTTGCGCTCGAGCAGTTGCTTCGCCCAGTGGCAATAAGGACAATACCGGGTGGTATAGATTTCGACCGATGTCATAACGATGCATAAATTCCCTGAAATGGCCGTTGTTTATATGGAGGTCCGCACCGGATCGGCAACCCTGGCGAAGACGAGGACGTCGACGTTGGCGGCGCCGGCGCGAAGCAGCGCCCGCGCGCAGCCTTCGACCGTTGCGCCGGAAGTGAGCACGTCGTCGACGACAACGAGCCGGCGGCCGACGACGGCAGCCGTCCCCTCCGGCGGCACACGAAACGCGCCCTGGATATTGGCGGCGCGCTGCGGCCGCGTCAGCCCGACCTGTTGCGCGGTCGACTTTGTACGCTTGAGGGCGTTAGAGACCATTGGCACGCCGCTTGCCGCGGCGACCGCAGCCGCCAGTTGGGCGGATTGGTTGAAACGTCGCGCCCACAGTCGGCGCCAATGCAGCGGCACCGGCACGATGACGTCGGCTTCGGCGAGGAGTTCACGGCCGGCGCGAGCAATCCAGCGCCCCATCATCGGTGCCAGATCGAGCCGGTCGCCATATTTGAGAGCATGCACCAAGGCGCGCGAAATCTCGTCGAAACGCACCGCCGCGCGGGCGCGGCGGTAGGCGGGCGGATTGGCAATCGCTTCCATGGACAAGATGCCGGGACCGGGGTCGTAAACGAAAGGAATGCCCAGCCGCTCGCAATAGGGCTTGGTAATGAAGTGGAGTTTCGACCAGCATGCCGGACAGAGCCCGGGCCCTCCGACCGGCTCGCGGCAGGCTGGGCACAAACGCGGCAAGGCAAGATCGAGCGCCGCCTCCAGCAAGGCCCGCACGGCCCCTCCGGCCCGTTTGAGCCGCATCGGCGAAGCTGCCGCCGGCAATTCCTCCATTAGCATGCCCCCTATACCACGCTACCGCCGCGCCGATGACTTGTCACCTTGCAAACAACGGGCGGCCGTATGCTGCTGAGATGATGGTGTCATGGCTGAGCACCCGGTACTGGCCAGCCCCGTGATTTTCGACCGCGCACTGTTGCGCCGCCGCCGCCGCCGCGCGGGCGCACTGGGGCCGGCGACGTTCTTGATCGATCGCGTCGCCGACGATCTCGCCGATCGGCTTGCCGCCGTGCTGCGGCGCTTCGAGCTTGCGCTTGATCTCGGTACGCCGGGCGAGGCGGTGCGCTCGGCGCTTGCCCGTCTCGGCACCGTGGCCACAGTGGTCGCGACCGACGCGATCTCTCCTTGCGACACGGTGCGCCGCCGCCCGCTGGTCATCGCCGACGAAGAGGGCCTGCCGTTTCGCGACGGCGCCCTCGACCTTGTCGTCTCGGCGCTGGCTCTGCAATTCGTCAACGATCTGCCCGGCGTCTTTGTGCAGGTCTGCAGGATGCTGAAACCCGACGGCTTGTTTCTCGCCGCGCTCGTCGGCGGCGAAACGCTGACCGAGCTTCGACAATCCTTCGCCATGGCGGAAAGCGAGATCGAAGCCGGCATTTCCCCGCGCGTCGCGCCCTTCGCCGATGTGCGCGACCTCGGCGGTCTGTTGCAACGCGCCGGATTTGCGCTGCCGGTCGTCGACGCCGACCGTCTCACGGCGCGCTACGATTCGGCGTTCGTCCTGATGCATGATCTCCGCCGCATGGGCGCGACCAATGTGCTGCACGACCGCCGTCGCGCGCCGCTCAAGCGGGCGACGCTGATGCGCATGGCCGAGATTTACCGCGAACGGTTTGCCGATGCGGACGGACGCCTGCGCGCGACCTTCGAGATCGTATGGCTGTCGGGCTGGGCGCCGCATCCAAGCCAGCAACAGCCGCTTAAGCCGGGATCGGCGCGAACGCGGCTCGCCGACGCGCTCGGCACGCGCGAAATTTCCGCGGGTGACAAGGCCGGCCCCCCGCGGTAGTCCGCCAACGGATACCGCTTCAGGATAATTCCTCTGGACACTCTTTGCCGATCAGAACGGGCCGTCGATCGCAACGGTTACCATTTTTCGAAAGAAATTCTCCTATCTTCTCCTATCAACGGTGTAACCGCCGAAGGCGGCGCGCTGCGCGCGCCGTTGACAGGAGAATTTCTTTCGGAACTTTTTGTAGCCGTTGCGATCGACGACGCCAAGCGACCAAAGAGGTCGCGAGCCGACCACTTGGAAGCCGTACCAGATCAAACCCAGATCTTTATATTATCACAGCACCACGGCTATGCTGGTGTAGAAGCCCTTGACATTGGCGCCCAAGGTGACGATGGCCCCGACGATGGCAATCGAGATGCCCATGGCGATGATCGCGTATTCGATCGCGGTGGTACCGCCTTCGTCTCGGGCGAAACGCCGCAAGGACGCGGCGGTCGCGCCCATGGCCGAGTGGATCATGACGTTGCCCCCGTGGTTTGGCCTCACAACAGCGCCGCAAGGTGCGGGATGAGCGGTTCGTCGGCAGGCGGCATCGGATAGTTGCGTAAGGCGTTCGGCCGCACCCATTTGAGATTCTGTCCTTCCCGCGCGGTGACGATCCCTTGCCAGCGGCGGCACACGTAAAGCGGCATCAGCAGGTGGAAATCGGGATAGGAGTGGCTCGCGAAAGTCAGCGGGGCGAGGCACGCCTCCTTGATAACGATTCCCAGTTCCTCCTTCAGCTCGCGGATCAAGCTTACTTCCGGCCGCTCGCCGGCCTCGATCTTTCCGCCGGGAAACTCCCACAGCCCGGCCATCGGCTTCCCTTGCGGCCGCTCGGCGATCAGCACCCGGCCGTCGGGATCGATGAGGGCGCAGGCGGCGACGAGAACAAGCTTGACGGTCATCGATCTAAGCCGCTGGTGGGTAAAAGCCGCCGCAAATTCCGTTCGTCCGTTCGTCGGTTTTCGTTGTATTGCTTAATGAAAGGCAACCGTGAATCGCAGCGCCAATGCTCAGGACTTTTGCGCCGCGAAGTCATAGCGGCGGAGCAGGCCCGCCGCCAGACCTTGGCGCGGTCGCCAGCAGCTTGTTCGGGTTATATTGCCGGCCATGACAGGCGTGGACCCGGAATTCATTCGCGACCTATTCGCGTCTTTCCGTCCGGTGACGGTGAGGCGCATGTTCAGCGGCGCCGGGCTTTTCTGCGACGGCCTGATGTTCGGTTTGGTGATTGACGACATCATCTATCTCAAGGTCGACGAGACCAATCGTCTGGATTTCGAACGCGAAGGCAGCGGGCCGTTCACTTACACGCGCGGCAGGAAGGCCGGCCGCCCGAGCCGGCACGCGCTGCCCTATTGGCGCCTGCCCGAGCGGCTCTACGACGATCCCGAGGAGTTGGCGGCGTGGGCCGCGCGCGCGTTCGCCGTTGCGGAAGGGAAGAAACTTGCGCCGGGCGGGCGGGGGAAGCGAAAACAGTCAAACAAGTAGGCCGGGCTGAGCGTATGGCGAAACCCGGGAAATCCGCCAGGCCAAACGTTCGTGCCGGATTTCGCTGCCGCTCAATCCGGGTTACGCTTGCTGCTGCGCTCTACGCGCGGGATTTCGCGGCGGCGCAATCGGCGCTACCTTCACGCGTTTCCAGCTTGCCAAGACGAGGCCGCCATGCGCTGGGTCTATCTGATCATCGTCGTCGTCTTCGCTATCGTCATCCTGATTTTTGTCGTGCAGAATCTCGGGACGGTGACGATGTCCTTTCTGCAATTTTCCGTGCACGCACCGCTCGCGCTTCTTGCCGTCGTCATCTATGTGCTCGGCGCCGCGACCGGCGGCACCTTGTATGCCTTCTTGCGCCGCTCGATGCAAAGAAGCGCCGGCCCCTAGCAGGCCGTTGGGCTTCGCTGTGCGCGGCAAAAGCTTGTTTCGGTCGAGTGGAATTACTTCTCAACACGTCATGCCGGGCCTTGTGCTGGGCAAGCCCGTGCATGACGAGTGTAAAGAGTGGTTCGATCTGAGCGGGATTCGCGCTAACTCTACGGTCAGCTTGACCCGGATTTCGCTGGCGCTCAATCTACGTTACTCACGCACCACGCTCTTACCCACTCGGATGCGTGTGCGTAAGCAGCATGCTCTGATTGTTTATTAGATCGCCGGCGCTGAAGAGCGGGGCGCTGGAGCTGGCACTCGGCGGCGGGAACGCGGACGCGATGGCTTGGCCCAGCAGTGCCATATTGGGCACGCTCGTGCCGCGCGCACTGTCGGTGATGGCGCTAAAGTTGTCGGCGTTGGCCGCATAGCCGAGCGTGGCGTTCTGGCCGGCGCCGGCGTCGGATGCCCCGGGCGGCGGGTCGAGCCAAACGCCGCCCTGGCCGGAGAACGTCACCGCGGCATCGACGACCGGGCCGCCCTGGAAATTCCCCGTCGCAAACAGCGCCTGCTGCGCCGAGGTCGGCAACGCCGAGGTGTTGTCATATTTCGTCCAGCCGGCGCCGTTCTGCCACTCGTACACCCCGTAGTTCTGGAAATAGGCGAGCAGCTCGTTCTGCCCGTTGCCGGAAAGATCGACCGAAGCCATGCCGGCATTGTGCCCGCTGTCGATCTTCTGCCAGCCCCCGCCCGCCGCGCTCCAGATGTATGTGCCGTAATTCGGGAAATAAGCCGCAATATCCGCCTGGTTATTGTTGCCGTCGGCGGTGCCAAGGAAATTGCCAGTGGCATATTCCGTCGGCGCTCCAGTGTCGATCCGGTTCCACCCCGTGTTCGCGCCCCAGACATAGGTGCCGTAACCCTGATAGTAGGCCACAAGATCGGCGTCGTTGCTGTTGCCGTTGGTGGCGCCGTAGATGTCGCCGGCGGCCAGCATGGTCGGCGAGCCGGCGTCGATCTTATTCCAGCCGCTATTCGCCGACCACGTGTACACGCCGTAGCCGTTGAATACCGCGGCGATTTCATCGACGCTGCCGCCCGTGAAGGCGCCGGTCGTCATGACGGAGACGGCGCCGGAGTCGATATGGGTCCAGCCGTCGCCGTTCTCCCACACATAGGTGCCGTAGCCCTGATAGAAGGCGGCGATGTCGGCATTGTTATTGTTGCCGTTGGTCGTGCCATAGAGGTTGCCCTCGGCCAGCATCGTCGGCGAGCCGCCGTCGATCTTGGCCCAGCCGCCGTTGTAAAGATAAACGCCGTACCCGGAATAAACCGCCGCAAGCTGCGCCGATCCCAACCCTTCGAAATCCCCCGCCGTCATCGCCACCGGCGAACCGCCGTCGATCTGGTTCCAGACGGCGGGGGAAGCGGTGAAGCCGAGCGCCTCCATGCAGGTGATATCGGCGTTCGTCAGGTGGCCGAGACCGACAACTGATTCATTGAAAGGATCGTTGGTGAAAGGATAGCCGTTGCGAAAGTCAGACGAGTCCGACGTCTGACCCCATTGACAGATCTCGGTATTGCCGCCGTCGATGGAAAAATAGGAAAACGTGTAGTCGGGATTGGTGCCGTCGAACAGACGGGTTTGCACGTCGGTGAAGCGCCACAGATCAAGCTCGGAATAGTAGGTGTAATATCCAGCGTACTGGTTTTCCGGTACCCGCGCCAGGGCGTGGCCGATTTCGTGCAGGAAAGCGTCCACGCGCTGGGCGCCGGGAGTAAAGCCGGTGCCGATCCCTACGTAGCCGTCGACTTGCTGGTTATCGGCAATCCCGAAAATTTGTCCGACGCTGGTGCTGACCCAGAAATTCGTCGCGCCGGGATTTCCCGGCAAATTAACGCTGTTGAAAAAACCGGGTTCGCCATCGGCCTCCAGGTCGGCCTTGAGAACCGAGTAGGATAGCCGCCAGCCGCCGTTGGTATCGCCTTCGGAAGTGTTCTGGCTGTTCAATATTTGGCCGTTGTAAGAACCATAGCCGACGTCGATCGTGACGGTGATATTGTTCGAGAAGGCCGCGTCCAGCATCTGGATCGCGGTCTTCTCGTCAGCGAGGAAGCTGTTGATATCGGCCTGACTTAGTGGGCCATAGACATTTTCGTAGGTCGTGAAGTCATTGACCGCATTGATCTGCATCGCGCTACCCCTTTCCGCCCACACGCGATCGGCGGTATCGTTCGCCTAAATCCGAGCATTCAATGCCGCCGCGATATACGGGCGTGAACGACGTGAATCGACCGTGACTCTCCGCTGACAAAAGCGCGGGACTGACTTGCATAGCTCTGCCCGATTCAAATAGTATGTTATTATGCGGTAAGACGGTTTGATGGATACAAAAGGCTCGCTAAATTACAGTCTCAGCCCAACTTGCGCAAATTCGCGCCCCTGTAGTAGGTAAATCAACAACTTAGCGGAGAAGTCGGCACAACATTTTTGGTAAGGATGCCGGATCAGGCGGTGCGCGCGAGCACCGGCAGTGCGGGTTCGGGGAGGCGCATGCGCTTGGGCAAGACGATGCCGAGGCGATCAAGCAGTGCAGCCTGTGCGGAAACATCCGAGATCGGTGGCGCGCACCTTCAGGATGACGGTGAATAGCGAGTCATTCGCAACAGCCGTCGGTGTTACGCGCTGCTGTGCGGCTGCGCCAGCAATAGGCTCTGATCGTTTGTCAGGTCGGCGGCGCTGGAGAGCGCGCCTGAGGAGCTTGCGCCCGGAGGCGGGAACGAGGACGCGATGGCTTGGCCCAGGAGCGCGATGCCCGGCATATTCGTTCCAGCCGGGACGTTCGCGGTGGAATTGCCGCCGTTCGCCGCATCGGCGAGAGTGGTCGGCGGGTCGAGCCAAACGCCGCCCTGGCCGGAGAACGTCACCGCGGCATCGACGACCGGGCCGCCCTGGAAATTCCCCGTCGCAAACAGCGCCTGCTGCGCCGAGGTCGGCAACGCCGAGGTGTTG
>JAKAPE010000170.1 GCA_021811945.1 Pseudomonadota bacterium | reverse complement strand
ACCACGATCACTAAGAAGCAGATCCAAAACCGGCGCTTCTCCGGTCAAACACCGCACGGTATTGCGCGACGATCCGGGTGAGACGGCCTCTTATCCTGTTTGTCGCGCGGCAGCACAGCAACGTGGTGCGCCGCCGGTCAATTATCGGCTCTATGATGAATTGACTCCTTCGCGCCGATAGCTGGCGGACGGTCTGGTAAAGAGAACGGTCATCTCTCAATTCGAATTCATGATGTGGAGGCGTCGTAACCGGGTGATAACTCCGCTGATCCTCGCCGCCCTCGAGCCGCGCGCGAGAATGGAGAGAATGAGAATGACCGGAGCCACCGACTTCGACATCGCCACGTTGCGGGCGCGGCGCACCAACAAGTGGCACAAGTTTCCGCCCGACGTGCTGCCGGCGTGGGTCGCAGACATGGATTTCGGCGTCGCACCGTCGATCACCGCCGCGCTGGCGCGCCTGACGCGAGACCAGGAGTACGGCTATGCCGCACGCGACGGTGTGCTGGCTGCGGCCTTCGCTCGCCGTATGGAGCGGCGCTTCGGCTGGCGCACCGATCCGGCCGACACGGTCGCGATCGGCGATCTGGTGCAGGCCAGCTTCTCCTCCGTCATGGCCTTCAGCGAGCCGGGCGACGCGATCCTATTGCAGCTTCCCTCTTATCCGCCCTTCATGCGCGCCATCGAGGACACCGGCCGCCGCCAGATCGCCATCCCGATGCGCGATGACGGCACGCGGTGGGTGCTTGACCTGGGCGCCCACGAAGCAGCCCGCGACCCCCGCCTGCGCATGCTGATATTTTGCCATCCGCAGAACCCCACCGGGCGCGCCTTCAGTCGGGCTGAACTGGAGGGGGTAGCGGACTTCGCGATCCGGCATGATCTGGTGGTTGTGTCCGACGAGATCCATGCGGACATCGTCTACCCTGGCAACAAGCATATTCCGCTGGCGTCGCTGCATCCGGAGATCGCCGCGCGCACTATCACCATCACCTCGGCGACCAAGAGTTTCAACATCCCCGCTCTGCGCTGCGCCGTCATGCATTTTGGCGCGCCCGCGCTGAAGGATCGATTTGGGCAGCGCATCCCGTCGCGGTTGCTTGGCTCGCCGGGGGTGACAGGGGTCGATGCAACGGTCGCAGCGTGGGATGACGGTCAGCCATGGCTGGATGAGATTCTCGCGCAGTTGCGGGCGAATCGCGATTGGCTGGCGGCGACGCTCGCTGCCGAGTTTCCGGCCGTGACGATGCGGGTGCCGGAGGCGACGTATCTGGCGTGGCTCGATTGCCGGGCGCTGGACTTACCGTGCCCGGCCGGGCAGTTCTTTCTGGATCGGGGGAGGGTTGGGCTGAATTTTGGCGAAACGTTTGGTGCAAATTACGCCGCGTTCGCGCGGCTGAATTTCGCGACGCCGGCGGCGATATTGAGGGAGATTGTTGCGCGGATGGGAGAGGCGGTGCGCAGGCGCTGAGCCTCCAATCTGCTTGAGCACCGTCGCGATAGATATCTGGACGAGGTTTTTATGGAACTGAACGCCGATTTCTCGCAGCGCCTGGCGGTCCACGCCGCGCAGCTACCGTGGGTCGCCTCGCCAATCCGAGGGGTCGACAGGCGCATGCTCGATCGCATCGGCGATGAGGTGGCGCGAGCCACCTCGATCGTCCGCTACGCGCCCGGCAGCCGCTTTTCTGCGCACACGCACGGCGGCGGCGAGGAGTTTCTCGTGCTGGACGGCGTGTTCCAGGACGAGCATGGGGATTACCCTGCCGGTTCCTACGTCCGCAACCCGCCGACGTCGCGCCACACGCCGGGCTCGGCACCGGGTTGCATTCTCTTCGTCAAGCTGTGGCAGTTCGATCTACAGGATCGCACCGCGGTACGCCGGAACGCTCGTGCGCTGGTTTATACGCAGGCAGAAGATCGGCCCGGCGTTGAAACCGCCGCACTGTTCGACGATAGCCGCGAGAAGGTGCGGATGGAACGCTGGCGGCCAAACGCCTTGGTGTCGCTCGATCTTCCGGACGGCGGCGGCGAATTTTTGGTGCTTGATGGCGCCTTTGATGAGGGCGACGAACGCTTCGCGCCGCAATCCTGGCTGCGGCTTCCTCCACATGGCCGGCTCAGCGCCACCGCCGGCAGCAACGGGTGTAGCCTCTGGGTTAAGACTGGCCACCTCCGCCGCATTCAGATCCCGCCAAGCGCACTCAGCTGAACAGAGCAGTGGCACAGCGCAGCATCGCCTCGGCGTTGCATAGTCGGCCTCTCGATCCGGCCGCTCCGCTCCCAGCGCGCCGACAACGGCGGCGCGCCAAAAATGTAGCCGAGGGGCGGCTTTTCGCTTACTTTCCGGACGAGGCGGTCGCCGGACCACGCCGGCGGGAGCGGCTCAATATGACCCGAGTCGGATCGGGTAGACGCATCGATAGGACCTGAAAGCGGACGCCCGAAGCTTCCGCAGCCTATTAAGGTGCGCGTTTCGCAATGGAGTGAGAGGTGGACGAATATGGGAAGGCTCGACGGCAAAGTTGCGGCGGTAACGGGCGGGGCATCGGGGATCGGCGAGGCGACCGTAAGGCGGTTCGTCGCCGAAGGCGCAAGCGTAGCATTCTGCGACCGGGACGGTGAACGCGGCCAGCGCGTGGCGGCGGAGCTCGAGACCGCCGGCGCGAAGGTCGCCTTCACGCAGGCTGATGTTGGTACCGAGGCCGCATGCCTCGCCTTCGTCAACGGCGCCGCACAGAAGTTCGGACGCCTCGACATCCTCGTCAACAATGCCGGCATCCGCAAATACGAGAAGGTCGAGGAGGCGAGCGCGGCGAGCTGGAACGAGATCCTCAACGTCAACCTGATGAGCTACGTTTTTTGTGCCAAGGCCGCGGTTCCGCTGATGCGCCGCAACAAGGGCGGTGCCATCGTGAACACCGCCTCCGTACGTTCCGTCGTTGCAGGCGGCGGCAATCTGCAGTACGACACCATCAAGGCCGCGGTCGCGGGCCTGACACGGGCGCTTGCCGCCGACCACTCGCCGGAGGGCATTCGTGTGAACGCCGTCGGCCCTGGCCCGATCTTCACGCCGTTCCATCAGCGCCGCATCGCCGCGGCCGGCGAGACCGTCGAGCAGTACAACGCCAAGGCCGCACAAGGCACGATGCTGCGGCGCCCGGGCAGGGCCGAGGAGGTCGCCGCTGCGATCCTGTTCTTGGCCTCCGACGATGCTTCCTACGTCACGGGCGCCCTGCTGTTCGTAGACGGCGGTATGACGGCGCTGTGAGGAAACGCCGCGTGCTGACCTATGATTTCCGCCTGCCGCCCGGCCCCCGAACCGTCGAGTACGCCCGTCTTGCCGAGGAGCTCGGCTTTCGCGCGGTCTGGTGCCCCGAGGTTCCCGCCCTCGGCCACGACATATGGGTCACGCTCGCCCGTATCGCCGAGAAGACGAAGCGCATCAAATTCGGCCCCTCCGTGCTGATCCCGAGCTACCGCCACCCGATGGCACAGGCCTCGGCCATCGCGACGCTCGAGCAAATCGCGCCAGGACGCCTGATGGTCGGGTTCGGCACCGGCTTCACGGGCCGTGCGGGGATGGGCCAGAAGCCCCTGAAGCTGGCAGACATGGGCACGCATATCGCTCAGGTGAAGGCATTGCTGCGCGGCGATGTTGCCGACATCGACGGCGGTCTCGCCCAGTTCCTCGCGTCCGACGGCTGGCTGCCCGACCGTCCGATCGACGTGCCAGTCTACTTGGCAGGCCAGGGCCCCAAAACCCGTGCGCTCGCGAAAGAGATTGCCGATGGCCTCATTTCCCTCGGCGCTCCGGCCGAAGGATTCGAGACGTGCCTCGTGTCGACCAACGGCACGGTCCTCGATGATGGCGAAGACATCACCTCGCCGCGCGCCTCGACCGCCGTCAAACCGCTCATCGCGATCGCCTATCACCGCAGGTACACGACCGATCCGGAAAGCGTGAAGGCGCTGCCGAACGGCGAAGCCTGGCTGGCCAGCGTCGAAGGTGTGGACGAGAACCTCCGCCACCTCTCCGTTCACCGCGGTCATAATCTCGACATTTCGAATGGGCATGACGCGCTCGTCGACGTGTCCGCGGCCAAACAGATGACCTTGACAGGCACGCGCGAGGAGTTGCGCGAACGTCTCTTCCAGCTCGAAGCCAGCGGCGCCACCGGCATCATCTTCGGAACGAGTGGTTACGATGTGGAGCGGGAGCTGAGGGCCTATGCGGAGGTTGCCGCATCGAGGTGATCGGAGGTGCCGCCGGTATTTGCGATGGGGGATCGATACGCTTCCAACCGTCGCCTCTCGTACTGTCGGCAACAGCGGGCGGGGAGCCGCGGGCGCACCAGGGTCGACGCCCCCGGCGCCGCGAGCCCGGCCCGTCAGAGGATGCCGTCGTCGCGCAACGCCGTCACGACCGCTTCATCGACGCCGAGCCAGTCGTGCAGCACCGCCGTGTTATGCTCGCCCAAGAGCGGCGCCGACTCGACCTTCGCGGGAACCCCGTCGAAGCGCACCGGCCAGGTCGGCATTTGCAGCCTGCGCTCGCCATGCGTCATCGTTTGCAGAATGCCGCGCTCGTAGAAGCTAGGCTCATTGACCAGCTCGTTGGTGTCGAGCACCGCGCCGGAGGGGACGCCGGCGGCGCTCAGCTGCGCCATCGCTTCGTGCTTGCTGCGCTGACGGGTCCAGACGTTGATTATCTCGTTGATCTCGGCCTCGCGTTCCACCCGGGCGTCGTGCGTGTCGAAGCGCGCGTCGCCGATCAAGTCCTCGCGCTCGATCAGTTTCAGCAGGCGCGGCCAGTGTTCGGGGTTGGCGGGGCTGGTCAAGATGTAGACGTAGTCGTTCGGGCCTTCCGGCTGGCACGGGAAGATGCCGCTCGGCGGATTGGGGGCCGCCGCCCGGCGCGGCGCGGCCTTACCGGTGCGGGCCTGCGCGATAAAGCCGCTGCGGCTGTAATGCATGACCGAATCCTGCATCGCGACTTGCAGCCACTTGCCCTTGCCGGTGCGGGTGCGGTCGAACAGCGCGCTGACGATACTGAACGCCATCAGCATGCCGGTGCCGGTGTCGCCGATTGTCGGGCCGGGTTTGATCGGCCGCCCGCCAGGCTCGCCGGTGATGCTCATCGCGCCGCCCGCCGCCTGCGCGATCGGGTCGAACGCCAGCCCGTTCTCGAACGGGCTGCCGGCGCCGAAGCCCTTGATCTGGGCATAAACGATCCTCGGGTTGATGGCGCTGACGACATCGTAGCCGAGCCCCAGCCGCTCGACCGCGCCGGGGGCGAAATTCTCGGCGAAGACATCGGCCTTCCTGACCATCTCCTTGACCAGAGCCAAGCCGCGCTCGGACTTCAAATTGACCGTCAACGATCGCTTGTTGGCGTTGTACATCATGAAATAGTAGGCGTCGCCGAAACTGGTGCGGCCGGCCTCGCCGCGTGGCGGCTCGACTTTGGCGATGTCGGCCCCCATCCAAGCGAGTGCCTCGGTGCACGTCGTGCCGGCCTCGAACTGCGTCAGGTCCAGGACGCGAATGCCGGCCAGGCAACCGGGCGATGCGGGCGTTACGGGCATTATGGGCTCCTTGTCGTGATGCGAGGATGTCTCGCGACACAGCTTATGCCGATAGCGGAGGCTGCGACAGGCTTGCGGATGGGGGAATTGCAGGCTGATCTGGGAAGGCACGTTGTTGGACAGAGGAGGACCGTCGGTGGCGACGTCGTTTCAATTCGGCCTCGTTGTGCGAGGCCAGGCTGAGGCCGGCGAGGACATCACGAAGCGTTTCGACGAGACGATCGAGCTGGTCCGGCTCGCGAACCGCCTGGGATACGACTCGATCACCAAAACCACCCATTACAGCGCGCACCCGTGGAAAATGCTTCAGTTGGTGCCGATGCTGGCGCGCTTTACGGCCGAGGCGCCAAGGTTGCGCCTCAACGCCGGAGTCGTGCTGCTGCCGCTATTGTCGCCGCTGCATGTCGCCGAAGAGTTCGCAACGCTCGACGTGATGTCGGGCGGCAAAATCATCCTCGGCGTCGGGCTTGGCTACCGCGATGTCGAGTTCAAGGCATTCGGTGTTCCGCGCGCACAGCGGGCTCGGCGGCTCGAAGACAACCTGATCGCGATACGGCGTCTGTGGACCGAGGACAAGGTCACGATGACGGCGCGGCATTTCGAACTCGACGGCGCGTCATGCTCGGTGACGCCGGTGCAGCAGCCGCACCCGCCGATCTGGGTCGGCGCCTTTGCAGACCCGGCGATCGAGCGCGCCGCCCGCCTCGGCGACTGCTGGTATATTGGTCCCAGCGTCACGATCGAAGTTATCGCGCGCCAGATGCGGTTGTATCGCCGGGCTCTGGATGCTGCCGGCAAGCCGTTTCCGGCAGAGCTGCCCTTGCGCCGGGAGGTGTTCGTCGCCAGGACCCGTGACGAGGCCTTCCGGCTGTGTCGGCCCTATCTCGGCGCCAAATACGCCGCCTATCATAGCTGGGTCCAGGAATTGCCCTCCGACGATGGCGGGCTCGGCCAGGATTTCGCGAGCCTTGCCGCAGACCGCTTCCTGATCGGCACCCCCGACGAGGTCGCCGAACAGATCGTGACGATCCACCGCCGGCTCGGTGTCAATCACCTAGTCATAAGCACCGAGTGGGCTGGAATGCCGCATAGCTTGGCTACGGAGACGATCGAGATGATCGCCAGCGAATTGATCGTTCGCGTGCGTCAGGGGCTGTGAGCCATTGTCGTGGGAGAGCTGGTCCGCGGAAACTTCTCGAATGTCTCAAAAGGGGCAACAGCACCAGTTCGCGGAAGCGACCGCGGCGCGCGAGTTCGAGCCCGCCCGGGATGCGCGCCGCAAGGGCGGGGATGCGCCGAAAGCCGCCAAACGCCCGCCGGATGCCGCGGCGGTTGCCTTTCTGTTCTCGACCGCGGTAATATGATCCATGTTCCTCGCGATGAACGGTTTGCAGCCGCGGCCGAACGGGCGACCCTGCTGATGCCTCGGCGAACCGGGAGCGCCGATCTGCCGCTGCATGGCGGCCACGTCCCGAGATGGCTCGCGGACCGGATGACGCGGCTCGGCGCCGTCGTCGGCGAGGCGATCATCCACCATTACGGGCGCGACGAATTGCTGCGCCGCCTCGCGCATCCCTTCTGGTTCCAGTCTTTCGGCGCTGTGATGGGCATGGACTGGCATTCTTCGGGCATCACGACGAGCGTCATCGGCGCGCTGAAGCGCGGTCTCGCGCCGCTGTCGCGCGAACTCGGCATCCATGTCTGCGGCGGCCGCGGCGCCCACTCGCGGCGTACCCCGCAGGAACTTTGCGACGTCGACCTGCGGGTCGGCTTCGATGGAGAGGCGTTCGCGACGGCGAGCCGGCTCGTCGCGAAGGTCGACAGCGCGGCGGTGCAGGACGGCTTCGACCTCTACCTCCGCGGTTTCATCGTCACCGACGAGGGCCATTGGGCTGTCGTACAGCAGGGCATGAACGCCGACAAGAAAGAGGCGCGGCGATACCACTGGCTCTCGGAAGGCCTCGCGAGCTTTGTCGAGGCGCCGCATGCGGCGATCGCGGGCGAACCGCGCGGGGAGATCATCAATCTGACGGACCGGCGCGCCGAAGCCTCGTGCTGCGCTCAGCTCGATCTTCTCGCCTTGCTCGGGCCCGAGCGGATCGTGCGTGAAGTCGGCCGATTGCCGACGGATGCGCCGGCGCCCGCGCAGCCGCTGCTGCCGCATCTGGTCATGCCGGCGCATCACGACGTGAGAACGAAGGACGTCAACGTCAGGCGGCTGCATGCGACCCTCGCCGCGGCGGCGGAAAGGGGGCCGAAGGATTTCGCCAACCTGCTGCTGACGCCGGGCGTCGGCGCGCGGACGGTGCGCGCGCTTGTGATGGTCGGCGAGATGCTCCATGGCGCACCCTACCGCTTCGCCGATCCGGCGCGGTCTTCCTTCGCGCATGGCGGCAAGGACCGGCACCCGTTTCCGGTGCCGCTCGCCGTCGAGATGCATGAAAACTGGCTCGAAGCCACCCGCTATCTCAACATGGATCATCTGAAGGAGCACAAGAACGAGGCCCTGTGGGCCTTGGCCGCCTGACGGCGGCCGGGCGTGGTCGGCGCTGCGCTACACGGGGGCTCCGCGCCGCCCAACCATCCTTATGCGCGCCGCCCCCCGAGGGCGGCCGTCTTGCAACGGTCCCGTTCGGGACGGTGATGTACCGGCGAGAGCAAGATACCCCGGTTTGGGGCAGAGGGCGAAACGTGCACGTTGCTCTGAGTGGCCATCTCGCCTCTTGCCCTAGATGCCTGCCCTAGAGTGCGACTCCGACCGCAGATCGGCGATGGAGAGGGCGCCGCTCGCGATGGCGCGCTCTGCCCAGCGGCGGGAGGCGGAATGAAAAGCGGTACGACAGAGGGGGCGGCAGAAGCGTTGCCGCTTCCCGCCGTTGCGCGCTTCAAATGCGGCGCCGCACCAGAGACAGTCATCGGAGGGGCGCTTCTTTCTCGGCAGGATCTCGTTCACTTGCATTTCTTGACCCTCTCTGTTCGGGGAAAGCGCACCACCGATGCGGCGTTTATTCCTTTTTAGGCTTCCTGCAATCATAGCAGATGCGTGCGATCTTTCGCCAGCCTGCCACGCCCGGTCCACCGCAATTGATGAGAAACGATCGAGCAACAAATACAAATTCCGAATCCGACCAGCGGATATTTCACCGTGGAGCCCGGGCCACACTCTTCGTGCCGGCGTTCGACTGACTGTACGTCGCCGTCCCCCGAGGCCTTTAGCTCGGAAGCGGCGATCCTTGATCTACAACCGCTGTCCTGACGCGAGCCTGCACGGTCCCAGTGCTCCGATCGTGTGCGGCAGGGAAGGGCACGACCTCGCTGTTCAGCCGAACGATCGAATAGACCCGCACAGGAGATTTGGAAATTGACGCGATAGGACCCGTAAAAAACCGGGCCGAGGGAGCAATTCATATGGGGCGCGTCAATGCGGGTTTGAAAAGCTGAGGTTGATCTCACAATCGGTCCCGTGCTTCCTTCCGCCCGCGCCCGTTGGCTCATCGTCTCCGGCTCGAAGCAAATCAGGGAGCAGAGTCGGGGCCCCAAAGGGGGGCTCGAAAGGGGGCTCGAAAGGGGGCCCCCGGGAAAAAGGCCCTGGGTAGGCGACCACCGGGTCAGGACGCTGATCCAGACTCAAAGCTCACCCCGAATATTCCAACAGGATCGGGCCCAGGGTGCTGCTTCGGCCGAAGGCATGGCCACGAGAATTCGGCAAACTTGAGTTGCATTTCAAATTGATTTATAACCGTTAGTAGCCGCTGTTGTAGGCAGCCACTGAGGTTCCCGATGCCCGACATCATCACCACCCGGACAGTGCACGTTCAGCACCGATCCTCTCCAAAGAACGTCGCCACCCTCCTCTACCGCTTTGGCTGCACTCCGGAGTTCCGCGGACACTCTGACGAAACGAGTCGGCAATTCCGCCGGATCGCAAAACGACTCGCCGAAAAATTCGGGAAGCTTTCGATAGCCGAGCTGGAGCGCCCCGAGTTCCGCGCCCTAGTGTACGACTGGCGCGACGAGATGGCGGAGACCCCGGCTGAGTGCGAGAAGACGATCCGGACTCTTGCACGCTGCGTCTCCTGGGGCGTCGATCGAGGCTTCGTCCGGTACAACCGGATCGAGGCCATCCGCTTTCCATGGCGAAACAGCCGCCCGCGCGCCGACATCGTGTGGACCCCGCGCGAAATATGCGCAATTCGCCCGCATCTCGGTCCGCTCGCGGCGGCGTTCGAGCTCTCGCTCTGGACCGGCCTGCGGCAGGGAGACGTGCTGCATGAGCACCAAC
>JAKAPE010000169.1 GCA_021811945.1 Pseudomonadota bacterium | reverse complement strand
ACCCAATCGCCGTCGGAGCAAGTCGGCACCCGCGCTTTCGGATTGATGCGCAGATACTCGGCGCTGTTCTGCTGATTGGCGGCGAGGTCGACGCGCCCAAGTTCGTAGCCCGCTCCGACCTCCTCAAGCACGATATGCGGAGCAAGCGAGCACGCGCCCGGAGAATAATAAAGCTTCATCACTCCAACTTCGTCCTCGCTTTGCGGCCGCTCAATAGGTTGCCCGCCCGCCCGACAGGTCGAAAGCCGCGCCGGTCGTGAAGGAATTCTCCGCGCTCGCCAGCCAGCATATCATTGACGCGGCCTCCTCGACTTCGAGCATGCGCCCGCGCGGGATTTTAGCCACGATCATGGCCAGAAAGTCCGGCGCCTGGCTCATCGCCAGCGCGGTCTTGGCCACTGCCGGCGTAACACAGTTGACGCCGATATTGTAGGCGGCAAGCTCCTTGCCGAGCGACTTCGTCAGCGCAATCACTGCCGCCTTGGTGGCGCTGTAGGCGGGCGCCCGCGGATTGCCCTCCTTGCCGGCGACGGAACTGAGATTGACGATGCGCCCGTAATTGGCCGCGATCATGTGAGGAACGACGGCGCGGCAGCAGTGGAACGTGCCGATGAGCCCGACATTCACCACCTCGCGAAAGGCGTCGGACGGATATTCCCAGGTCGTCGCGTTCGGCCCGACGATGGCGGCATTGTTGATGAGAATGTCGATTCTGCCGAAGCGGTCGATTGCCGCTTTGGCGGCGTCTTCGACACCGGCAAGGTCGGCGATGTCGACCGCAAGACCCTGCACTCGGTTCGGTTGGGCGAGCGTCTTTACCGTCTCCTCGAGCAGCACGCGGTCGCGGTCCCAGATGCTGACCCGCCCGCCGGAGGCCAGGATGCGCTTGGTCACGGCGAGGCCGATGCCTTGGGCGCCACCGGTGACGATGGCGACCCGCTCGTTAAGGTCATAGACATTCATGAAGAGGCCCTTTCCGACCCGTGTCGTCGCGGACGCGCCCTTGCTGCCGCCGGCGTTGCCGGAAATATTACAGCAAACACCGGATTGGCCGGCAACCGAAATCATGCACCCCTTTCGCGAGTCTCAACAGCAGCAGGCGCCGGCCCCGCAGACCCATTCGCTGGCGCAGCCGAGGATCGGTTGCCCGCCTGGACCAGCGGGTTTTTTCAAGGGGAAAATGCTGAGGCGCCTTAATTATTCCCTACACACGGTTTATAAAGAAACGGTCGTCGGGGCGGCTCTGGCTATCGGTTGTGCGGCCTATTGAAATCCTTAAGGAGGAAGGATGCGCGACCTATCGGTATGGGTGATCGAGCTCATCAAGTTCCTGGGAAGGCGGCGGCTTCACCCTCTTTTGACACAATGTCCGATATGCCACCAGATGGTGCGCCTGCACGTCAATAAGGCGGGTCGCCGCCACGTGTTCGGACATGCCCGCGCATTATACGAAGGGTCTCGGCTTCCCGTGCACTACGCCGCCAAGATCAAGTGTCTCGGTTCGGGCACCTTGAAGATTTTCGATCCCCGTCCGAGCGAACATCAGCGTTTCAAGCTGCCGGATTCCTTGCTCTGACAAGCGATGAAGATTACGAACACTGCGCGGCGCCTCGACCCCTTTCTGCGCCGCCTTTCGCAACTATAAAGAGTTTGCTCGAAGAGCGGTAGCGATCGACGGCTTTGTCTGATCGGCAAGTTGCCTGGATCAGTCGAAAGCGGTCCCTATGCCTGCAGTGGTCGCGTCGTGTCGTCGAACAGTTCCTCAACCGCATAACGGCGCGGGATGAGCTTCATTTCGAAGGCGTAAGTGCTCATCAGCTCGAGTGACGGCTTGACAGCGTCAAAGCCGAACGGAATCAGATCCACCATGCCGGGCTTGGGCAGGCCGGCTGCTTTCTTGCTGGCGAACAGCAAGCGGAACACTTCGCGCACTACGCCCGGCTTCAATTGCGAAAGGTGCGCTTTGAGCACGACCATGTGATTGATCGGAACGGCGCGGTTCCTTCCGTACCACGCCTGCGCCGCGGCTTCGGGGATGACGCTCGTGAGCCGCGGGTCGTTCGGCATGCTGCCGCCGAAGATCGCGGCATCGAGTTCCCCGTCGAGCAACATTTTGGTGATGTCCTTGCCGGCGGGGGCGCGCTCGACGCCCGGCGGATCGCGGTACTCGGCGACATGGGCATCCTCGAACGTCACCCATCTGACCCGGGTCAAATCGAGCCCGTAGTCCTTCCAGAGGATGCCGCGAACCCACGCGCCGGTGGTTTGCGAGAACGCGCGCACGCCGACCCTGCGACCGGGAAGGTCTTGCGGCTTAAGCATGCCGCGCTCGGAATTGTACAGCATGGTGCCGTGCTGGAAGCGCCCCATCATGGTGACGGGTAGAAGCGTGAGCGGCTTGCCGTAGGCTTTGGCCTGCAGATAGGTCACGATCGCCATCTCGCTCACATCGAACTTTTGCTCGCGCGCCATCGGCAGGAACGCGCGATTAACCGGATTGATCTCGGTGAAGGCGAGCGTGACGCGATCGGACTTGATTCGGCCTTCCTTCAACGGAAGGGTATGGGGATAAGTCCCCAAGCAAACACTCAAGGTCTCGAGTTTTTCGGCAATCGTCGCGCTCATGCGGGCTCCTCGAAGGTCCGCTTTGATCCTAAGATCCCGCTGAACTTTAGGCCAGCCCTGCCGGCGCGTTCGGGTCGGCGCACCACCGCCGCTCGGGATTGCGTCAGCGCCACGGCCGTCGTCAGGCGCGCGCCGCTGAAAGGCGTGTTCCGTTCCGGGTTGCGCGGCCGAAGATGCTTTGCAGCGTTTGCTGTTCGATCGGCTTTTGCAGAATGGGCACTGTGCTGAACCGGCCGTCGATTGTGCCGGCCTCGTAGCCGGTGAGAAAGACGAAGGGCACGCCGCGTGCGCAAAGAATATCGGCGATCGGGTAGGCCATGCCGTCGCCGAGATTGATGTCGAGGATGGCGGCGTCGAATTCGCCCTCCTTCGCCGCCACCAGCGCCTCGGATGCCCGGCTGATCGGGCCAAGGACGGAGTGGCCGCTTTCAGTCAGGCATTCCTGGATCATCATGGCGACGAGGGCCTCGTCCTCGACCAGCAGTACGCGCTGGCCGCCCGCCACATCCGCCAGTGTCGACCGATTGTCGCCGCCGCCCTGGTTCTCGACCGCGCGCTGGTGCTTCGCCTGGTAGTGCGGGATCGACAAAGTGCATCGCAGCCCTTTCGGGTCCCAGTCGAAGGCCACCGTGCCGCCGAGTTGTTGCTCGATGCTGGCGCGGATCACATTGAGGCCGAAACTCAAGGCGGACGGCGGCGCCACCCGCGGGCCGCCGCTTTCGACCCACCGCAAGGCCAGAAGGTCCGGGTGCAATTGCCATGTCAGGCTGATCTTGCCCTGAAGCGACGACAGCGCGCCGTGCTTGGCCGCGTTGGTGGCGATCTCGTGCAGAGCAAGTGCAAGCCCCTGCGCCACCTGCGGCGCGAGCGACACGTTCGGGCCGCTCATCGCGACCTTGTCGGCTTCCGCCGCGCGATAGGGGGCCAGTTCCTCGGCCGCCAGCACCCCGAGATCGGCGCCATGCCAGCGCGAATCGGAGAGCAGCGTGTGTGCGCGCGCCAACGCCTTGATGCGGCCCTCGACGGCCGCCTCGTAACTTTCCACGCTGTTCGCGCGCGAAAGGCGGATGATCGACTGCACGACGGCGAGCGCGTTGCGGGCGCGGTGATCGACCTCGCGCGCCAGCAGATCCTGGTGTTCTTCGGCCTCCTTGCGATCGGTGATGTCGATCGTGACGCCACTGATGCGCACGACGCGGCCGGCGGCGTCAAGGCTCGCCGCCGCGGTGCCGGTGCACCAGCACATTTTGCCGTCGGGCTGCAGGACGCGGAACTCGGTCTGCCGCGTCCGCTCGCCCCTAATCATGCGGCGCACCATCCCTCGCAGCCGCTCCAGATCGTCGGGATGGATCAGCGCGCGGATTTTCTCTGCGCCGGGCGCGAAGCTGTCGCGGGCGACGCCGAATATGTGGTACTGACCCTCATCCCATTTCCATTCGCCGGTTTTCAAATCCCATTCCCACGAGCCCATTTGACCGGCAGCCAACGCGAGACTGCGACCCTCTTCGCTCTGCAACAGGCGCTTGTTGGAGGCCTCGAGTTCCGCGGTGCGCTCGGCGACGCGGTGCTCGAGTTCGGCATTGAGACGTTCCAGTTCGCGCGTTTTGCGATATAGCTCGGCGAACACCCGGACCTTGGCACGCAGCACTTCGGGAACGACAGGCACCGGTACATAGTCCACCGCGCCCAACTGATAGCCGCGCAGCCGATCGTCGTCGGTCACCTGGATGGCGGAGATGAATATGATCGCCGTCCTCTGAAACCGTGGGTGGTCGCGGATCATCTGGGCGAGCTGAAAGCCGTCCAGTTCCGGCATGCACACGTCGATGAGAACCACGGCGGCTTCGTTCTTGAGCAGGAATTCCAAGGCTTGGCGCGCGGACGATGTCTTGACGAGATTCTCGCCGAGATCGCGGAGAATTTCCTCGTTGGCCAGCAGCTTCGTCGGAGAATCGTCGACCAAGAGGACGTTGATCTTCTCGTTCATGGCGCTTCCCTAGCGATGGAGCCACATCCGCAGCGCCGAGAGAAGCTGTTCGGTGTTGACCGGCTTGGCGAGATAGTCCGAGGCTCCCGCCTCGAGGCACTTCTCCCGATCGCCTTTCATCGCTCTTGCGGTCAGGGCAATGATCGGCAAGCGGCGGTGGGCAGCATTGCCGCGGATGTTTTCGATGGTCTGATAGCCGTCCATTTCCGGCATCATGATGTCCATCAGCACGATCGCCAGCGGCGGCGTCTCTTCGATGAGCGTGATCGCCTCGCTGCCGGTCGTCGCGGTGAGCACGCGCATGCCGCGTCGTTCCAACACGCTCGACAGCGCGAAGATGTTGCGCGGATCGTCGTCGACCAGCAGCACCGTGCGGCCGACCAGATCTTCGTCGGAAGTGTTGAGGTGCTCGAGCAGGCGCTGCTTTTCAGGAGGAAGCTCGCTGAAGACGCGATGAAGGAACAGCGACGTCTCGTCGAGCAGCCGCTCCGGCGATTCCACGCCTTTGACGACGATGCTGCGCGCCATGGTGTGCAGCTGCGCATCCTCATCCGCCGACAATTCGCGACCGGTGAACACCACCACCGGCACCTCGGCGAGCGCCGCGTCGGCGCGCATGCGCTCAAGCACTTCAAAGCCCGACATGTCCGGCAGCCGCAGGTCGAGCACCACGCAGTCGCAGGTTTCGCCGCGCAGGATATCGAGGGCCTCGCGACCGCTGGCCGCGGCGACGATCTCGATGTCATCGTGACCGAGCAGCTCCCTGATGCTCATCTGCTCGAAGGCGTTGTCTTCCACGATCAGCAAACGCCGACGTCGCGGTTGTGAAAACTCCTTGATTCTAACCAGGGCATCGGCGATGCCTTCACGCGTCGTCGGCTTGTTGACAAAAGAAAACGCGCCGCGTGTAAGCGCGTGCTGGCGATCCTCGTCGAGGGTGACGATCTGCACCGGGATATGGCGGGTAAGAGGATTCTTCTTGAGCTGGCTGAGCACGTTCCAGCCCAGCATGTCGGGAAGGAATACGTCGAGCGACACCGCGGTCGGCTGATACTGCTTGGCGAGGTCGAGCGCGTCGTCGCCGCGCATCGCGAGCAGCACTTTGAAGCCTTCGTCGCGAGCGAGATCGGTGAGGATGCGGGCGTAGTGCGGATCGTCCTCGACGATCAGCAGTATCGCATCCCCCGCGTGTATTTGCAGCCGGTCATCGGCGATCGGCTCGGTCGCGCGCTCTTCCGGCGCCGTCGCTACCGGCGCGGCGCCTGTCTGCCGCAGCGCCACAGTCGAGCCCGCATATTTGATCGGCAGGTAGAGCGTGAAGGTGGATCCGCAACCGGCCGCGCTGCGCAAATGGATTTCGCCGCCGAGCAGGCTTGCGAGTTCGCGGCTGATCGCGAGACCGAGGCCGGTGCCGCCGTACTTGCGGCTGGTCGAGGCATCGGCCTGCTGGAACGCCTCGAAGATGATCTTATGCTTTTCCGGCGGAATGCCGATACCGGTGTCGGAAACCTCGAATGCCACCACCGCCGGGGCCTGGCTCAGCACGGGATGGCCGTCGCTCCAGCCGCCGAGTGCAGTGGCTACGTTGAGTCGCACCCCGCCCCGCGTGGTGAATTTGAAAGCGTTGGACAGGAGGTTTTTCAGCACCTGTTGAAGGCGCTTGGGGTCGGTGACGAGACCGCGCCCGAGATTGGGATCGACATGGGTGTCGAACGAGAGCTGACGCGTCTCCGCTTCGTGACGGAAGGGCCGCGCAACCATGTCAACCAGACTGGAGAAGAATATTTCCTCAACATCGACGGTTACGGTGCCCGACTCGATCTTCGACAGGTCGAGAATATCGCTGATCAGATTGAGGAGGTCGGTGCCGGCACCGTGGATGATGCGGGCAAATTCGACCTGCTTGGGGGTGAGGTTGCCCTCCGGATTGTCGCCGAGTTGCTGGCCGAGGATGAGGATCGAGTTGAGCGGCGTGCGCAATTCGTGCGACATGTTGGCCAGGAATTCAGACTTGTATTTCGAGGTCCAGGCGAGCTCTGTCGCCTTCTCTTCAAGCGCGCGGCGCGCCTGCTCGATTTCCTGATTCTTCCGCTCGACCTCGACGTTGCGCTCGGCAACCTGCTGCGCCTTCTGCTCGAGCTGTTCGTTGGTCTGCTGCAGCTCGTACTGCCGCGTCTGCAATTCGGCGGCGAGCTGCTGCGACTGTTTGAGCAGCCCCTCCGTCTGCATGGTCGCCTCGATCGAATTGAGCACGATGCCGATCGACGTAGTGAGCTGTTCGAGGAAGGTCGTCTGCAGCGGGGTGAATTCGTGGAGCGAGGCGAGCTCGATCACGGCCTTCGCCTGGTTCTCGAACAGCACCGGCAGCACGATGTTGTTGCGGGGTTTCGCCTTCAAGAGCGCCGAGCTGATGGACGCGGCGCTGTCGAGGATCTCGGTAATCAGCATGCGCCGCTTGTCGAGCGCACACTGGCCGATAAGTCCCTCGCCGAGGCGCAACGTCTGCGGGTGGCCGTTGGCGCCGTCGTCGGCATAGGCGGAAAGCAGCTTCAGATTGTTTGGCTCTTCGTTCTCTATCTGATAGATGACGCCCTGATGGGCGTTGACCAGAGGCGTCAACTCGGACAGCAGCAGCCGGCCCACCGTGGCCAGGTCGCGCTGGCCTTGCAACATGTTGGTGAATTTCGCGAGGTTGGTCTTCAGCCAGTCCTGCTCGGTATTGCGCTCGGTGGTAAGCCGCAAATTGTCGATCATGGTATTGATGTTGTCTTTGAGCTCCGCGACTTCGCCGCGCGCGTCCACCTTGATCAAGCGGGTCAGATCGCCTTTGGTGACCGCGGTCGCCACCTCGGCGATGGCGCGCACCTGCGTGGTCAGGTTGGCGGCGAGCAGGTTGACGTTGCCGGTCAGAGCCTTCCAGGTGCCGGCGGCGCCCGGCACGTTGGCCTGGCCGCCGAGCCGGCCCTCCACGCCGACCTCGCGCGCCACGGTCGTGACTTGATCGGCGAAGATCGCCAGGGTCTCGGTCATGTTGTTGATGGTCTCCGCCAGCGCCGCGACCTCGCCCTTCGATTTTACCGCGAGGTTTTGTTTCAGGTCTCCGTTGGCGACGGCGGTGACGACCTTGACGATGCCACGCACCTGTTCGGTGAGATTGGCGGCCATCACGTTCACGGTGTCGGTCAAGTCCTTCCAGGTGCCGGCGACGCCGGGCACCTGCGCCTGGCCGCCGAGCTTGCCTTCGGTGCCGACCTCGCGGGCGACGCGTGTGACTTCCGAGGCGAAGGCGTTGAGCTGATCGACCATGGTGTTGATGGTGTTCTTCAGCTCCAGGATCTCGCCCTTCACGTCGACGGTGATCTTGCGCGAGAGGTCGCCGCGGGCGACGGCGGTCGTCACCTCGGCGATGTTGCGCACCTGCGTCGTGAGGTTGGCCGCGAGCAGGTTGACGTTGTCGGTCAGGTCCTTCCAGGTGCCGGCGACGCCGGGCACCACCGCCTGGCCGCCGAGCCTGCCGTCGGTGCCGACCTCGCGGACGACGCGGGTGACCTCGGAGGCGAACGAACGGAGCTGCTCGACCATGGTGTTGAGCGTTTCCTTGAGCAGCAGGATTTCGCCGCGCACATCGACCGTGATCTTTCTCGACAGGTCGCCGCTGGCTATGGCCGTCGCCACCTCGGCGATGCTGCGCACCTGCGCCGTCAGGTTCGAGGCCATGAAGTTGACGTTGTCGGTCAAATCCTTCCAGGTGCCGGCGACGCCGGGCACCTGCGCCTGGCCGCCGAGCTTGCCTTCGGTGCCGACCTCGCGGGCGACGCGGGTGACTTCCGAGGCGAAGGCGTTGAGCTGATCGACCATGGTGTTGATGGTGTTCTTCAGCTCCAGGATTTCGCCCTTCACGTCGACGGCGATCTTGCGCGAGAGGTCGCCGCGGGCGACGGCGGTCGTCACCTCGGCGATGTTGCGCACCTGCGCCGTCAGGTTGCCGGCCATCGAGTTGACCGAGTCGGTCAAGTCCTTCCAGGTGCCGGCGACGCGGAGGGCGATCGCCTGGCCGCCGAGCTTGCCGTCGGTGCCCACCTCGCGGGCGACGCGCGTCACCTCGGCGGCGAACGAGCGCAACTGGTCGACCATCGTGTTGATGGCTTCCTTGAGCTGAAGAATCTCGCCGCGCACATCGACGGTGATCTTTTTCGACAGGTCGCCGCTGGCGACCGCCATCGTCACGTCGGCGATGTTGCGCACCTGCGCCGTCAAGTTCGACGCCATCGAGTTGACGCTCTCGGTCAAATCCTTCCAGGTGCCGGCGACGCCGGGCACCTGCGCCTGGCCGCCGAGCTTGCCTTCGGTGCCGACCTCGCGGGCGACGCGCGTGACTTCCGACGTGAACACATTGAGCTGCTTGATCATCGTGTTGACGATCTCGGCTGAGCGGAGAAATTCGCCCCTCAGCGGCCGCCCATCGACGTCGAGCTGCACGGTCTGCAGGAGATTGCCCTGAGCGACGGCGGCGACGGCGCGCGTCACCTCGGTGGTCGGCCAGAGCAGATCGTCGATGAGCGTGTTGACCGACGTTTCCATCCCGCCCCACGCGCCGTCAGACCGGCCGAAGCGCGCGCGCCGGCGGGTCTTGCCTTGGCGGCCGACGACCTCACCGACGACTTCGAGTTCCCGGGCGATGCGCTCGTTTGCCGTCACGATCTCGTTGAAAGTGTCCGCAACCTTGCCCATGATGCCGACGCGGTCGCCGGCCATCCGCACCGTGAAATCACCAACCCGCATCCCTTGGAGGGCGTGCAACAGTTCGTGCAGTCCGGGGCCTTCGCTGCCGGCGATCTCGTGCAATTGCCTTTCCTCAAGGTTGGAGCGTTCCTCGATTCCGGAGACAGAGCGCTTCGCATTCATGGCGCCGGTAATGTCAGGCGTAGGCTGCATCGATCTCTCCAATTTTCCCTCTCCGGCACGGCGTCACACTGCTGACGCGCCGGAGCGAATCTTGCTCACAACCGGAGGCGGACGATGGGTGGGAATGTGGCGGCAATCGTGCCGTTTTGCGATGAATCGCTCCCTTTCGCGGCACGGCTGCATCCGAAGAAGGCTCCCCTCAGGACAGACTCCACCCAAGCGGGAAACGCGCTCTGGTGAGGAAGGGTTCCGACCGGCCTGTCTATTTTTAGAGTCCCCGATAGGGGATCAGGAAACCCCACGCCTTTAGAGTCCCCGATAGGGGATCAGGAAACCCCACGCCTTTAGGCGGCTGGGATCGCGGCGTTTCCGGTATAAAACGGCTGCATGGAAGTATACAA
>JAKAPE010000168.1 GCA_021811945.1 Pseudomonadota bacterium | reverse complement strand
TTCCGACATCAAGTACCGCGCCAATTCGCCGTCGCTTAGCAGCGAGGTCCAGCTCCTTAAGTCGAAAACTCCCGACGTCATCCTGGCGACGTCCTATACGACCGACGCCATTCTGCTGGTCCAGACCATGGCGGAGCTAGGCTTTAAACCGAAAGGGCTGATCAGCCAGAATGGCGGCTTCATCGAGCCGGCGTTCCTCAGCGCGGTCGGCGACCGCGCTGACGGCATCATCAGCCGCGCCAGCTTCGTTCTCGATCTCGCGGCCAAGCGTCCGTCGCTGATGGCCGTGAACGAGATGTTCAAGAAACGCTCCGGCAAGAACCTGAACGACAATACCGCACGCGAATTCATGGCGTTGCTGATACTAGCCGACGCTATCAACCGCGCCGGCAGCACCAAGGGGCCCGCAATCGAAGCGGCGTTGCGCGCCACGGATATTCCCGGCTCCTCCACGATCATGCCATGGGATCGCGTCACCTTCGGCCCGGATGGCCAAAACACCTCGATCAAGCCCGTGATGATGCAATATGGTGCGCGCGAGTACCGGACGGTGTGGCCTGAACGCCTCGCCACCCGCCCACTGAAGTGGCCGCTTGCTTGACAGTAGCCGTCGGCGTTGGTTCGGTCCGGTCGTTATCAGCCAATGAAAGCGCGAGCGCCAAGATGGATACTCGCGAGGCCCGGCAGCATGCCAGCGTATCGAGCGTGAGGTGGCCTTGAGCTTTGAAGCGATCCTTCAGGTTCTCCTAAGTGGCCTGCTAATGGGGCTGATCTATGCCCTCGTAGCATCTGGCCTGTCCCTGATCTTCGGCCTCATGGACGTGGTGAACTTCGCGCATGGCGAGTTCCTGATGGTGGCGATGTATCTGATGTTTGGCCTTGTCACCGTGACCGGCCTCGATCCGCTTCTACTGTGGCCGGTCGTGACCGCATGTCTTTTCCTGCTCGGCTCCGGCGTCTATCTAGGAATCATCCGCTATACCATGCGCGCCAAAACCAACCGCGGCATGGTGCAGGTGTTCACGACGTTCGGCCTCGGGCTCATTCTAATGGGACTCGCACAGTCGCTGTTGTCGCCGGATTATCGCAGCATCGGCCACACCTGGATCAGCGGCAAATCGGTGTCGGTGGCGGGTATCTACATGCCGCTGCCGCAACTGGTCGGCGGCGTGGCCTCGGTCGCCGCCTTCGTCCTCATCTGGCTGATGATCACCAGGACCGATTTCGGCAAGGCGCTAGAAGCAACGCGCGAAGATGCCGGGGCCGTCGCGCTCGTCGGCATCGACAAAAACTTGATTTTCACCCTCGGCTGGGGATTCGGAGGGGCACTGTCCGGCCTAGCCGGATCGATCCTGGCCACTTTCTTCTACATCTATCCGAGCGTCGGCAGCTCCTTCCTCCTGACCGCTTTCGTCACCGTCGCACTCGGTGGATTCGGCAGCGTCTACGGCGCACTGGCCGCAGGCATCATCATCGGGTTGGTCGAGGCCACTACGGCCGTGATCCTCACGCCCGCGCTAAAGTCGCTCGGCGTGTTCACCGTCTATCTCGCTGTCGTCGTGCTCCGCCCCCGCGGCCTGTTCGGGTCATCGTGATGGACCGGGCATTGCAGGCCAGCCGCTCTTCGTTCGCGGAGCGTCATATCGCCGAAGCATCGGCGCGCAGGCGCAGGCAGCTTGTCGCTGTCGCACTCTTTGCGCTGGTGGCCGCGTGCCTACCGCTGTTTGTGACGGACGTTTACACCTTGAATGTCGTGATCCTGACATTGATGTATCTCGCCTTGTCCACGGGCTGGAACATTCTCGGCGGCTATTGCGGGCAGATCTCGCTCGGTCACGCGATCTATTTCGGTATAGGCGCCTATGGCACCGTCCTGCTATACATGATGGCGGGCGTGGTACCGTGGATCGGATTGCTGGTCAGCGCTGCGCTGGCGGCCGGGCTCGCCCTTGCACTCGGCTATTTCTGCTTCCGGCTCGCCGGACACTATTACACTATCGCCACTATCGTGATCGCGGAGGCGGCGCTTCTCCTAGTTCTGAACTGGGATTGGACCGGCGCCGCGCTTGGCTTGCAGCTTCCCTTTGGTCCGGACAGTTGGGCAACCCTGCAGTTCGGGCGTACCAAGGTGCCCTACTTCTATTTCGTACTGGCCCTGTCGTTGCTCGCATGGCTGACAGCGTGGATTATCGAAGGGGCACGGTGGGGCTACTGGTGGCGGGCGGTAAAAGATGACGCCGAGGCGGCAGGAAGCCTCGGCGTCAACATCTTCTATTCCAAAATGGGCGCGTCGGCCATTTCCGCCTTCTTCACGGCGGTTGGTGGCGCCTTCTATGCGCTGTTCACGTCCTATATTGACCCCAACAGCGTCTTCGGCTTCCGGATCTCATTGCTGATTGCGCTGCCGGCCGTGCTCGGCGGCATCGGCACATTGTGGGGACCGGCCATCGGCGCTGTGCTTCTCATCCCGCTGGGTGAGGTCACCCGCAGCTATATCGGCGGCTCGGGTAGCGGCGCCGATCTGGTCACGTATGGCGCTCTGGTCGTGATGGTGTCGCTGCTGCGGCCCGAGGGACTGGTGAGCCTGCTGCACCTGCGAAAGCGGACCAGAGGTGCCAGGCCATGAGCGAGCCGCTTCTCCAGGTGCGGAGTATCTTCCGGAATTTCGGAGCGCTGAGAGCGAACGACGACGTCTCGCTCGACGTGCAGGTCGGAGAGATCGTCGGCCTGATCGGTCCAAACGGGGCCGGCAAGTCCACCTTCTTCAACATCATCGCTGGCGCGTTGGCGCCCACGCGCGGGCAGATCTTGTTCGAAGGCAGGGACGTCACCGCGCTGGTGCCGGCGAACCGCTGCAGGCTCGGCATCGCGCGCACGTTCCAAGTGGTGCGCAGCTTCGATTCGATGAGCGTGATCGACAATATCGTCGTTGGCTCGCTCTTGCGGAACCATGACGCGCGCACGGCGCGCCACATGGCCTGCGAGGTGCTGGAGTTCGTCGAGCTTGAAGCGCGTGCCGACACTCCGGCAGGCGATCTCACCTCGCCGGAAAAGCGACGGCTGGAGCTTGCACGCGCGCTCGCGACGCGGCCGAAGCTCCTACTGCTTGACGAGGTAATGGCTGGCCTGACGCCGACCGAAGCGCTCCGCGGCATAGCTCTGGTGAAACGAATCCGCGAAACAGGCGTCGCCATCATCATGGTCGAGCACGTGATGGAGATCGTCATGCCGCTGGTGGACCGCATCGTGGTCCTCGACCTCGGAAAGATCATCGCGTCGGGATCAGCAGCCGAGATCACGACCGATCCCCTGGTGGTAGCTGCCTATCTCGGAGATAGTATACGTGCTTGAAGTGTCTGGTCTCACCACGGCCTATCAGGGTATGGTGGCCATCTCGGACGTCTCGTTCAGTGTCAAACAAGGTGAGATTCTGACCATCGCGGGCGCGAACGGTGCCGGCAAGTCGACGCTGCTCAAGACTATTGCCGGCATGGAGCGTAGCCAATCCGGAACGATATCTTTCGAAGGCGCGCGCATCAACGGCAGAACTGCGCACGAGATCACCGCGCGCGGGATCGCCTTCGTGCCTGAGAACCGCCGCCTGTTTCCGCGGCTCACCGTGCAGGATAATCTCAGCCTCGGCAGCTTCCTGTTTCGCAACCGCCCCGATCGGGATGCACCGCTTGATATCATCTTCGAGCTATTCCCGATCCTCAAGGCCCGGCTCAACCAGCTCGCGGTCACGCTGTCCGGCGGCGAGCAGCAGATGCTGGCGATCGGACGCGCCCTGATGGCGCGGCCGCGCCTGCTGATGCTCGACGAGCCTTCGCAGGGAATCATGCCCAAGCTCGTCGCGCAGATCTTCGAGGCGATCAAAATCATACGCCGCAGCGACGTGACTATTCTGCTGGTGGAGCAGCACCTGGTCAAAAGCCTCGAGATCGCGGACAGCACGATCGTCCTGCAGACCGGCCGTGTCGTGTTGCGCGGAAGCGCCGCCGAGATCCGCAACCATCCGGACATTCAAAGCGCGTATCTCGGAGTCTAGACCCCATGTCTGCTGAGCGCCCATCGGTACAATCCTCGACACTGTACGTGCCAGGGGGGTCGCAGGTTGCTCAGCGGGCATAAGGTCTAGGCCGGCGCCGGTTGTCGGCCGCGTGGCGTCAGGTGCCGATCCCCTGGACGGCGCGGTCAAGCGCCTCGGCGATTTCGTGCGCACCGACTTCGTCGAGCGTCAGCGGCGGCAAAAATTTTAACACGCACGGCTCGATGACGGAAACGCTGTGGCAGAGTACACCATGCCGGTAGATTGCCTGATAGAGCAGGGACGCGAGTGCGGAATCATGGATCCGGACGCTGAACAACCCACCATGGGCGACGCCGGGAGAGAGAAGGTTGTGACGCCGGGAACATACCGAGGCCAGTTCGCGGCTCAGCACCGCGGAGATCCTGTTGACATGGTCGAGAAATTCCGGCTGACTTGCGACTTCGAGCACCTTCTTAGCGACGATGCAGCTGATCTCGTTGCCGCCGAGGCTGCTGATATAGGCGAAATCGTGCTGATTCATACAACGCTCGTAAATGTCGAAGCGCATAAGTAGGGCGCTCGCCGGATAGAGTCCGCCGGACAGGCCCTTGCCGACGATCATTATGTCCGGCGCAATGTCGTAATGCTCGGATGCCCACAGGCGCCCGGTCCGCCCAAGCCCGGTGCGCGTCTCATCGACGATGAACAGGATGTTTCGATCTCGGCACAGCGCCTGGGCGCCCTCGAAATAGGCCTTCGAGGCGGGCTCGAACGTTTCGTAGTTGATCGGCTCGACGATCAGCGCCGCCACGTCGGGAGTGAGAACGTGCGCCAGTTCGTCGAGTGCGTTGTAGGTGTCGAAAAACTTGGCATATTGCCTGGGCAGGCGGTAATAGTCGATCACACCTTCCTCGGCCGAGCCGGTGGCAAGCGCGGCGAAGCCGGAATGGCCGTGATAGCCGTGACGGTAGGCGACGAGCTTCTGGCGGCCGGTGAAGCGGAAGGCGAACATCGTCGCGACGTCGACGGACGTGGTCGAGCTCAAGGTGATGACGCTGCGGTCCAGCGCGCGTGACGGCGCCAGCTCCGCGAGCTTGTCCTGCAGCCAGAGATATTCGGCATTGGGCAGCGACCACAGCCCGGTGTCGCGGCCGCCGTCGATCGCGCCCGTCAGCGCCGCGACCACCTCGGGATGACGGTGACCCAGGCTATGCACCCCGCCGGCCGTGCTGCAGTCGATGACACGCTTGGTGCCTTCGAGATTCCAGAGATAAATGCCTTCGCGCTTGCCGATGACGAAGTCGATGCCTTTGTTCAACTGCCGCTGCGCGTTCGAACGCCATGATCTCTCGACATAAATCGAGAGGATTTCGGCGCTGGAATGGGTCGGGGACGGATGCGAGACGCTCACGTGAGTTCTCCCGGATAGGCCGCCAGGGGCGTGCCCGAGGTGGTGGGCTGGGCTGCGAGGACCATAGTCCGCTATGCCCTGGGGCTGAGGTCAAAATGCCAGATCTTGGAGATGATCTTCCACTCGTTGCCGGCGCGAATGAAAACGAGTTCGTCGGTGAAGCGCTTCGGCAGAAAGAGCTCCTGCACGCGCGCATGCGCGGTCGTGGCGGTGGGCACCGAAATGGACAGGATGCGATCCTGCCGCGGATCGTGGCGGGCAGAGGGCGATTGACGGGCGGCGACAATGTCGAGATAGCTCCTGACGTCCATACTGACAAAGTCCCCGGTCGCGCAGAACAGCGAAGCCTGCGGATGGAAGAGTTCGGCGAACAGCCCGACGTCGCCGAAATAAAGGGCATCGAAGTATTTGAGGAGCCTCTGGTTTATGTCCTGGATCGCATCGTGCATGGGCTACCTCCGCGTGAGGGCGGCTACGCCGGTGCCTCTCCATATTGTCGACAGTGGACAACTTGCATAAGTTCAACTCTAATGTCAATGCTTGCGCCGGGCGTCATCGACTCGGGTCCGGGAAAGCTGAGGAAAAAACAGTGTCGATAACATCTAAGATGCAGATCGATCGGCTGTCGATCGCGGACCAGGTCTACGAGCATTTGCGGTCTGCGATTATCAGCGGCGAGTTGGTGCAGGGCGCGCGCGTGATCGAGGCGCAAATCGCCAAGAGCTTGCAGATCAGCCGCGCTCCGGTGCGCGAGGCCGTGAACCGCGTTCTCCAGGATGGCCTGCTCGAGAGCAAGACACATTTCGGGCCGTCGGTCATCCGGATGACGCCGGAAAAGATCCGCCACCTTTACGACCTGCGCGCTGCGATTGAGCGGTTGGCAATCCGCGAGGTGGCGCGCCGGCGCAATCAGCTCAGTCTCGCGCCGCTTTATGCCTGTATCACCGAGATGAAGCGCTGTGCTCGCAAGAAGGATCTTACCGGGCTGGTCGAGGCCGAGCTCGAATTTCATAAGCTTCTCTGCGATCTCGCGGGCAACCCTTATGTCACCCGAGTCAATACCATGCTCGATGCCCAGCTTCGCATGGCGCTGACCATCGACAATGCGCATTATGATAACCTTAACGACGCCGCCGACGAGCACGAGCCGATCCTGGAAGCGATCCAGTCCGGCAATGCCAACACGGCGGCCGACCTGATCGAAGCCCACATCCTGTCGTCGCTGAACAGCTTCGCTGCCGCACCGGGGCAGCCGAAAGCGAAGACCAAGACCTCACGATAGGGCTGCCGCGTGGCGCGCCGATCAGGCATCCCATGTTGCGTATGCCATGCCAGCCTGGCGCCGCTCGAGCGGCCGCGCGCCCTTGCGAAGCCGGGCGAAGTCCGATACTGTCGTCTGTCGACAATCAGGCGGACGCGAGGAACGAGATGGCCGGTTGGCAGGTCGGGATCGATATTGGCGGCACCTTCACCGATGTCATCGCCTTCAACCCAGCGACAGCGGAATTACTCTCCGCAAAGGTCAAAACCGTCGCCGGCGATCCCATCCACAGCCTTCTGGCCGGGCTCGACAGTGTCAGGCTATCTTGGCGCGAGGTCGACGATCTCGTCCACGGCACAACGGTGGTCACCAATGCCATCGTCGAGGGTCATTCGGCCAAAGTTGCTTTCGTGACGACTGCGGGATTCGCCGATGTTCTGGTGATAGGCCGCCAGAACCGGCTGCATCTTTATCGGCTTGATCTTCTGCCGAAGCTGCCGCCCCAAGTGGCGGACGACATGTGCTTCGAGGTTGCCGAGCGCATCGACCATCGCGGCCAGGTCATCGCTGCGCCGGACGAGGGGGAGATCGCGCGCCTGGCCAAAACCTTGCGCGAGCATGGGGTGGAAGCCGTCGCCGTTTCCCTGCTTCATGCTTACGCCAATGCGGATCACGAGCAGATGCTGTTCGCGCGCCTCAAGGAGGCGGTGCCGCATGTCGCGTTGTCCCACCGGGTCAATCCGGAAGCGCGCGAATTCGAGCGCGCAAGCACCACCGTCCTTAGCGCGAGCGTCATGCCCCTGGTGTCGCGCTACATCGACGGCATCGAGCAGCACAAGCCCGAAGCCAGCCGTCTGCACTTCTTTCACTCCGCGAGCGGTCTGTGCTCTCCGAATGTTGTGCGCGCATTGCCGCTGGCGCTGGCGCTATCCGGACCAGCGGCGGGCGTCGCCGCAGCGAGCATGGTCGCGCGCGAGCTCGGCATTGCGCGGGCCGTGACGTTCGATATGGGTGGGACAACCACCGATGTCTGCCTGATCGTGAACGGTGAAGCTGAAATCAGGGCAGACCGCTCGCTTGCAGGGCGTCCGCTGCGCATGCCTGCAATCGCCGTTGAAGCCATCGGCGCGGGCGGTGGGTCCCTGGTAAAATTTGACGGCAGCATTCTTCAGGTCGGTCCGGAAAGCGCCGGGGCCGATCCAGGGCCAGCCTGCTACGGTCTCGGCGGCACGCGGCCCACGGTAAGCGATGCTGACATAGTGCTCGGCTTTCTCGAGGACGGTGCGACCTTCGGCGGCAATATCGTCCTGAGCCGGCCGCGCGCCGAGGCGGCGCTCGCGCCGCTCGCGGAAGCGCTTGGCCTCGGCATTGCGGCGACCGCGAGGGGCGTTGTCAAGGTCGCCAACAATGCGATGAGCAATGCGCTCCGCCGAGTTACGGTCGATCGTGGCGTCGATGCGCGGACCTGCGTGCTGATCACATTTGGCGGCGCTGGGCCGATGCATGCTGCGGATGTCGCGCGCCTGATTGGCGTCCGGCGGGTGATCGTGCCCAACCATTCCGGCGCGCTTTCGGCGCTCGGCTGCTTGTTGGCCGATTTCAGCTACACGCTACATCGGACGATCCATCTCGACAGCGGGGCGTGGAATTGCGCGCGCCTCAATTCCGTCCGCAGCGAAATGAGGGCCGAGATCTGCCGCCTAATCGGCAGAACCTCCGGCGAACCGGATTTAAAATGGGTCGCGGCGGTGTGTTATGCCGGGCAGAGCTACGCGGTGGAGCTCGATGCGCCACAACTCGATGCGCCGGATCTGCTGGGGGATACCTTCAAGGCGCGGCATGCGGAACTGTACGGGTTTGCGACCGATGAGCCCTGGCAGGTCGTTGCTCTGCGCCTGACGGCCACCGTGCCCCGGCAGGCTTCGATCCAGTCACCGCGCCGTTGCAGCGCTGCGTCCGCCCAACCGGTCAGGACGCGTTATTGCCATTTCGACGGCGATGCGCCGATCGCGGTGCCAGAATATCACCGCGATGCCCTAGCGCCCGGCCAGCAGATCGAAGGGCCGCTCGTCGTCTGCGACCGCATGTCGACGCTGATCCTTCCGCCCGGCTGCATGATGACGATGACCGAGGCGGGGCATCTCGACATCGATGTCGGAGGTCCGTCATGACTGCGGTCGATCCCTTCACTCTGGAAGTGGTGCGGCACGCGCTCAGCAGCATTGCAGAGGAGATGTCGCTCATCGTGATGCGCGCGGCTCGCTCACCGCTGCTGCGCGAGGCCGGCGACCTGTCGTCGGCGCTCACCGACTACGACGGGCATTTAATCGCGCAGGGCCGCGACATTCCCATGCATATGGGCGTGATGAGCTTCACGGTTCACGAGTTTCTCAAGATCGTGCCCCGCGACCGGCTGCGTGAAGGCGATGTCTGGTTTCTCAATCTGCCGGAGGTCGGCGGCAACCATTTGCCGGACGTCAAGGCCATCCGCCCGATTTTCTTCGACGGCGAATTGCAGGCCTTTGCGGTCAGCCTCGCTCACTGGGCCGATGTCGGCGGCGCTGTGCCGGGCAGCTACGTACCCGGCGCCCGCGATTCCTGGCAGGAAGGGCTGCGAGTCAGCCCGTTGCGCGTCTTCACCGGGCAGGGTGCGGATCGTGAGAAGCTCGACCTCATTCTCGCCAATGTCCGCAGCCCCGACGAGCGCGAAGGCGACATCCTAGCGCAGATGGCGGCAACTCGCGCGGCCGAGCATCGATTCATCGCGCTGTGCCGGGAACACGGGTGCAAGATCGTGCGGCGGTCGATTGCGCAACTGCACGACTGGGCGGAAGCGCAGATGCGCGACGCCATCGCGCGGCTGCCCGACGGTGACTATGTTGGCGAGGATTTTCTCGATGACGATGCCGCTGGCGGTCTGCCACTTCCGATCCGCGTGCACATCACCATCGCCGGCAGCAACGCCATTTTCAATTTTTCAGAATCGGGAGATGCCGCGGCGGGCCCACTCAATACCACGCCGTTCATCGCCGCGGCCGCCGTGTTCTATGTCATGCGGACGCTGTTTGCGCCCGATGTGCCGCCAAACGGCGGCTGCTACCAGCCGTTCAGGATCATCACGCGGCCCGGTTCGGTGCTTAACCCCGGCATCGAGAAGCCAGTGGTCGGCGGCAATCACGAGACCTCGCAGCGCGTCGCCGATGCCCTGTTCAAGGCGTT